>JAZDLY010000100.1:0-10340 GCA_043801485.1 Candidatus Omnitrophota bacterium | reverse complement strand
TCTTCCAAGATTCTTTCGGAGAACGTTTTTTTCTTTTTGGCAGCCTTTGCCTGTTGTTGCGCCAGCATCATGCGCCACTTTCTCTCGTTGTCAGGCACAGAAATATCTACTTTTTTGAGATCCCACGGGTTGGTCATCTTTTGAGGCATTTTGATATTTTGAGTTGATAGAGGGCTTGTCACAATTTCAGGCGCGGCCTGGGGGAAAGTCGTCTGTGTTGTGGCCTGAGGAAAGGTGGTTTGCGGGATTGTGGTTTGGATCGCAGCCGCAGGCGCGCTGGGAGCTGAAACAGGCGCAGACACAATCGGCACGGTTGTCGGTGTTGTTGTGGTTCTGGGCGGCGTCAGCTGGGGTTTTAAAGCAGCCTTTTTATTCTGATCGAGCACATCCGAAGAAAAAGAGCCCTGGAATTTTTCGGCGCGTCCTTCGGAAGGGCTTGCCAAAAGAAAAGCGGATAAAATTCCGGCGAAAGCGATGGAACGCATCTTAGTGGATCTCCGCACGTGTCGTAGCACAATTGTAGCACACAGGAATGCCTTCTATCAATACCAGGAATTCATTTTTTGTTTTTACGCCCGTGGCCTTTTGCCGCAGAGGCCGCACGAAGGGATGTCCTTTAAAATACCACCCGACGTACTTGCGCATGATTTTTATGGCGTTATTTTCGCCATGCTCGGCAATGGATAAGTCCAGATGCTTGCGCAGCGTTTCTTTAATGTCATTGACGCAAGGCGGAGGAGGCAAAGAGCTGTTTTTCAAGCCGGCCTTGATCTCCGGGAAAATCCAGGGATTGCCCAAAGCGCCGCGCGCGACCAAAATTCCGTCGCAGCCGGTTTCGTCAAACATGGTTTTGGCACTGGTAGCGGAAAAAATATCTCCGCTGGCGATGACCGGGATACGAACACTTTTTTTCGCGGCGGCAATAATCGCGTAGTCGACTGTTCCTTTATAAAATTGGTTGCGGTGCCTACCGTGGATAAAGACGGCCTGGCAACCCGCCTGTTCCGCGCGGCGGGCCATGTCCAGTGCATTGAGGTTTGAAGAATCCCAGCCGCTGCGGATTTTGACAGTCACGGGCTTTGACCATCTCCGGACGATCTCTTGAAGTAATTGTTCGAATTTCTCAGGGTCTTTGGCGAGCGCGGCGCCCTCGCCCCGGCGGCAGACCTTTTTGACAGGGCAGGCGGCATTGAAATCCAAGAGGTCAAAGTCAAACCGTTCTAAGACTTCCAGGGCCTTGAGCACATAGGGCAATTCAGCGCTCAGAAGCTGGATGCCGATCGGCTTGTCTAAAGGGTCGCAGTTCAGCATTTTTTTTGTTTTTTTATTTTTAAAGGACAGGGCGCGCGCATTGATCATTTCGACAAAGGTAAAACCCGCGCCGAATTGCCGGCAGATGAGCCGGAAGGAAGAATCGCTGATGCCTGCCAAAGGCGCCAGAAGCACAGGGGAGTTGAGTTTAAGAGAGCCAATCGTGAGCATGATGTAGGTATTGTAGAGTAAAATATTATTCGCGTCCAGATATTCTCGTTACGTTGACAAAGGCCAGGGGCTGTGATAGAGTATTCGCTATGAAAAACAAGGTCATTTTCGCTTTTTGCGCGTGGTTGATTTTGTCCCAAACCTCTTGGGCGTATTGGATTTGGACGCCAGAGTCAAAAAAATGGACCAATCCCAAATATGCCCCCAAAGAAAGCCCGCAGGAGCAGCTCAGTTTTGCCAAAGGCTATTATGAGACCAAGGACTACAGGACCGCCTACGAAGAGCTCAAGAAACTCGTCAAATACTACCCTGATGCGGTCCAGGCGCCCGAAGCGCAGTTCTATATGGGGCTTTGCTTGGAAGAAATGGGCAAATATTACGAAGCCTACCAGGCCTATCAGAAAATCATCGACAAGTATCCTTTCAGCAAACGCAACGAAGATGTGCTCAAACAGGAGTATATCGTTGCGCAGAGATTGCTGGATTATCGCGAAAAAATCATCGGTATTAATTTTACGGGAGAATCCGCCGCAATCGAGATTTTCCGCAAGATTATTGAAAACGCGCCCTATGGGGCCTATGCGGCAGCCAGCCAGTATAAAATCGGTCTGACATCAAAGGCCAAAGGGTTTTTCAGCGAGGCGGTGGATGAATTTCAGAAGGTGATTGACAATTATTCCAACAGCGAATGGGCAGAGCCCGCTAAATTCCAGATCGCCCTCTGCGCGGCCAGATCTTCGCTGGATGCGCCCTACGACCAAACCCTGACTCAGGAGGCCCAGGAAAAATTCAAGGAATTCGTCAAGCTGCACCCGGATGCGGAGATTGCCCAACAGGCCGAACAGCGGATTGACGAGCTCAGGGATAAAGAGGCCGAATCGAATTTCAAAGTTGGCCAGTTTTACGAGAAGCAGAAAGCCTATGAGAGCGCCAAGATTTATTACAATCATGTGATCAAGACATTCCCGAAGTCTGATTGGGGCCAGAAGT
Source organism: Candidatus Omnitrophota bacterium (assembly GCA_043801485.1). Classification (GTDB taxonomy): domain Bacteria; phylum Omnitrophota; class Gorgyraeia; order Velamenicoccales; family Velamenicoccaceae; genus JAZDLY01. Next base: position 7,868 of record JAZDLY010000100.1, on the reverse strand, counting down.
CCCTGGAGCGCATTCAGGCGTTAGAAAAGGAGCGCAAGTGAAGAAGACAGGCGAAGCGAAGAACGTAAAATTGCTGCTTGTGGTGATCGGCACATCGTTGGGACTTTTTGTTGCGGGTTGTGGTTATACGACCCGCGCTTATGTCCAGGCCACAGGATACAAGACGATCTATGTGGAGCCGTTTGTCAATAGCGTCGACACGACATCGGAATACAGCGAAGGCCGCCGTTTCAAGACGTATTTCCCGCTTCTGGAGCAGAAAATCACGAATGCCGTCGTGGATCGTTATATCTTTGATGGCAATCTAAAAATCGCCAAAAAAGAGGAAGCGGACCTCGTTTTGAAAGGGGCGCTGGTTAATTACCGCAGGGACAGCCTGCGGGATTCCACCGAGGATGTGCCGCAGGAATACCGCGTGACCATCTTTGTGAATATCACTCTGTCGGACAAAAAGGCCAACAAAGTGCTCTGGGAAATGAACAGCTTTGCCGGTGACGCCTCCTATTACACCACCGGGAGTTTTGTCAAGTCGGATGCGCAGGCTGTCCAGGATGCCACCGACGATCTCGCCCGCCGGATCGTTGAGAGAACCGTTGAGGCATGGTAGAACCCCATGTTGTTATATTTTTAGGAACTGACGAGCCCGCCAAACAAAAAAAGCTCGAAGGCCTTCAGCATAAGTTGTTCCCGCCAGATCTCAAGGAATTCAATCACAACGTTGTCTATGGGGATGATAAGCGTCTGGACGCAAAGGCGCTCCAAGAAGTATTGATGTGTCTTCCCGCAGGCGGCGCAAAAAGACGGCTTTTGGTGATCCGGCAGGCCCACCAGCTTGGCAAGTCTCAGCGCTCGACCCTGCTTGCGGAGTTGCCTAAACTTAAAGCGAGCATGGTTGTTGTTCTGGATATCCCGGAACCGGAGGATGCCGAGCGGCTGGTTGAGGATTTGAAAAAGATGGGCGGTCAGGTTCACCAATTCAAAACAGAGAGGCCCTTGAATGTTTTTGATCTGGGTCGCGCGATCATCCAGCGCCAGCCGCAGTCGGCTTTGGGCCAGCTCAAAAAACTAAGAGGTGCGCGCCAGCGGACGGAAAAAATCCTCGGCGCTGTTTTTTGGCAGTGGGAACATTCGTATGGCCAGCGCCGTCTGTCTCTGCCGGTTTACAAAAAGGGACTGAAGTTGATTTTGGAGGCGGACAAAAAACTAAAATCGTCCTCTTCGGCGTTTGCCAGGGAGACGTTAATTTTAGAAACGCTGGTTCTTAGGCTGGCTTATTTAACTTAAATGAGGCCACAACTTATGGAGTACGAAGTACGACATAAGTCGTATGGCCGAATTTATCCCGCTCCCTGCAAGCAGATTTCCGTGCCAATGTGTCTTAAGTCTGCGCAGCGATTAGGGAATCGGGATTACCACTTAAATGAGGACATCGCCCACAGAGCTAGGGCGATGTAGGCGATCCGTCCGAATTTTTGAGCACCATGGTTAATTATTTAGCGAAATCCCGTGCATGCGGGAATGCCGCAAGCGCGGGGATCCACAGAAGCCAAAGGCGAAAGCCCTTTGGTTTCGGTGGATGTCACCATAGTGTTAGAGGGGTTTTTAAGCAGGCTTATTTAACTTAGAGGCAAGGCTGGATTTGCGGCGGGCAGCCGTATTTTTATGCAGGAGGCCCTTGGACACAGCGCGATCAATTTTGCAAAAAACATATTTGATCTTTTCTTTGGCCTCGGCCGTCTTACCCTGCTGGATGAGTTTTAGCAGACCTTTGATGGCTTTTTTGAGTTCAGATTTGACCCCGACATTGTAGTGGGATCTTTTCTTGTCGATCCGTAGTCTTTTGGCGGCGCATTTTCTTTGTGGCATAGAATTTTCTCCTTCCTTTCGATGAGAGGGTTTATATCATAGAACGGCAGTGTTGTCAATCAGATGTTGTGGCTTTCGGCTTTTTCTCAGCGCCATGTCGGTTTTAGCCAACGCAGCTTGAGCAGTGAGGGCATCCCGAGGCCCTGTACCGTACGGTACAGGGCAATCTCGGGATGCTCAAGTCTGTTCGAGGCCTTTTTGCCATACGCAAAAGGGCCGAGTTCTTGAGCACCGAGCTGCGAAAGACCGTTGGCGTACGACCAACCTTAGTGTCATTCCAAGAAGTCCCACCGAAGGTGGGAAAGAAACCGACGCAAGCGGAGAAAAAGCCGAAAGCCAGAACAAGTAATGAACAAACATGTCAGAACATAAGAGCATTTTCAAGTCGGCGTCGGTGATCAGTGGCTTTACCGTTGTTTCGCGCATCACGGGTTTTGTCCGGGACGTGCTGATGGCCAATGTGTTCGGCACCGGGGTTGCGGCCCAGGCCTTCTTTGTCGCTTTCAAGATTCCCAATATGCTGCGGGATATCTTGGGTGAAGGGGCCGGCAATGCGGCGTTTGTGCCTGTTTTCTGCGAAGTCCTTGCCAAAAAGACAAAGATTGAATTTTTGCGGCTCGTCAACAGCCTTTTGGTGTTGCTCTTGACGATTTCCGGAGGAATTGCCGTGATGGGTGTCCTGGCTGCTCCCCTGATTGTGCGGCTGATGGCTCCCGGTTTTTTGAGCGACCCCGCCAAATTTACCCTTGCGGTGCAATTGACACAAATCTTGTTTCCCTACCTGGTCCTGGTCACCGTCAGCGCGTATTTTATGTCTGTGGCCAACTCCTTAAAATCATTTGCCGTGCCGGCGTCCTCGTCAGTTGCGTACAATTTGGTTTTGATTCTATTGCTGTTCTTTATTTTGCGCATGCCCGGCCCGCAGCAGATTTTTGCCTTAGGGTTTTCTGTTTTGCTGGCCGGTTGCGCTCAAGTATTGATCCAGGGGCCATCACTTTTGAAGTCCGGGATTGATTTTAAAAAAGGTGGTTTTTATGCGCATCCGCTGCGGGAAGCCTTTGTGCGGAAAATCGGCCGTCTTATTTCTCCGCGCATTCTGGGCACGAGCATCTATCAGCTGAATATTTTTGTGGACACCATTTTTGCTTCGTTGGCATTTTTGGTGGGCGAGGGGGCGATCGCCGCGATCTATTATGCCAACCGCATCATTCAATTTCCTTTTTCCGTGTTCGGGGTGGCGTTGTCGAATGCGGCCCTGCCGTCTTTGTCGGCCAGTTCCACCAAGGAAAATTTCGCAGAGTTTAAGGCAATACTTTTGTTTTGCCTCAAGGCCATCATTTTGGCATTGGTTCCTTTGTCGGTGGGCATTCTGTTGTTGGCCAGGCCTCTGGTTGAGATTATTTTTCAGAGGGGAAGTTTCGGTGTTTATTCTACGGTCATCACCAGCCGCGCCGTTTTTTTCTACACCTTCGGGCTTTTGAGCTACGCGAGCGTGCGCATTCTTTCCCTGGCCTGTTATGCCCTTCAGGACACGATGACGCCTGTGAAAACCTCTGCTGTGGCCCTTGGATCCAATATCCTTTTGAATTTCTTATTCATTTTTGTCTTTAAGTGGCAGATCGCCGGGCTTGCCCTGGCGAGCTCGTTGTCTGCCACGCTCAATTTTTATCTACTGCATAAATTTTTGAAAAATAAAATTGGAAACGTCTTTGATGTTGCCTCCAAGCGTATGGTTGCCAAGACCGTCATGGCCAGTTTTGTGATGGCTTTGGTCATTGGTTTTGGGGCAGGCCGGCTCTTTGTTTCAGGGCCGGGGTGGGGAGGTTTGATGTTGGTGACGGCATTGGGGGCTGTCACGTATGCTGTTATGCTGCGTTTGTTTCGGGTTTGTGAATTTGAGGATTTGGTGTCGTGGTTACGAAAGAAAAGATAAAGCATTTTCCGGACGGGCCGGGAGTTTACCTCATGAAGGACAAAAACCGGCACGTGATTTACGTGGGCAAGGCGCGCTCCTTGAAAAAAAGGCTCAAGAGTTATTTTTTGGAGTCGGCACTTTCCATCAAAACAGAGATTATGCTTTTCCATATGCGCGACATCGAAGTCCGCACCACGGCCTCGGAACACGAAGCGCTTCTTTTGGAGAATGAGCTCATCAAGCGCTATCGGCCGCGTTTCAACACGAGTCTCAAAGATGACAAAAGTTACCCGTTGATCAAGATCACCCGCCAGGCGTTTCCCCGCGTGTTGATCGGCCGCCGTCGCAAAACCGACGAAGCGGCGGATGTTTTCGGGCCCTATACGAGCGCCAATCTTTTGCGTCGCGCCCTGAAAATTTTAAGAAAAAGTTTTCCGTTCTGCACCTGCCGCCGTTTCCCAAGAAAAGTGTGCCTGCATTATCATCTGGGGTTGTGTGCCGGTCCCTGTCAGAGAAAAATCTCCCAGATGCAATACCGCGCGCTCATCAGGACCCTGGAAGATTTTCTGACGAAAAAAGATACGCAGCTCATTAGCGAGCTGTCGGTGCGGATGCGACGGTTTGTCGAAAACGAGCGTTTTGAGGAGGCTGCGGGTGTCCGGGATCAGCTGGAGGCCTTGACACTTTTGATCTCTCTGAAAAAACTAGACGCAAGACAGGCCTCAGGGGCAGAATACGATCTTTCGCTATTGGGGTTATCCAAGGCGCCCGTGCGCATCGAAGCCTTTGATATTTCGAACATCGGCGGTCGTCAGGCCGTGGGGTCCATGGTGTCTTTTTACCGCGGAGGACCCGATAAAACGCAATACCGCCGTTTTAAGATCAAGACTGTCGACGGCATCGATGATTATGATATGATGCGCGAAGTCTTGCGGCGTCGCTACGGTCGTTTGCTTCGCGAGGCAAAAAAAATGCCGGACCTGGTTGTGATTGATGGTGGTCGTGGACATCTGGAAGCAGCCCGGGACGTGCTCAAAAGCTTTGGATTGGCCGTTGCGATGATTGCTATCGCCAAAAGAGAAGAATTGATTTATACTGTTAGGGGTCTTGAGCCGGTCCAGTTGGGGCGGGATTCCAAGATGCGCCAACTCATTGAGTGCGTTCGGGATGAGGCTCATCGGTTTGCCTTGAAGTATCACCATGTGCTGCGCCGCAAAAAAACATTTCAACAGACATAAATGGACGGCATTCCAAAGAGCTGTCTATTGCGCGGTCCTGACGATTCCTTTGGGCCAAACACGCAGCTATCAGTGGGTGGCCAAGCGCATTGGCCGGCCGCGCAGTTGGCGGGCCGTGGGCAACGCGCTCACCAAGAATTCTCTGGCGCCGTATGTTCCGTGTCACCGCGTGGTTGCCTCAGACGGGTTGCTCGGTGGCTACAGCGCCGGCCCGAAGAAAAAACAAGATCTTTTGGAACAGGAGAGAGAATATTTGGTAGGTCTGGGATAGATGTGGTTGTAAGTTGATTATTGTCGGTTTGTCTTGGATTTGTTTTTAGCAGGATGTTTGCAGGCCGAAGCCTGTCCTGCGAAGCGGGACGGGCCGGTTCGCCGTCAGCAAGAAATTCGGCGAGAGCGAGGTCAATAATCCGAGCGCAGACTTGCCACGCTGGGGCAAGGCAAGCGGTCCTGCGAGAAACGAAGACAAAGCAAGCGCAATATTAAATATTGAGATATAGAGTAAAAAGAAGTTTTGACCAAGGGAGCGAACATGAAAATCAAAGATTTATTGCGTGTGATGGGCGAGCGGGATGCCTCCGACGTTTTCCTGCGCGTGGACAGCGTGCCGTATTTGCGTATTTACGGCGAGCTTGCGCCCATGCAGGATATTCCTGTTTTGGCGACGGCGGATTTGGAAAAGGTGATTGCCGAGATCGCAGACCCGGTTCATAAGAAAATGTTGCAGGAAACGCACGACACGGATTTCGGCATCGATGTGGAAGGCCTGGAGCGTTTCAGGGTCAGCATTTTTTACCAGCAAGGTGTGCCTTCGATTGTCATGCGGCGCATCAAAAAGAATGTCCCGGATTTCAAGGCCCTCAACCTGCCGGAGGAGCTGTTGCAGAAATTGTGCCACGAGCGTCGTGGGCTGGTGTTGTTGACCGGGCCGGCCGGTAGCGGCAAATCCACCACGATCGCCAGCATGATTGAATACATCAATAATAATTTTTCCCGACATGTCCTGACGATAGAAGACCCGATTGAATACGCCTTTACGGCAAAAAAATGTGTCGTCAATCAGAGGGAGCTCGGGATCGACGTTGCTTCGTATCTCATGGGGTTGCGTCAGGTCACGCTGCAGAGCCCGGATGTGGTTTTCATTGGAACGATCCGCGACCTGGACACCATGAAGGCAGCGCTCAATGCGGCCGAGATGGGCATCTTGGTTTTCAGCACCCTGCATACGGTCAATACCTCGCAGACGGTTCAGCGCATCCTCAACTTTTTCCCGCCGCACCAGCATGCCGAGATCCGGCTTCAGCTTTCGTTTCTCCTCAAAGGCGTACTTTCGTTGAGGCTTGTTTCTAAAATCGACGGCTCAGGCCGTCTGCCGGCCTGGGAAAGCATGACCTTGACGCCGAGCATCAGCCGCCTGATCCGGGAAGGCGGCCTGGCGGATATTCCTAAATTTCTGGAAGAAGGTGCCATGTTCGGTATGGAGAGCTTTAAGCAGAATCTGGCCCGTCTTGTGAAAGACAATAAAATAGCGGTCGAAGAGGCGTATAAATTTGCCGACAGCAAAGAAGAGCTGGAGCTTGAGGTCAAAGGCATCAGGCGACTGACGTAGAACATGCGAGACGATATTTCAAGAAAGATTAAAGAGAGTGCGGCTGTCCTGGAACGACTCCGGGGGTATCTTTGACGTCGAAGACAAAGATCGCCAAATCGATGCGCTGCAGGAGAAAATGGCCGATGAAAAGTTTTGGCAGGACTCTCCTTGTGCCCAAGAGACCGTTCAGAGATTAAAATCCCTGAAAACCATTTGCGAGCCCTGGCATCGGGATTTCCAGCGATTGAAAGAGATCGAGGAATTCTTTAAAGTGTCTGAGGGCGAAGACGAGCGGTTTTTAACACAGCTCAATGACGACCTGGACCGATTGAATCGGGAATTGAGCCGCTTGGAATTTTTGACGCTTTTTTCGGGAGAATTCGACAGGAACAACGCGATCATCAGCATCAATTCCGGCGCCGGTGGCACGGAGTCTTGTGATTGGGCATCGATGTTGTTGAGGATGTATAGCCGCTGGGCCCAGATACACGATTTCCAGATGACGGTGATTGACATGCTGGCCGGCGAGGAAGCCGGGGTCAAAAACGTGACCGCCATCGTCCGTGGCGAATATGCCTATGGTTATCTTCAGCCTGAGATTGGCGTCCATCGTCTTGTGAGGATTTCGCCGTTTGACGCCAACAAGCGGCGTCACACGTCGTTTGCCTCCGTGGATGTCATTCCGGAAGTCAAAGCGGATATTGCGATCGAAGTCAGGCCTGAAGAAATCAGGGTGGATGTTTTCCGCGCCGGAGGCAAAGGCGGCCAGCACGTCAACACCACGGATTCAGCGGTGCGGATCACCCATCTGCCGACGGGAATCGTGACCCAGTGCCAGAACGAACGCTCGCAACACCAGAATAAACAGGTCGCCATGAATATCCTCAAGTCTAAGCTTTATGAGCTCAGGCGGCGGGAGCACGAAGCAAAGATCTCCAGCGACTATGAAAAAAAGCAAAAAATCGAATGGGGATCGCAGATTCGGTCTTATGTTCTTCATCCCTACAACATGGTCAAAGACCATCGCACGGATTTTCAAACCGGCGACAGTCAGAGTGTTTTGGATGGGAAATTGGATGACTTCATCGAGGCATACTTAAGGAAGGTTAAAACAAAACGTGATTAATTTTATTCTTTCGAAAATTTTGGGGACCCAGAACGAACGCGCTCTTCGGGGCATGCAGCATCTGGTGGGGGTGATCAATGCGCTGGAGCCGGAGCTTCGGGCATTGAGCGATGAGGCGCTTAGCGCCAAAAC
>JAZDLY010000091.1:0-5923 GCA_043801485.1 Candidatus Omnitrophota bacterium | reverse complement strand
GCAGTTTTGGTTATGACAGGGCTGCTCGTTCATGGCTGCCAAAGTCGTTCCATAGGTATTTGGCTGACAAGTATGTGTTTTTGTATAAGAAAGGCGAAATTGCCTCGCCGTCTTCCCCCATCCACGGGCCAAATAAGGCAGAGCTAAGAGCTAAGATAAAAGAGCTAAGACGGAAAACTCAAAACCCAGAACCGAGCACCGAGCACCGAGAACCGAGCCATCCCGCCAATTCCTCGCTGGCGAAACTAGTCCATAGCCGATTGTCTATAGACTATAGACAAGGCACAAATATTTACCTATCGTCCATCGTCTATCGTCTATCGACTGATTTTAGGGTCTCCTCGCCGGCGATTTTATGGCAAAGGCAGCGCATCGGCGTGATGCTGAGCCCCTTCAATCCGATGACCGCACCGATGGTGGAAATGACCGAAAAAGCAAAACAGGACTACAGCCTGGATAAGATTATTTTGAGCCTGACCGTCAAGCCGCCCCATGAGAAAGTCGCCGGGACAACCCTCAAGCAGCGCATCGAAATGCTCCAGGAGCATATCAAAGATAAAACAGATTACGAGTTATCAGTAAGCCATGAGGCTTTGTACATTGACGTGGGGCGCAAGATCAAAGAAGCCTATCCGCATGCGGAGATTTATTTCTTAACAGGCATCCATGCCTTTGAGCGCATGCTGGGCTGGGATTATATGTCCAGGCAGGAAACGCTCGGAGAGCTTTTCGGGGGATATAATTTCATCGTTGCGGAACAAAAAGAAAAGAACCTGGAATCGTTCTTAAAAATACATTCTGTTGATGCAAAATATCTGCCTGCCTTGAATACGCTGCTTTTGGATGAAAAATTCGCCGAAATATCTTCTGCCAAGGTCAGGATTTTGGTCAAAGAGAACAGGACGATCGAAGGCCTGGTGCCGCCGGCGATCGAGGCATACATCAAAAAGAACCATCTTTACAAAAAGAACCATCTTTACAAAGGGTTTGCCGAATGGGCGCAGGAGCGCCTGGGCCGGGGCGTTTTGAGCGATGTCACCTATCGGGAGTATTTAGACAAGATGGAGGCCTCCTGCAAAAACAAAGACAGAAAAGGCAGAGTGATGGAGCGGCTGGCAGCCGTGATCAAAATTCTGCTCAGGCAGGGCGGAAGGGTCGCACTCTTGTCCATCGGATGCGCCCAGGCCATAGATCTGTCGGTCTTAAAGAAAATGTTTCCGGGAGAGCCGCATCTTGAATTGCTTGGTTTGGATCTGAATCCCGAATTTATTGATGAGGCAAAGCAAATTGTTCCGGAGGCGCACTACATCATCGGGGATGTGGTTGAGGGCGAGCTTCAAGAATTAGAGGGTAGATTCGATGCGCTCATCCTCGTTAATGTGCTTCACGAAATTGTCTCTTTTTACGGTCGGCCAAACAGAGACATTGCCGAAAGGGTCGATCCTGCGCTGGGCCTGGAGTACCTCGAAAAAACATTAGCCAATATCACCAGGCTTCTGAAGCCCAACGGTCACCTTTTGATCTATGACGGAGCGGATGTTTCAGAGGACGAGCGCCACAGAGAAATCACGGTGAGATTTAAAGACAAGACTCTTATGGCTAAGCTCAGGCAATTCAGCCGGGAATTTTTGCCGAAAGAAATCCGTTTTAAGGACCTGGGAGACGATAAAGCGAGCATGACCAAAGAAGACTTTATCCGTTTCATCACCGAATACCAGTTTATCGGGGATGAGCGCTGGGAAATCGAGCGGGAAGAAAGCTGGCAATACACCAGTGTTGAGCGCTACGTGAGCATGTTGTCGAAGTTGGGCTACACCGTGCGCGTGGAGAATTTCACGCCCTCCGCGCAGCTTGAGGGTTGGCAAAGCGATATGGAAATTCTCTCAGAGGGTGAGGATTTCCCGAAGGCGGTTTTGTTCTTACACGCGGAGCTGGATAAAGATTTGAAAGAAGAATTTATCGTTGAAGTCGATGCGGCATCGCTTTTACCTGAACTCAAGGCCGATGCCTATAAAGGTAGCCGCGGGAAAGTCCTCGTGGCAGGGGGATCGCAGGAATACATGGGTGCTTTGCAATTGGCAACCGCTGCGGCTTTTCGCGCAGGTGCCGGCATGGTCTACGGCGCAACGCAGCAGGATCTTTTGCATCTTTTCTACAGCGCAAAATTATGGGAAGTGATCGCGCTTCCTTTCTCAAGTAAAGAGGAAATATTAAAAGCCATTAAGGAACGGGGCATAAACAGTTTGGCAATTGGTCCGGGTTTGGTCGCCGAAGATCCTGAATTCGTTGCAGGCTTGATCCGGGAAAGCAATATCCCCATTGTTTTGGATGCAGGAGCTCTGAATGCTTTTGTGACTAGGCTTTCGCTCTTTAGGAAGGCCAAAGCAGGCCTTGTGATCACACCTCATGTTGGGGAAATGGCCAGGCTCCTGGGTAAATCCGTTGAGGAGATCAAGTCTCGCAGGATAGACGTTGCCAGAGAATTTGCGTCTTCTTACGGGATAGTCGTGGTCTTGAAAGGAGACAGCCTGAATCCGACAGTCATCAGTGATTCTGAAGGCTATGTCTCTATCAACACCGTTGGTAACCCTTCTATGGCAACGGCTGGCACAGGGGATGTTTTGACAGGCATTATTGTCAGTCTGATTGCTCAGGGTTTGTCTTGTCGCGATGCCACAATTCTGGGCGTGTATATGCACGGCCGCGCCGGGGACCTGGCAGTGCAAGAAAAGAACGCCGGGCTCATTGCTTCTGATTTGATCGGGAAGATCCCCAGCGTGATGAAAGAATTGAAGAATAAAAAGGAAGAGACAATCCACAGGGACGATGTTATCGGCATAACGCATGATGAAATCAAAACACTCGGCCGCGTCTATGGTTTTCATGTGATTCAGGAGCAAGGGGTCGGGCTTTTGGAACATAGCCGCGTGACCAAGCTTGCGCTTTTTGAAACAAACAGCGGTGAAAAAATAGTCGTGCGCAAGATGACCTGGAACAGGAAGGGCGCTCTTTGGGAGCATGAATTGTTTGAATTTTTCCAGCGGAAAAACGGGCCTTCGGTCATGATCCCGCAGATTATCCCGACGCACAACGGCACGCCGTTATGCATTATCGGAGAGAGTGTTTTTATGGCGTATCGTTATTACGAAGGTCCGGCAGGAGTCCTGCAGCAGATCAGCGCAGCTCAGCGTCAGGCTGTTCTGAAGTTTTTGGCCTGGTTGCACGCAACAACCCTGCACGAGGAATTTATTCCGTTTAAGGGGCGCCGCGATACGGACGCCCTGATTGATTTTGAGGGCGTGGAAAAACGCCGCGAGAAATTGGAAGTCTTGTATGACCGATTGAACAAAAAGGAAAACCCGAATGCCGCCGAAACCCTATTTTTGGACAACTACGCATTCGTCACCGCGCAAATCAAGACATTGCAAGAAAATCTCAAAGGCAAATATCAACGCCTGCCGCGTTGCATCATTCACGGCGATATCCGGCGCAAAAACATTATTTTCGAAGGAGACGATGTGCGTGTTGTTTTGGACTGGGACACGGCGCGTCCGGAAGCGCGCGTGTATGAATTGGCCCGTAGCATGATTTTTGATCTCCAGAAAAACGGGCAGGATTTTGACCTTGAGGATTTTGCTCAATGGATCATCGGCTATCAAAAGGAGGCCGAAGAGCTTGGCGTTCCCTTGAGTGAATTTGAAATCAGGCTCTTGCCGGAGATGCTGCGCGCAAGGTTTATCCAGCAATTTATCTGGCTTGCGCGCTGGGATACCCTGGAACATATTCAAGATAATCCTTCGGAATTCGCCTTTTTTGAATATATGATCCGCGCAGCACGCGCTCTGGACCATCAGGACTGGGAAGCTTTCTTTAAAAAGGTTCTGTCTTGGGGGCGCTGGAGCCCGGAAAATTCTTTTGGAGATTGGGCTTGGGCTCATGAACTCGTCACACAGATAGATGCACACGCAAGACCGACGGTCTATCGTGTTTCTGGCGGTGTCGCTTCCCTTGGGAAGGATGAAATTTTAAAAATTGGCATTGTTGCTCCTACCGCAAATCCGTTTCACAATGCCCACCTGGGGATTCTCCGGGCAGCCAAAGAACTTGTCCTGTCTGATAAGGGACCGCTGGATGAAGTTGTGCTTCTCTTGAGCACCAGACACATCCAAAAGGCTGTTGCGGACATGAGTCTGGAAGACAGACTCCTTGCGATTAAAGAGGTCCTGGATGAGGCGGTCGCCAGAGGCAAAATTATCGCTGATCGGTTTTTTATGACAAACACCGGACTCTATAGCGAGATGTCCCAGGCCTTGCGGTGGTATTATCAGGAGACCTTCGGGCAGTCTGTTGAGACCTATTTTATCGTCGGCAAGGATTCCATGCAGGTCACATTAAGCCGAGAATTTGAAAAGCAGATTCCGGACCTGTTTTCCCAAAACACCTTTATCGTTATGGACAGGGCCGGCGAGCGGATTGAGGTAACACCCGAATACCAAAAGGCCAAGGCTTTTTGGCACAAGATTTACCCTTTAAGTTTTCGGCTTGGACAGGATGTGGCTGGGTTGTCTTCGAGCAAAATACGCGCCATGGTCGAGGAGGGCAAAGACGTCGGAAAACTGGTTCCCGCAGCCGTAAATACCATGGTTGTTGAAACAGGTGTTTATCAGAAAAGCGATGCCTATGCGCGGCGTAACAAAAAGCTCAAGATTATGCTTGAATCGCTTTCCTCGCCGGCGGCAAAAGTCTCAACGTCTCAAGGTTTCAACGTATCAAGTAAAACCGAAATGGTCTTTCCATCGTCTACCGACTATCCCCTCGACTCCGCTCGGGATGGTTCGGGGGATGGTGAGCTTGTCGAACCACGTCCATCGACTGGTTCTAGAGTCTCCTCGCCGGCCAAAAAAGAAAAAAGACTTCCTTTGGGCATGACGCCGCATGCCAAGCTTTTCTACATCCGCGTGGGCATGGATGGTTGGCAGGGAAAGAACGGGATGACCTATGCCGTTGCAAATCCGGCTTACAGAAGGTGGATGGTCAATATGATCGGCCGCAATCAAAGCGTCTTTTACGAAGGCTGCGGCACAGGCGAGCTGGCGCTGGCTATTCAGCGAGCCGGCAACCATGTTGTGGCCATAGACGTGGTGTTCGAGATGGCCAGGGCCGCAAAAGAGCGCGGCTTGGAGCATGTCTTTGTGATTGACGCGCATCGCTTGCCCAGCCGTCTCAAAGAAGAGCAATTTGACGTCGTTCTTTTTAACGAATCCGCGGGCAATATGCATCTGCCAACAGCCTTGCTTGAGTCCAGGCAGGTTCTCAAGCCCAACGGAAGGCTTATCATCACAACCTATCCTCATCTTGAGCGCAACAGGAAGACACAGAATTTCTACCGGTCAACATCTCAGGATGCTTTGGAAGAAACGGTCCGCCAGGCCGGTTTTGATATTCTTTCAGGCGGTCAGACTTTCTGGCCAATGGAACACATCGATATGCCGGGATATGTCATCTATGTCGAAGGCCGGAAAGCATCCGTTTCATCGCCCCTGCGAAAGAAGGAAGGCGATCACAAGCAAATATCTAAAGAACAATTCCTTTCAGAAATTGTCCAGGTACCTTTCAAGAGAAGACACAGTTTTGTGGACACATTGCAGAAAAATAAGGAATTTTCGTGGCTCCTGTCTGTTTTTTCAGAACGCGCGGGTGAATGGGGATTCAAAAGCTGGGAAGAAGACATTGATGCGGCTTTTCAGGATTTCATGGATGAACAGGTTAAGATTTTTGTCGATGGGGTTAGAAAATTTGTCGCTTTGCTTCCGGGAATAGACAGTCCTGAAAATATCTGGTTTGGGGTGAACAAACTTGAGGCGCATCTGGTTTTGACCAGATTCCATATCGCCAAAATTGTCCGAACGGGTTTTCCGAAGCA
>JAZDLY010000084.1:0-18292 GCA_043801485.1 Candidatus Omnitrophota bacterium | reverse complement strand
TGGAGTCTTCGGGTTATTTTTAGCGTCTGTCATGATGATGATCCGGCCATTCAAGAAGCTCAGCGCCGTCAACGCGATCATGCAGAAAGCCTTTGCAGCCTCCAGCAGGATTTATGAGGTTTTAGAGATTCAGCCAAGGGTTAAAGAAGATCCCCAGGCCTGGGATTTGAAAGAAATTCAGGACAACGTTGAAATGAGAGATGTCTGGTTCAGGTATGAAGAAGCGCAGGTCCTTTCGGGCATTAACTTAAAGTGCCGCCGCGGCGAAATTTTGGCCATTGTGGGACCAAGCGGCGTCGGCAAGAGTACCCTGGTGGATTTGATCCCACGGTTTTACGATCCGCAGAAAGGTGTTGTTCTGGTGGACGGCCGGGATATCCGTGAATTGAACGTCAAATCGCTTCGCCAGCACATCGGCATGGTGACGCAGGAAACCATTCTTTTCAATGATACGGTAAAAGACAACATTGCCTACGGCAAGAGGACGGCAACACAGGAGGAGATCATGGAGGCCGCTAAAAAGGCCTTTGCCAACGATTTTATTGTGAATCTGCCGCAAGGCTATGATACGTATATCGGTGACCGTGGGGTTAAGCTTTCCGGAGGGGAGCGGCAAAGGCTTGCCATTGCCAGGGCCCTTTTGAAAAATCCGCCGATCCTTATCCTGGATGAGGCAACGTCACAATTGGACACGCAATCTGAACGTCTGGTGCAACAGGCCCTCAACACCCTGATGGAGGGGAGGACTGTTTTTGTGATTGCCCACAGGCTTTCGACCATCCAGCATGCCACAAAAATCGTGGTTCTCCAAGAGGGCAGGATTGTGGAAGAAGGGAGCCATGAGCAGCTTTTGGCCCAGGGAGGGCTCTATAAGCGTTTGTATGACATGCAGTTTCATGCTTAAAATTTTATTTGAAATGGAAAGCCTTTGTGTTATATTATATGGGTTTCAAATGAGACCACAACTTACGGAAGCTTTAGCAACGTAAGTTGTGTGGTCGAATTTGATCCCCACACCAATTGTGCGGGAATGGAGTGCGAGTCCCAGGAAAATTGGTTAGTGAGATTGAAAAGTAAAATACTGTCCTCATAATTTGATGATGGCAAGGAGATCATCATTGGTGTGGGGATAAATTCGCACAGTGACTTATGTTCACCATCGTTCCATAAGTCACGTGCTCATTTAAGAAAGGAGAAACACACTTTGACTACAGAACTCATTAAACAACTGTTGGAGGCCGGCGTCCATTTTGGGCATCAGACCAAGCGCTGGAATCCAAAGATGAAGCCCTTCATTTTCGGGGAAAAGAGCGGGATTTACATCATCGATCTTGAGAAAACCGAGAAATTCTTGAATGAAGCCAGGGTGTTCATTTCCGAGATTTCCGCTCAGGGCAAGTCTGTCCTGTTTGCGGGAACAAAAAAACAGGCCCAAGAGGTCATTGAAACCGAGGCCAAGCGTTGTGGGGCTTTCTACATCAACCACCGTTGGCTAGGGGGGTTGCTGACGAATTTCCAAACGATCAAAAAGAGCATCAAGCGCTATAAGGAAATCGTGCAGATGGAGAACGACGGCATCTTCAACAGCCTGACCAAGAAAGAAATCGCTTCTCTGGTGAAAGAAAAAGACAAATTGATCAAGAGTCTCTCCGGTGTGGTAGAAATGGATCGTCTGCCTGGTGCCCTGTTTGTGGTGGATTCTAAGAAAGAGGAAACGGCGGTGTTGGAAGCCAAAAGGCTGGGGATCCCGGTGGTCGCCTTGATCGACACCAACTGCGACCCGGAGCTCATCAACTATCCCATTCCGGGCAACGACGATGCCATCAAATCGATCAAATTGATCACGTCCATGATGGCCGAAAGCGTCTTGGACGGCCACAAGCGTTACCAGGAAGTCAAATCCGTCGTGGCGAAGCTCGACGAAAGCCAGCAGGTTTCCGGAGAAGAGGGCGCAGAGGTTTTTGTGGCCCCGGAAACAGAAGAAGAGGTCGTCAAGAGACTTGCGCTGGATAAAGAAAAGCATGCGCGGGAGCGAGCAGCCCGAGGCAGAAAGGGCCGCGGGACAGGCAGAGAAAAGGAGTAAAGGAAATGGCTGTTTCGATTGAAATCATTAAACAACTCAGAGAGTTAACATTGGCTTCAGTTTCGGACTGCAAAACGGCTTTGGACGACGCCCAGGGCGATCTTCACAAGGCCGCAGAGCTGATCAAGAAAAGAGGCCTGGAGATAGCGGTAAAAAAGGCAAGCCGTGTTGCCAAGAACGGCCGCATCGAATCTTATGTGCATCATGGCAATAAACTTGGGGCCATGATTGAAATCAACTGCGAGACCGATTTTGTGGCCAGGAACGAAGAATTCATGAAATTTTGCAAGGATGTGGCCATGCAGATCGTGGCGACAGCCCCGCGGTATCTAAAGCGCGAAGAAGTTCCGGCGGAAGTGCTCGCCGACATGAACGATAAACAGAAAACGGATTTTTTCAAGGTGAATTGCCTTCTGAACCAGCCTTGTATCAAAGACCAGTCGACGACGATCCAGGATTCTTTGGTCGCGCTGGTGGCCAAGATCGGCGAGAATATCGTGGTGCGCCGGTTTGTCCGGTATCATCTCGGCGAAGATGAGAGATAAGCCTGTCTACAGACGTGTAGTGCTCAAGCTCAGCGGCGAAGCCCTTCAGGGCAAGCAGGCCCATGGGATTGATTCCGAGGTTTTGTTGTCCTTGGCCAGGCAGGTGGTCGATATCCACAAGATGGGTGTTCAGATCGCCCTGGTTTTGGGCGGCGGCAATATTTTCCGAGGCCAATCCGGGACCCAGCATTTGCGGATCGAGCGGACCGTCGGCGATTACATGGGGATGCTGGCGACGGTCATCAATGGTTTGGCTCTTCAGGATGCCATCGAAAAGAAGGGAATTCAGACGCGGGTGATGACGGCGATTGAAATGCACCAAATCGCAGAGCCCTATATCCGTCGTCGGGCAATCCGCCATCTGGAAAACGGTCGCATCATTATTTTTGTTGCGGGGACGGGCAATCCGTATTTCACCACCGACACGGCCGCAGCCCTGCGCGCCATGGAAATCAGCGCGGACGCTATTCTGAAAGCGACCAAGGTCGACGGGGTTTATTCTTCGGACCCGTTGAAAGATAAAAAAGCGAAAAAGTTTTTGAATCTGAAATATCTCGATGTGCTCAAAAAAAGGCTTAAAGTGATGGATGCGACAGCCGTGAGCCTGTGCATGGACAATCATTTGCCCATCGTCATTTTTAACATGATGCGCGAGGGCAATATCAAGCGGGTTATTTTGGGCGAACAAATTGGGACGGTTGTTAAGTAGGAGGGCGCTATGAATGCTCGAGAGATCATTGTGGACACCGAAAACAAAATGAAGAAGGCGCTGGAGGCCTCTCGTCGGAGTTTCGCCGAGATCCGGACAGGCCGGGCCAGCCCCCATTTGGTGGAAGGCGTCCACGTGGATTATTGCGGAACCCCGACACTTTTGAAATCCTTGGCTTCGATCACAGTGCCCGACGCGCGGCTGATCGTCATCCAGCCATGGGATGCGTCGGTCATCCCGGAGGTTGAAAAGGCCATTTTAAAATCCAATTTAGGCATCACTCCGTTTAACGACGGTAAGGTCGTGCGTCTTCAGATTCCTCAGTTGACGCAGGAGCGGCGCGAAGAGCTCAAGAAGATGGTCAAGACCATGACCGAAGACGGGCGTGTGTCTTTGCGGACGATCCGACGGGATGCCAACGAGACCATTAAGAAATTAGAGGCGGACAAAAAGATCTCCGAAGACGATCGCTTTAAGAATCAGGATGAGATCCAGAAGCTGACGGATAAATATTCAAAAGAGCTGGACAGCGTTCTGGGGGAAAAAGAGAAGGAATTATCCGCATTTTAATTAAATGAGGCCATAACTTACGGAGCGATAGCGAACGTAAGTTGTTTGGCCGAATTTATCCCCCGAAGCCTTTGGCGTAGGGGGATAGAACCTAAACCACCGACTTTAGTCGGTGGTGATTCACTCTTTGAGAATTTTTAGATAGATTTGGGCCGCTAGCTCATTTGGTAGAGCACCGCCCTTTTAAGGCGGGTGTGCCGAGTTCGAGCCTCGGGCGGCTCATTGAATTCCTTTTCGGGCGGATGGCGGAATTGCCTGCCTGCCGGCAGGCAGGGCATACGCGATTTTTGAAAAGTTTGCCGCGGTGGCGGAATTGGCATACGCGTTAGGCTTAGGACCTAATGTCCGCAAGGTCTTGAGAGTTCGACTCTCTCCCGCGGCATTAGATATTTGAAATAAGCAGGAAGGTTTCCCAGCCGTAGGCGGGTCCGCCTTCGGCGGAAAATCCTCTTCTGCCCATCTGCGTCGCATAGAATTTTCCGTCAAAATAAGATTATGCGGGAGTGGCTCAGTTGGTAGAGCGTCACGTTGCCAACGTGAATGTCGCGGGTTCAAATCCCGTCTCCCGCTCCAGATAAGTTAGGGAGTGGCAAAGAGGTATCGGGTTCTCCCCGCAGCTAATCGCAAGCAGATTTTTTTTGAAATCTGCTTGCAGCTGCAGGGATTTCCCGCGAGCGCGGGATTTCACTAAATGAGAACATTAATGTTCTCAAAATTCCGGAAACGCTGTGTTGTCGTTAAAGATTCCGCTCCCGCTCCAGATTTCTTTTAAGTTTTTAGCATTTTCCCAAGTCGATCGTTGCGGGGTGAAATCCGCACGGAAGCATAAACAGCAAGAGCTAAGAGGAAAACGAATGGAGAACAGTTGCGTTGGTTTTGTGTCGCAACGGATGCGCTTACTTGAAGGAGGCACTTAAGACAATGAAAATCATGGATTTTCTTTCTGAAGAAGCGATGACTGTTGATTTAAAAAGCGTCAATAAAACGGAGACCCTCAAAGAACTCGTTGAGCTTTTGGTCAATGCGGGGGATATCGACAAGAAGGATAAGTCTAAGGTGGTGGAGCTTTTGATGGCGCGCGAAGCCCTGGGGTCGACTGCCATCGGCCACAATGTCGGCATCCCGCACGCCAAAACGGATTGCGTCAAAGAATTGATCGGTGCCTTTGGCTTATCGAAGAAGGGCGTGGATTTTGATTCCTTGGACGGGGAGCCTGTCTATATTTTCTTTTTGCTGCTGGCTCCTCAGGATTCCGCCGGACCACACCTGAAGGCCCTGGCCCGTATTTCGCGTTTGATCAAAGACAAATATTTCCGCGACATGCTACGGCAGGTCAAAGATAAGAAAGAAATCGCCCGGATTATCCAAACAGAAGATGAAAAAAAAGTATAGGCTCAAAAATCTCTTCAAATGGTTGTACCCCGGCATGCGGATTAAGCGTTGGGGCGCTTTGTCTTTCTTGGGGGTCGTTCTGATTTTCATCGGCGTCCAGGGCCTGACGAATGTCCCGCGGGACTATTCGTCCTTGATTTTTTCCGTCTATTACCTGAATGTGATTTTTGGTCTTGTTCTTATTATTTTGGGGTTCAAAAACCTGCTCTTGTCCGTTGTGACATTGCTCCTGCCATATCGCGAGGGGCCGCTGATCGACATTATGTATCAGAAAAGATTCTTGGAGCACGGTCCCCGGATTGTGGTGATTGGGGGGGGCACGGGGTTGTCGGTTCTTTTGCACGGCATCAAGGAATACACATCAAACATTACTGCGGTCGTGACGGTGGCCGATGACGGAGGCAGTTCCGGACGTCTGCGCCAGCAGTTTGACATCGTGGCCCCCGGCGATATCCGCAACTGCCTGGTGGCCCTGGCCAACGAAGAGACCATGATGCGGGAGTTATTTCAGTACCGTTTCAGCAAGGAAACAGAGTTCAGCGGCCACAGTTTCGGAAATTTATTCATCACAGCCATGACGCAGGTGACAGGAGATTTCGAGAAGGCCGTTAAAGAGTCGAGCAAAGTATTGTCGATCCGCGGACGCGTGCTTCCGGCCACCTTGGAAAAAGTGACCTTGGTTGCCGAGCATAAAGACGGCCGCACGACCGAGGGGGAAGCCCAGATTCCGAAGGCCGGATCTCCCATCCGCAAAATTCATTTGAAGCCAGAAAACGCATCGGCAGCACCGGATGCACTGCGGGCGATCATGGAGGCCGAGTTAATCATTTTGGGTCCGGGGAGTTTGTACACGAGCATCCTGCCGAATCTTCTCATCAGGGAGATCCGGGAGGCCATCGTCGGTTCGTCTGTTTCTAAAATCTATGTGTGCAACATCATGACGCAGCCGGGTGAAACCGACGAATTCAAGGCCTCAGACCACGTGCAAGCCTTGGTGTCTTTGACGGACACAAAAATTTTAGATGGTTGCATCGTCAACAACGGCTTGATCCCGGCATCCATGCTGGAAAAATATGCGCGTGAAAACGCCATGCCCGTCGAAGCCGACTCTCAGGTGATCCGGAATCTTGGCTATGACGTGATGGAAGAAGATTTGGTGAGTACGACAGACCACGTTCGGCACGATTCCAATAAATTGGCCAAAATCATCGCTAATCTTCTGAATCTGGAAAAGCGCACACGGTCCAAGTGATCCATGGTCAAGAGAGTCGAGAAAAAAATAATCGTCCAGAACAAACAGGGCCTCCATGCGAGACCGGCGGCAATGTTTGTGCAGATCGCCAATAAGTACGATTCCACCATCAAGGTGCTCAAGGATGGTGAGGTCGTTAACGGAAAATCGATTATGGGTATTTTGATGTTGGCGGCAGAAAAAGACAGTGAAATCGTCATTATCGCCGAAGGCACGGACAGCGAAGAGGCCGTGCGGGAGCTAGAACAATTGGTGTTATCCGATGAGCGAACTGATTTTTAAAGGAATACCGGCAGCCCCCGGCATTGTGATCGGGAAGGCCTATATCTTCGGAAAAGAAGACTTGGATGTCGAAAAACATCCGGTGACCGAGGATCAGGTGCCTTTGGAAATTTCCCGTTTTGAGGACGCTCTTATCCAGACCCGGCAGGAAATCATTGTTCTTCAGAAAAAGATTGCCGAGGAAATGGGGTCTGAACACGGAGAGGTTTTTGACGCGCATCTTTTGGTGCTCGAAGACAGGATGCTCATCGAAGAGGTTATCTCCCGGGTTAAGAAAGAAAAGATCTCGGTGGACTATATTTTTTCGGAGGTCCTCAAGCGCTATGCCGGCGTCTTTTCCAAGATCGAGGACGAATACCTCAAAGAGCGCATCAGCGACATCAATGATGTGGGCCGCCGCATTTTGCGCAATCTCCTGGGCAAAAAACGAAAGGGGCTAGCGGATCTCGAAGAAGAGGTCATTG
Source organism: Candidatus Omnitrophota bacterium (assembly GCA_043801485.1). Lineage (GTDB taxonomy): Bacteria > Omnitrophota > Gorgyraeia > Velamenicoccales > Velamenicoccaceae > JAZDLY01. Next base: position 10,995 of record JAZDLY010000084.1, on the reverse strand, counting down.
TGATTGCGCACGACTTATCGCCGTCAGACACCGCCTCCATGCATAAGAATCGCGTGATCGGTTTTGTCACGGATATCGGCGGCAAGACGTCGCACACGGCCATCATGGCCAAATCTCTGGAAATCCCGGCTGTTGTGGGTCTTGAGAACGGCACGGAAAAAATCAAGAACGGCGAGCCGGTGATTGTCGACGGGGCTTCGGGGATGGTGATTGTGTTTCCGGATCCGGAGACACTCAAGCGCTACGAGCTTCAGGGACAGAAAATCAAGGGGCTTTCGGCGACCCTTGTTTCCATTAAGGATTTACCGGCAAAGACCCCAGATGGCAAAACCGTGCGTCTGGCCGCCAATATCGAATTCCCCGAAGAAATTCCGACAGTGCTCCAACACGGGGCGGACAGTATCGGTTTATACAGGACCGAGTATTTTTATATGAACAGGAAAGACCTGCCGACGGAAGACGAGCAATTTGAGGCCTACAAAAGTCTTGCGGATTCCTTTGGAGACAGGGCGGTTATCATCCGTACCATGGACATCGGCGGCGATAAATTTGTTTCTCATTTTGACCTGCCGAAAGAGATGTCGCCGTTTATGGGCTGGCGGGCCATTCGGTTTTGCTTGGCGCGTCCTGAAGTTTTTAAGACGCAATTGCGTGCAATTTTAAGAGCGTCTGCCTTTGGAAACCTCAAGGTTATGTTTCCGATGATTTCCGGCATCGAAGAGCTCCGACAGGCCAAAGCGATTGTTGAAGAAGCCAAGGCAGAGCTGAGCGAAAAGCAAGTGGCGTTCAATCCTCGCCTGGAAGTGGGAGCGATGATTGAAGTTCCTTCCGCGGCCCTGACCAGCGACATTTTGGCGCGGGAAGCATCTTTTTTTAGCATCGGGACAAACGATTTGATCCAGTATGCGTTGGCCGTAGATCGCACCAATGAAAAGATCGCCTATCTTTATGAACCAACGCATCCGGCCGTCTTGAGATTGATCAAGCATGTGATTGATGCGGGTCATCGTTCCAATATTTCGGTCGGGATGTGCGGTGAGATGTCTGGCGAACCGGAGTTGGCTATTTTGCTCTTAGGGCTTGGTCTGGATGAATTCAGCATGCCTTCGGTGTCGATTCTGGAGATCAAGAATATCATCCGCAGCATCACGTTTGAGCAAGCCCGACGGATTGCCGAAGAAACACTGCATTTGTCCACCGGGGTAGAGGTTGACAATTTCTTAAAGGCTAAGCTAAAAGAGCTTCTGCCGAATTATTACGCGACATAACGCCTTATGAAAAGAAAGAAAGCGATTATCCTTGCAGCTGGTTATGCGACGCGTCTCTACCCGTTGACCATCAATATTCCCAAGCCGTTGTTGAAAGTGACCAAGGATGAGACCGTCATCGATTTTATCGTAGACGATTTGGTCCGCAGTGGTTCGGTCGATGAAATCATTGTGGTGACGAATCATAAATTTTACGGCGATTTCGCGGCCTGGGCCAGAAAACACCGTCGCCGTATCGCCGTGACGGTGGTCGATGACGGCACGCATTCCAACGAAGACAGGCTTGGGGCCGTCGGTGATCTTTCTTTTGTCATTGGCCAAAGACGTATCGCGGCAGATTGCATCGTGATCGGCGGAGACAATCTTTTTGACCGCGGCATTAGCCACTTTTTGAAATTTGCCATGCGACACCGCTTTCATCCGGCGATGGCCCTCTATGACCTGGAATGTAAAAAAGAAGCCACGCGTTTCGGGGTGGTGCAACTGGATCGCAAAAATAGAATCATCGGTTTTCAGGAAAAGCCTGCTCGTCCGAAGTCAACGCTGGCAGCCACTTGTCTTTATTATTTTCCATGGCGGACGCTGTCATTGCTGCGTGTTTATATGCAAGACCCAAAGACATCCAAGGACGCCCCGGGCAACTACATCCGTTGGTTGCTTGCCAAGGAGTGCGTTTATGGATTTGTCCTCAAAGAGGGGCATTGGTATGATATCGGGCACCTGGATTTTTACAAAGACGTTGTGGCACAGTACAACAAATGGGGAATTCAAGCGAAAAAGGAGTGCTAGCATGACAAATCGAACATATTTATTTGCCTCAGAGTCCGTCGGTGAAGGCCATCCGGACAAAGTCTGCGATCAGATCTCCGATGCCGTCTTAGACGAGGTGTTGAAGCAAGACCCCAAGGGCCGCGTGGCGTGCGAGACATATGTGACTATGGGTTTGATCATTGTCGGAGGTGAGATCACCACCAAATCTTATGTGGATGTTCACGGCCTTGTGCGCAATACTCTGGCGGGGATCGGCTACACACATCCTAAATATGGTTTTGATTTTCACACGTGTGCTATCCTCAATGCCATCAACAAACAGTCGCCAGACATTGCCCAGGGAGTGGATGCGGGTGGCGCGGGCGACCAGGGCATCATGATGGGCTATGCTGCCGACGAGACACCGGAGCTCATGCCGTTGCCGATCATGCTGGCCCATAGACTTGTCGGGCGGATCGCCGAGGTTCGCAAAAAAGGTATTTTGGATTACTTGGGGCCGGATTGCAAATCACAGGTGACTGTCGAATACCGCCAAGGGCGTCCAAAGAGAGTTGTGAACGTGGTTTTGGCCTGTCAGCACACAGAAAATATTTTGGATTCCTCGGGAGCCAGGATTACGGAAAGCGCGCGCCAGGAAATCATCAAGACAGTGGCCCATCCCGTGTTGGAGGCCTTGATGGATAAAAACACGACGTTCTTTGTGAATCAGACGGGAAAGTTCGTGGTCGGCGGACCGCAATCCGATACGGGAATGACCGGCCGCAAGATCATTGTGGACACCTATGGTGGTGTCACGTCTCATGGCGGCGGCGCTTTTTCGGGCAAGGATCCGACAAAGGTCGATCGGTCGGCCACGTATATGGCGCGCTATGTCGTCAAGAACATCGTGGCTGCCAAGATGGCCAGCCGCTGTTTTATTCAGCTGGCGTATTGCATAGGCCGGGCCGAACCGGTGAGCCTTTTTGTCGATACGTTCGGCACGGGAAAAGTCTCCGATGAGGCGCTTGAAAAAGCCATCCCGCGCGTCTTCGACTTGACCCCGCAGGGGATCATCAAGAACCTGGATTTGCTCAAGCCTAAATATCTCAAGACGGCCTGCTACGGTCACTTCGGCAGGACCGAGCCGGAATTCACGTGGGAGAAAACAGATAAAATTGAGGCATTAACAAAAGAGGTCAAATGAATTGCGACATCAAGGATCTTAAGACAAGCAAAAGAGGCAAGCTCCGGATTGAATGGGCCTCGGACAATATGCCTGTTTTGAATTTAATCTGCCAGAGATTCGCCAAGGAGAAACCGTTGGCAGGCACAAAGGTGGCCTGTTGTTTGCACGTTACGACAGAGACGGCTGTGTTGATGTTAACATTGAAAGCCGGAGGTGCCAAGATTGCTCTGTGCGCTTCCAATCCTTTGTCCACGCAGGATGATGTGGCTGCATCGCTGGTCAAGGATTACGGCGTTCCTGTTTTTGCGATCAAGGGCGAGGATCATAAGACCTATTACCGTCATCTGGAGGCAGCTCTTGTGATCCGACCGGATATCACGATGGATGATGGAGCAGATCTGGTGTCCACAATCCATAAGGTCAAAAAACATATTCCTTTAGGGGGAACAGAAGAGACCACGACCGGTGTCATCCGTTTGCGCGCGATGGAAGAGCAGGGGAAATTGCTGCATCCGATCATTGCGGTCAACGACGCCCAGACAAAATTTTTGTTCGATAATCGCTACGGCACAGGGCAGTCGACCATCGATGGGATTATCCGCGCGACCAATAAATTGATTGCCGGGACCAATTTCGTGGTCTGCGGTTATGGCTGGTGCGGCCGAGGAACGGCCATGCGCGCCAAAGGCCTGGGGGCTAGTGTCATTATTGTCGAAGTGGACCCTTTCAAAGCCCTGGAGGCCGTGATGGACGGTTTTCGGGTTATGCCGGTTGCCCAGGCGGCCAAGATCGGCGATATTTTTGTCACCGTTACCGGAGACATCCATGTGCTCAGGCCGGAACACTTCAAGGTGATGAAAGACAAGGCCATCATCTGTAACTCCGGGCATTTCAATGTGGAAATCGACATCCCCGGCTTGCGAAACTTGAGCAAAAAACGTCGCATGATCCGTGATTTTACGCAGGAGTTTGTCTTGCGCAACGGCAAGAGGCTTTACCTTCTGGGAGAAGGCCGTCTTATCAATCTGGCGGCGGCCGAAGGGCATCCGGCTGTGGTCATGGATATGAGTTTTGCGAATCAGGCGCTGTCTGCAGAATACATGATCAAGAATTATAAGAAACTTGGGAAGAAGGTTTACAAGGTTCCTTTGGACATTGATCGAAAGATCGCTGAGCTCAAGCTGGCGTCGCTGGGCATCAAGATCGATCGATTGACCCCCGAACAGCAAAAATATCTGGCCAGCTGGGAGATGGGAACATAGCTTATGGGGATTAAACGCATCGGAGTTTTGACCAGCGGTGGCGATGCGCCGGGCATGTCCGCCACAAAGCGTGGCGGATCCGCCATGAATTATGGCGGAAATGCGATTTGCTTGAGAGGTTGAAATGATAAAAAGAATAGGCGTATTGACTTCTGGAGGTGACGCACCAGGTATGAACGCGGCGATTCGTGGTGTCGTGCGAGCGGCTTTGACGCGCAAGCTTGAGGTTTATGGCATTTTTCGAGGGTTTGCGGGTTTGATCAACGAAGAGGTCAAGCCTCTGTCCCACCGTTCGGTGTCCAACATCATGGATCGAGGCGGCACGATTTTGAAAACATCCCGGTGCCCCGAATTTTTGACACGGGAAGGCCAGAAGCGCGGCATTGAGATTCTCCAGCGCAACAGCATCGATGGCCTTGTTGTGATTGGTGGCGACGGAAGTTACCGCGGGGCTCTGGTATTGTTTAAGGAAGGAAGCATCCCGACGATCGGCGTGCCAGGCACCATTGACAATGACCTCGTGGGGACAGATCGGACGATCGGTTCCGACACCGCCGTGGAAACAGCCCTGGATGCCATTGATAAAATCAAAGATACGGTCAATTCCATGGAGAGGATTTTTGTTGTGGAGGTCATGGGCCGGAATTCCGGTTACATTGCGCTGAAATCTGCCTTGGCCGGTGGCGCAGAACAGGTTTTGATTCCGGAAGTTTCATTCGATCTTTCTTCTATTTGTACGGAAATTACCGAAGGCTATATCCGCGGCAAGGCGAGTTGGATCATTATTGTGGCAGAGGGCGCCGTGAAAGCCGACGATCTGGCAAAAAAAATCACGGATGTTACGGATTTGGAGACGCGCGTTGTTGTCTTAGGCCATGTCCAGCGCGGCGGGACACCGACTGCCGAAGATAGAATTCTTGGCGGGCGCCTTGGTGCCGCAGCCGTGGAATTGCTGTTTAAGGGCGAAGGCGGCAAAGCGGTCGGCGTTCAGTGCGACAAAATTCATGTCGTCAGCTTGGAAGAGGCCTGCGTTTCTGGTCGGCTTGATCCGACGGAAGACCTGCGGCTCATCAAAATACTTACATAAATGAGCGCATAACTTACGGAGCAGAAGCGAACGTAAGTTATTTGCGCGAATTAATCCCGACGATAGTCGGGATAAGATTGGAGATGTTGATGGAACGCAAGAACATTCTGGGCTTGGTCAACGATGTTGTGGCAGGAAAGGACCTTAAGAAGAAAGAAGCAGCGATCAATGCGATTTGGGAAGAAGCCGGCAAAGAAGGTGTTTTTCCCGCTTCCATTCATGATTTATATCGCGCGCGCGGCGAAGGCCAGTGGTCCGGTTGCACGGTTCCGGCCATGAATCTGCGCTCGTTGACGTTTGATCTGGCGCGGGCCATTTTCCGTTCGGCTTTAAAGATTAATGCCGGCGCTTTTATCTTTGAAATTGCCCGCTCTGAAATGGGCTACACAGACCAGAAGCCCCTGGAATACACCACAGTCATTTTGGCTGCGGCGCTCTATGAAAGCTACAGAGGTCCTGTGTTTATTCAGGGAGATCACTTTCAGGTCAATGCCAAAAATTTCGCCAAGGACTCCAAGACAGAAGTCGAAGGCCTGAAGAAGTTGATCAAGGAATCCATTGATGCCGGTTTTTATAATATCGATATCGATAGTTCCACGATTGTGGATTTATCTCAGGAAGATTTGTTGGCGCAGCAAAAGCTGAATAGCGAGATCTGCGCCGAATTGACGGTCTATATCCGCGCCCTGCAACCGCAAGGCGTGACGATTTCCGTGGGCGGTGAGATTGGTGAGGTGGGGACGAAAAACTCAACACCCGAAGACCTCAAGGCATTCATGAAGCTTTATTTGGCAAGGTTGCCTGAGGGCGTTGAGGGCATCAGCAAGATTAGTGTTCAGACCGGCACCAGCCACGGCGGCGTTGTTTTGCCGGACGGCAGCATTGCCAAGGTGAGCCTGGATTTTGATACCCTCAAGCGTATTTCCGAGGTGGCGAAAAACGAATACAAAATGGCCGGCGCGGTGCAGCACGGTGCGTCGACCCTACCGGAAAACGCGTTTCACAAATTTCCGGAGGTCGAAACCGCCGAGGTGCACCTGGCGACGCAATTCCAGAACATGATTTATGACAGCACGCATTTCCCGAGGGATTTAAAAACGAAAGTCTACGATTGGCTCAAGGTCGAGGCCAAGTCGGAAATGAAAGCCGGTATGACCGACGACCAGTTTTTCTACAAGGCCAGGAAAAAAGCCCTGGGGGCGTTTAAGGCCGACATCATGGGCATCAAGGATCGGGAACTGATCGCCGGGGAAGTGGAAAAAACCTTTGCGTTTTTATTCGACCAGTTGAAAATCAAGGATTCGGCGAAGCTCGTGGCGAAATTCATCAAGCCCGTCAACATCACCAAGAAGTTTGACCTCACGCACGACAAAAAAGCCGAGCATTTTGAGGGAGACGACTGAGATTGGAAGGAGAAGTTTATGAGATCTGATGCCATTAAAAAGGGAGTGGAGCGGGTGCCGCATCGCGCGCTGTTGCACGCGACGGGAATTTCAAAAAAGGATATGTCCAAGCCTTTTATCGCCGTGGCGACGAGCTTTACGGACATCATCCCCGGCCACATCGGAATGCGGGACTTGGAGCGTTTTATTGAACGCGGCATCTGTGCTGGCGGGGGTGTGCCTTTTTTCTTTGGTATTCCCGGTATTTGCGACGGCATTGCCATGGGGCATCCGGGCATGCGCTATCCTTTGGCGCTGCGGGAACTCATCGCCGATTCCATCGAGTCTTTTGTCAATGCCCACAGCCTGGATGGCTTGGTGTGTTTGACCAATTGCGATAAAATCACGCCCGGGATGTTGATGGCGATGGCCCGGCTTGATATTCCTTCGATTGTGGTGACCGCCGGTCCCATGCTGGCAGGCCGTTACCGCAAAAAAAGATTGTCGTTGGTGGGTGATACTTTTGAGATGATCGGCAAATACAAAAAGGGAGAAGTTTCCGACAAGGACCTGGCTTGTTTTGAAATGGAAGCTTGTCCCGGGGCCGGCGCCTGCCAGGGATTGTATACGGCCAACACCATGGCCTGCATCACCGAGGCGATGGGGTTGTCGTTGCCCGGCTGTGCCGCAGCCATGGCTGTGTCTGCCAAGAAACGCCGGATCGCAGCGCTTTCCGGGGAAACAATCGTGGATCTTGTGAAAAAGAACACGACAGCCCGCAAGCTCATGACCAAAAAAGCCTTTGAGAACGGTGTGCGCATCGACATGGCGTTGGGCGGTTCAACCAACACCGTGTTACACCTTTTGGCCATTGCCCATGAGGCGGACGTGGCGTTGAACTTGAAAGATTTTGATCGTTTGAGCAAAGACACCCCGCATATCACCAGTCTATTGCCAGGCGGGGAATATTTCTTAGAAGATCTGGACGCAGCCGGCGGAATTCCCGGCGTGTTCAAGAGCCTTAAGTCTAAATTGAACAATGTGCAGACCGCCAGCGGCAAATCGGTCTATCAGATTGCGGCAGAGGCCGAGATTTACGATGATGACGTGATCCGTTCTTGCCAAGAGGCTTACCATAAAGAAGGCGGCATTGCTGTCCTTTTTGGTAATCTTGCGCCCAAAGGCGCTGTGGTGAAACAATCTGCCGTGAGTGCGTCCATGATGAGGTTTACCGGTGTTGCCCGAGTTTTTGAAAGCGAAGAAGACGCGCAAAAGGCTATTTTGAGCGGCCAAATCAAAAAAGGCGCCTGCGTTGTCATTCGTAACGAAGGGCCTAAAGGTGGACCGGGCATGCGGGAAATGCTCGCACCCACGTCTGCCATTGTGGGGATGGGTCTGGCGGATAGCGTTGCCCTGATTACCGACGGTCGTTTTTCCGGCGGAACACGCGGCTGTTGCGTCGGGCACATTTCTCCGGAAGCGGCAGAAGGCGGAGCTATTGCCGTTGTGAAAAACAACGACGTGATTCTGATCGATTTGCCGCGGAGGAAATTGGAGTTGAAAATTTCCGCTCAGGAGTTAAAATCAAGATTGAAAAAATTAAAGACGCCGGCACCACGCGCCACAAGCGGTTACCTGGCCCGGTATGCCAGGATGGTGTCTTCGGCGGATGAGGGAGCAGTGTTGAAAATATAAAAGTGTCGACGGTCCACGGTCGACGGTCCACGGTTGAAAATTTTTTACTGTGGACTATGGTCTGTGGACTGTGGACGTGTTAGGAAATTAATATGGCTGTGATGACGGGTGCGCAAATATTGGTGGAATCGCTGATCCGGGAAGGCGTGGACGTGATGTTCGGGTATCCCGGTGGCGTGGTCCTACCGACCTTTGACGTTCTCTATGACGCCAAGCTCAAATTTATTTTGACGCGTCATGAACAGGGGGCAGCCCATGCGGCTGACGGTTACGCGCGCGCGACCGGCAAGGTGGGAGTGTGCCTTTCTACGTCGGGCCCGGGGGCGACAAACCTGGTGACCGGCATCGCGAATGCCTACATGGATTCCATCCCGATGGTGGCGATTACCGGACAGGTCAAGACAAACCTCATCGGCAACGACGCTTTTCAGGAGTCCGACGTGACGGGCATCACAAGGCCCATCACCAAGCACAATTATCTGGTCAAAGATGTCCGCGATCTGGCGCAGATTATCCGCGAGGCCTTTTATATTGCCTCCACCGGTCGGCCGGGACCAGTCGTGATCGATCTGCCTGTGGATGTGCAGAATGCGAAAACAGAATTTATTTGGCCGGAAAAATTAGAAGTGCGTTCCTATAAACCGACCTACAGCGGTCATCCCGGCCAGATCAAAAAGGCCGCAAAGTGGATCGAGCGTGCCCAGCGGCCCGTGCTTTATATCGGCGGCGGAATCATTACATCAGGGGCGTCTGGTGAGCTTTTGGCTTTGGTCGAAAGAACCCGGATTCCCGTGACCATGACCCTTATGGGCCTTGGGGGTTTCCCGGGTACGCACGAGCTTTCGCTTGGAATGCTGGGCATGCACGGTATGGCGTATGCGAATCACGCCATCATGGAGTCAGACCTGATCATTGCCGTTGGCGCGCGTTTTGACGACCGCGTGACCGGCCGCATCGATGTCTTTGCGCCCCATGCCAAGATTATCCACATTGATATTGACCCGACGTCCATCAGCAAAAATATCCGCGTGGATGTGCCGATTGTGGGAGATGCCAAAAATATTTTGAGTGAGTTGAACGGCACTATCAAAAAGGCGCCGGAAATCAAATCCTGGCATGCGACGATTGCGGGGTGGAAAAAGAACCATCCGCTCTATTATAAAGACGATGAAAAACTCAGGCCTCAGTATGTCATCCAGCAGATCTACGAATTGACCAAAGAGAAAAAAGCGATCATGGCGACCGAGGTGGGTCAGAACCAGATGTGGACCTGCCAATGGTATAAATTCGATCAGCCCAGGACATGGATTTCCTCTGGCGGCCTGGGGACCATGGGGTTTGGTTTTCCGGCGGCGATCGGAGCACAGTTTGGTTGCCCGGACAAAATTGTTTTTGATATTGCCGGCGACGGATCCATCCAGATGAATATTCAGGAATTGGCAACCGCCGTCAACAACAAGCTGCCCATCAAGATCGCCATCTTGAACAATGGCTATCTGGGCATGGTGCGTCAATGGCAGGAATTGTTCTACAAAAAGAGGTATTCCTTCACGACACTCAAGAATCCCGATTTTGTGAAACTCGCCGAAGCCTACGGCGCCAAAGGAATACGCATCACCAAAAAAGAAGACGTGGCAAAGGCCTTAAAAGAAGCTCTGGCCACGGACAATGTGGTGGTGATGGATTTTGTGGTCGAGCCCGAAGAAAACGTGTTCCCCATGGTGCCCGCGGGGGAGGCCATCAACCGGATGTTGAACGGGATGGCGTAATTAGTCGATAGTCGATAGTCTATAGTCAAGAACATGAAGCATACATTATCAATTCTCGTTGAGAACAAGTTCGGAGTGCTGGCGCGCGTAGCCGGACTTTTCAGCGCCCGCGGTTGGAATATTGATTCTCTGGCAGTCAGCGAAACGCAGGAACCGACGGTTTCGCGCATGACGGTCGTGGTCAATGCCGAGGACGAGCGGATTTTGGAACAGATCAAGAAGCAGCTCAATAAATTGATCGACGTCATTACGGTGACGGACTTCACCAAAAAAGAATACATCGAGCGGGAGCTTATTTTTGTCAAAATCGAAATCGATAAGGCAAGCGTCGGCAAAATCAAAAAGATTTTGGACAAAGCCAAGGCCGTTGTTTTAGAAAAAAGAGAAAAATACCTGATCGCGGAACTCGTGGACGACCAGGAACGCCTTAAGAACTTCCTGACAGAATTGAAGGATTATAAGGTAACGGAGCTGGTCAGGTCAGGACGGATCGCCATTTCCAAATGAGTGAGAGCATGACTTATGGAGCGCCTGCCGGTAGGCAGGAAGCGCTCATAAGTCATGTGTACGAACTCACCCCTGACATCTTCCTAATA
>JAZDLY010000039.1:0-18678 GCA_043801485.1 Candidatus Omnitrophota bacterium | reverse complement strand
AGCCGTTGATCTGGCTCGGGCATCGCGCGAGGACCTCCTGGCAATGCCCGGCATCGGCGAAAAGAGGGCTGATGCAATTTTGGCCCTCCGGCAGGCGCAGGGAGGCTCGTTGGAGTTGGAAGATTTAAAGAACATCAAAGGGCTCAATGACGCAATGCTGGAGCGGATCAAGCCCTATGTGAAGGAGAGTAAACCATGATATCCATTCTTGTTAAAGGCGGGCCGGTGATGGTTCCGCTCATTCTGGCTTCCGTGTTTGGGCTGGCCATTGTGTTTGAACGCTGGCTGGTGATTCGTCGCGTCTACCGCCTGAACATGGAGTCTTTTTCCAAGGTCGTTTACAAACAGATCCTGGACAAAAAAATAAATGAGGCCCTGACGACTTGCCGGCAAAGCTCGTCGTATCCCTTGCCTGCGATGTTTGCCTCAGCCCTGGAAAACAAAGACCTGCCGCGGCAGGAACTTGAGAAGATGCTCGAGCGTATGGGCAACCACTATGTCAAAGAATTGGAGCGAAGGCTGGGGGGATTGTTGACCATCATCGGCATCGCGCCGCTGACGGGATTTTTCGGGACCATTACGGGTCTCATCCGGGCCTTCATGGCCTGGGAGAAGGCAGGCAACGACATCACGGTCAGCGCCCTGGCGACGGGGATTTATGAGGCCATGATTACGACGGCCACCGGCCTCATGATCGCGATCCCGCTTTATATCTGCTATAATTTTTTCATCAGCCGCATCAAATACTTTGCCCACGAACTGGATGATTATTCCGGCCAGCTTCTGGAAGTGCTTTCACGGGGAAGAGTTTTATGAAGATCGCGCCAAGCCGCAAATACATGTTTAGCCTTGAGTCCGTGGCGATGACCGACATTGTGCTCAACATGTTTATTTTCTTTTTTATTTCGTTCAGTCTTCTCTACACCTTTAATCCGACGCAGGCCAAGCACATCAAGGTCAATCTCCCCAGCGCAAAACACGTGACCTCTCCCCAGGGCAAGACAGAAACAGTCCACTTGACACTTTCCAGCGAAGGGCCGGTCTATCTGGAAGGGGAGCTGGTGACCAGCCGGGAATTAGAAGAGCAGCTTGGTATTTTGGTGAAAGCGTATCCGGCCTTGACCGTGGTTGTGGAAATCGACCGTCTTGTCGCTTTTAAAAATGTTGTGGCCGTGCTGGATGTTTTGAACGGCCTGGGCGTTGAGCGCCTGCGCATCGCCGCGCAAGAAGAGAAGTAACTCACCCTTTAAGGGCCGCCTCCGGCGGCTTTCTTTCCCGCTAGTAGCTTCTCCGTCATTTAACTGAAAGCAGATTTATTGGCAACGGGTCTCCTTCGACTTCGCTCAGGATGGTTCGAAGGTATGGTGAGCGCAGTCGAACCACTGCCCCTGCGGCACCCCATTTGTCCAAAGCGCCACCCATCCCCCCGTGGGACTCCCTTGCGCTCGCATCCGCTCGCTCCAGGGACTTCCTCGCTGCGCAGAGCTCCGCTCGGTCGCTCCTGGCGTTCGGACAAATAGGGTCCCCGCCTTCGGGTCACCCGTTGCCAGAAAAATCCATCACACTAAAAATATGATGAGATTGCAACTTCGCGCATCATGGTCCCAGGTTCCGCCGTTGGTGGCGTGGTGTCTTTGTTTTTGTCTGGGCATTGTCCTTGGACGCATTGTGCATCTGCCGTGGAGGTTGATCGCTGCGGTCGCGACAGGCGCTTTATTGCTGAGTGTCGTCTTTATCAAGAAAAAAACACTGGCAACGATTTTGATTTTCATCCTGGCATTTCTGCTGGGTGTGTTGAATTTGTATCGCGCTCAAATGATTCCCGGTTGTTCTCTCGCATGGGTTCTTTCCAGAGGAAAGCAGGCGGTCGTGCTTCGGGGAAGAGTCCTCAGCAATCCTGTTTTTCATGGCGATCAGGGGCGTGCCTTTTTAGAAGTTAAGCAGATAGGCAAAGAAAATGATCAATGTCCTGCCTGCGGACGTATCCTCGTGCGTTTTCGCGGTCAACCCAACATTTGGCAGGGTGACCAAGTTCTCGTCGGCGGTCTTTTGTACCGGCCTTACAGAGGATTTTGGTCAAATGGGGTGGATGCTGTCATGAGCGCTAAAGGCAAGGATCCTTTTGTTGTTTTGCCTTCCGAGGGGATAGGTCTGATCCTTTCATTCAAGCAGAAGCTCAAAGATGCGATCAGGCCCCATGTTGGAGCCGAGGAGGGCAAGCTTCTGGCTGCAATGTTGTTTGGAGAGAGAGATGGCGTGCCCGGACATGTTAAGGACAGCATGATCCGCGCCGGGACATGGCACATCATGGTGGTTAGCGGAGCGCACACGGCATTGGTGGCTGCGCTTTTGCTCATATTATTAAAAGTGCTTCGTTTCCCGCGAAAAGCTCGTTTTTGGTTGTGCATCGGTTTGTTGATTGGTTATTGTCTTTTGACCGGGGCCTCAAATCCCGTGCTGCGAGCTACGGTCATGTCAACCCTGTTTTTGTCCGGGTTTCTTGTTCAGCGCAAACCTCATTTTTATAACGCGCTGGCAGCGGCCGCATTGTTTATTTTGATTTTTGATCCGACCCAATTGTTTGCCGTCGGTTTTCAGTTGTCTTTTTGCAGCGTGTTTTTCATCGTGTGGCTGGCGCCTAAAGTCAAAACTCTCTTTCCGGAGAGTTTGCTGAAATACCATTCTTTTTCTTTCGGGGTAGTCTGTTTTTGTGTAACTTTCAGCGCCTGGCTGGGGACGGCACCTTTGATGGCTCGTGTGTTTGGGTCGGTTTCATGGGTTGCTGTTTTGGCCAACATGCTGGTTGTTCCTTTGGCCATGCTGGTCATGATGGCCGGGTTTTGCCTGGTTTTTGTCGCTATCGTGCTGCCGTTTGTGGCACCTTCGATCGGCCTGGCGACGAACCTTTTGGTCTATGCCCTGGTAAAAATCAATTTCATCTTCTCCGGAATGCCTTTTGCCTATTGGAAATTCCGGCCGATTCCTTTGGTTGTTGTTCTGGCGATTTATGCCGCGATATTCTTTCTGGGGAGCATCCTGCCTCAACCAAGACAGCTAGATTAGCTTGTCTCACGTTGACCTGCTGGCAACGGGTCCTGCCCCTGCGGCACCCCATTTGTCCAAATAGGGTCCCCACCTCTGGGTCACCCGTTGCCAGCAGGGCTTGAGATCAAACCAAGGCAATTATTTTGAGCTAAATGGGCACTGCAAGCCTCCTGTGGAGCAGACATGAGAATTTTTTTGGCAAACGTTGACAAGGGGTTACGGCGAGTGACGTGCGAACGGCCGGAAGCTATTTCCAGGTCAGCTGTACCCCACGACGGCAGTGTTCGCGTTTACGAACGAGCCGTAAACCGATGTCAACGGCAAAAAAATTCAGTCTGCGGAACGGGAGGGTTGCAATGCATATTTAGGTACTTGCCCTTGTTCGCTGACACTCACAAGGACTCCCATTGTCACGGGATTTCGCTGGAATTGTATTAAGGATCTCAATTCGCTTGATGCGCCTTCGGCGCACATTTAGGTGCTTGAGTTGGGTGGGGGATTCTGCTATAATTTACGCTCAAATGCCGATGTAGCTCAGTTGGTAGAGCAGCGCTTTCGTAAAGCGCGGGTCGAGGGTTCGAGTCCCCCCATCGGCTTAATTAAACGAGGGCATGACTTACATCGGTTTCGACGTAAGTCATCTGCCCGAATTTGAGCATTCTTATGTTGGTGCTCTAGCGAAATCCCGCGCAAGCGGGACATCCCGTGCCTGCGAGCAGAGTTCCATTGCAAAGTTTCCGAACTCTGCGAAGCGGTTAGGCATCGGGATTCAAGCCACCGACTTTAGTCGGTGGTGATTCACTTTCTTATGGCTCGATTCCGAGATATTATCAGGAACCGCAACTTTTCCCTCCTCTGGCTGGGTCAGACCATCTCTCAGTTTGGCGACAGGCTCGATCAGATGGCCTTGATTGCGCTTATTTATCGCTTTGCGCCCGGATCAACTACCCAGATTGCCAAGCTGATGGCGTTTACGATCCTGCCCGTGTTTTTGATCGGTCCTATTGCGGGCGTGTATGTGGACCGGTGGGACCGCCGGCGCACCATGGTTGTCTGCGATCTTTTGCGCGGCACGCTTGTTTTGCTCATTCCGCTTTGGCTGATGAAACAAGCTTCTCTTTGGCCCATCTATGCGGTTGTTTTTCTGGTTTTTTCCATAGGCCGTTTTTATGTCCCGGCCAAAATGTCTATCATCCCGGAGCTGGTCAAGGTGGATGATTTGCTTCTGGCAAATTCTCTGGTGAACACCACGGGCATGGTGGCTGCCATGTTCGGGCTGGGGTTGGGGGGAATATTGGTCAGCATGGTGGGCGCTGAAGGCGGGTTTGTGATCGACGGCATCAGCTTCCTGGTTTCCGGCCTCATGATTTTTTTCCTCAGCACAAAGGCCATGAGGGAATTAAAAAAAGAACGCCTGTTGAAAGTGGGCAAAGAAATCGCAGAGGTGATCCGTAAGTCCGTTGCCGGCGAAATCAGGGATGCCCTTATTTTCTTGAAAAATCACCGTCAGCTCAGGTCCTGTTTTGGGACGCTGTTTCTTCTGTGGGTTGCCCTGGGTTCAATTTATGTGGTGTCCATCGTTTTCATCCAACAGGTGTATGCATCCGTCACCAAAGACATTGGTCTGTTTGCCGTAGCCCTTGGCATTGGTTTGTTTTTGGGCAGTCTTCTCTACGGACGCTTCGGGAACCGCGCCTCTGGCCTCAAGACAGTTTTTGCTTGTATTCTTGGGGGAGGGGTTGCATTGTCATCTTTCGTTTTTGTTGTTTTGAACATATCGCATCTTTTTGCGGGTCTGGCGGTTGCCTGCGTGTTGGGTTTGGCGATCTCGCCCATCATGGTCGTCGCCAACACCCTTGTTCAGGAATTGACCGACAATTCCATGCGCGGCAAAGTGTTCAGCTCTCTGGAGGTGGTGGTGCACCTGGCTTTTCTTTTGGCCATGCTTGTCTCAGCACCCCTGGCAGACCGCATCGGCCCTTCCAGAATACTTTTGTTCATCAGTTTCTTGCTCGTTGCGATTGGAATGATAGGAACAGTAAAAGCCCATGGTCAGGTTAGAAGAGCATAAAGAACTCACGGAACGCAAAGCCATCCAGCAGGCTGCACTTCCCTCTAAAGTTTTCCTTCCGCTCCTGCAACATCTTGGCAAAACACTCGACATCCTGAATGTCAAGGCCGGCGATGCGGTCAAAAGAGGTCAGTGCCTGGCTACCTCAGACAAAGGGGTTTTTGCGCCCATCCATGCTTCGATTTCCGGAACAATCAAATCCATTGCTGACCATCCGCATCCTGTTGTCGGTTTTTGCCGCGCCATTGCTATTGACAGCGACGCTAAAGACGAGGCTGTTAGCGAAATGCAGCCCCGCAGTGAACAAGAAGTCGATGCCTTGAGCCCTGAGGAGCTGAAAAATAATATTTTCGAAGCCGGCATCGTCGGCCTCGGCGGCGCAACATTCCCTACCCATATCAAGCTATCTCCGCCCCAGCCCATTGAGCATTTTATCCTCAACGGCGCTGAGTGCGAGCCTTATCTGACGACCGATCACCGCCTGATGGTGGAAAAGACCGATGAAATCATCAAGGGTGCCAAGCTCATTGCCAAAGTCATCCGGCCAAAACGTTTTTATGTCGCCATTGAGGACAATAAGCCCGATGCCATCAAAGTGATGCGGGAGCGCTGCCGCATGTTTCACTGGGATGTCATTGTTTTGAAGACAGCTTATCCGCAAGGCGGCGAGAAACAGGTGATCAAGTCTTGTTTGAAAAAAGAAGTACCGTCCGGAAAGCTGCCTTTTGACATCGGTGTCCTGGTGCAGAACGTGGCGACAGTCTATGCCATCTATGAGGCTCTGTATTTGCGCAAGCCTTTGATCGAGCGCGTCGTGACAGTCGCCGGTCCGTGTTTGGCCAACCCCAAAAACCTGCTGGTGCGTCTGGGAACGCCCATCAGGGACCTGATTGAGCAATGCGGGCCTTTAGTCCGGGAGCCCAAAAAGATCATCATGGGCGGGCCGATGATGGGGGTGGCACAGTACACTCTTGACGGGCCGGTGATCAAAGGCACAAGCGGCATTGTTGTTTTGGATGAGGTTGAAAACAAAGAGCAGGAAGAATCGTTCTGTGTGCGATGCGGCGAATGCCTCCAAAATTGCCCCATTGGTTTGAACCCGGGCTTGATCTCCATGGCCATTGCCCGCGATCGGCTGGACCTGGCGCAAGAATACGGGATCATGGATTGCATTGAATGTGGTCTTTGTGCGTATCTGTGTCCTGGTCGGCGCAATATCGTCCAGGCCATCAAGACCGCCAAGGCGAAGATCCGCAGTGTAAAACGATAAAGCGGAGTCCACCAATCTTTTGTGGTGGGAGAGGATCAGAAATGCAAAAAAATAATTACGTTCGGTATGCGGCGACATTGGCCATCATCTGTCTGGCAGCCTCAGGGCTTCTGTCTGTGGTTTACAATGTGACGCGGCCCAAGATTCTCGCCCAGCAACAGCGCGAAGAAGAGGATAGCTTAAAAGAGGTCCTGCCTCAGGCGAAAAGTTTCGAGCCCATGCAAGAAAGTCAGGATGTTGTTTATTACAAAGCCTTGGATTCCGATCAAAAAGTCCTCGGCTACGCCTTCAAGGCATCCCAAAAAGGGTATTCCAGCGAAATCGTCACCATGGTCGGCATGACGCCTCAAGGCGAGATCATCCGCATCAAGATCCTTTCACAAAATGAAACACCGGGACTTGGCACGCGCATTGCGGAAGTTATCCAGAAAGATACCTTCTGGGATATTTTTATCAGGAAGATCAAGCCCGGACCGGTTCCGCAACCGTGGTTCCAGGAGCAGTTCAGCGGCAAGAAGATCGATGACTTGGATTCGGCGGTCAACGCCATTACGGGAGCCACCATTTCATCGAGCGCCGTCATTGATTCCGTCAAAACAAGAGCCAAAGAGATTATGGAGAAGATCCGCCATGGCCAATAAATTTTTTGTTTCTTCGGCGCCGCACCTGACGAAAAAAGAGTCTATTGCCGGCATTATGTGGACCGTCAATGCGGTGCTTCTGCCTGCCGGATACATCGGTGTCTATATTTTTGGTTTGTATTCTTTGGGCTTGATCCTGGTTTCGGTGGCCAGCGCCGTGGTCGCCGAAGGCCTAATCCAAAAATTGCGGCGCCAAAGGGTGACGATTTCCGACGGCAGCGCATTCATGACAGGTTTGCTTTTGGCCTACAACCTTCCGCCGCGCGCCCCGCTTTGGTTAGGGGCTATCGGTAGTATTTTTGCGATTGCCATTGTCAAGCAGGCCTTTGGCGGGCTGGGGCGCAATATCTTTAATCCGGCCCTGGCGGGACGTGCCTTTTTGGTGGCTGCCTGGCCTAAATACATGACCGCATTCACCGGGCCGTTTGCCTGCGATGCCGTCACACAGGCCACACCTTTGAGTTTGCTTAAAGAAGGCAAAGTCGCTTGTCTTTCGGACATGGGGTTAAATTATTGGGATTTATTTTTAGGAAACCGGGGTGGTTCGTTGGGCGAGGTTTGCGTTCTCGCCCTATGTTTAGGGGGTCTTTACCTTTTGTATAAAAAAATCATTACCTGGCATATTCCGGTTGCCTTTATTTCAGCAGTCGGTTTATTCATGTGGATTTTTGGTTCGCCGCATGGTTTTTTTAAGGGTGACGTTTTGTTCCACGTTCTTTCCGGAGGTCTTATTCTGGGTGCTGTTTTCATGGCGACCGATTACGTGACATCTCCGGTGACAAAAACAGGCAAGGTGATTTTTGGCATTGGCTGCGGGTTGTTGACAGCGGTTATCCGGCGATGGGGAGGGTATCCGGAAGGTGTCTGCTATTCGATTTTGATCATGAACGCCGCGGTGCCCTTGATCGATAGGTTTGTGCAGAAAAAAAGATATGGTTACGGAAAATAAACCAGATGGTTCGTTTGGCTTGGCTTCGTTTCTCGCAGGACCGCTCGACTTTCCCCTGCGAGGAAAGTCTTCGCTTGAGTTTCGGCCGCGCTCTCCCGGATTATTCAAGCGAGGGGGAACCATGCCCGCTCGGCCTGCAAACATCCTGCTCGAAACAAAACCAAGCCAACCAAACATAGCACAGTTTATCCTATCTAGTTTATTATCAGTTTCGGAGTCTGTATGAAGCGGTTGTGGCATGAATTTACGAAGGGGATTTGGCGGGAAAATCCCATTTTCTTCATCGTGCTGGGGTTGTGCCCGGCGCTGGCTGTGTCCACGTCGGTCAACAATGCCATCGGCATGGGCATGGCCGCGACATTTGTCCTGATTTGTTCCAACATGATCATTGCCGCCATGAGAAATCATGTTCCCGACAAGATCCGGATTCCTTGCTTTATTGTTGTGATCGCGTCGTTCGTGACGATCGTGGAGATGGTTTTGAAGGCCTATGCGCCGGCCCTGGACCGCTCTCTGGGAATTTTTGTTCCTTTGATTGTGGTCAATTGCATCATCATGGGCAGGGCTGAGGCCTTTGCGTCAAAAAATCCCGTGTTGCCTTCCTTGATGGACGGCTTGGGCATGGGGATTGGTTTCACGCTGGCCCTTTTGATTATTTCTTTGATCCGGGAAACCCTGGGAAGCGGCAAGCTGGCGGGCTACAACATTTCCAACACATTTGAGCCTGCCCTGGTTTTGTCTTTGGCTCCAGGCGCGCTTTTGATTTTAGGTCTGTTGATTGGAGGTATACGATGGCTAAGATCCTTGCGATCATCATAGGAAATCTCGTCATCAATAATTTTATTCTCTTTAAATTTCTGGGACTGTGTCCTTTTTTGGGCGTTTCCAAACAGACCAAGCCTGCGGTTAGCATGGGGCTTGCCGTCGTTTTTGTCATGGTGTCTTCCGGATTGATCACGTGGCTGGTTTATCGTTACGTGCTTCTTCCGCTTCACATCGAGTACATGCGCACCGTGATGTTCATCCTGGTCATCGCAACATCCGTCCAGTTTATCGAGATGGTGATCCTCAAAACGTCGCCGGCGCTCTACAAGGCGCTGGGGATTTATTTGCCGTTGATCACGACCAACTGCGCCGTCCTGGGCGTGACGGTTTTGAATGTTGAAGATTTCTTTGTCAACAACAAGCCGGTGGCCGCAAGTTTGCCGTTTTCGCTTCTCCAGGCTCTTTTTGCGGGCCTCGGGTTTATGTTTGTGTTGTTGCTGATGTCCGGCATTCGCGAGCGTCTGGAATTGGCGGATATCCCGGAGTCTTTGAGCGATCTGCCGATTGCCTTTATTGTGGCCTCGCTCATGAGTCTGGCCTTTATGGGATTTTTGGGAGTTAAAATATGAACAGCGCTTTGCCGTCCATCTTGACGTTGACGAGTCTGGGGGTGCTTTTTGGGGTGAGTCTTGCTTATGCGGCCAAGAAATTCCATGTGCCGATGGACCCAACGCTTGAGAAGATTTTGGCCAGCCTCCCTGGTGCCAATTGCGGCGCCTGCGGTAAGGCAGGATGCATGGGGTTTGCGCAGGCGCTTATGGCAGGAGAGCTGGACCTGCATTCCTGCGCTGTGGCCGCTGAAGAAAACAAAAAGACGATCGCAGAGCTCCTGGGGTTGAGCCTTGAGCAAAAAACAAAATTGGTCTCAAGCCTATACTGTTGCGGAGGCAATCGATGTAAGGATAAGTTTCTCTATGGCGGCATGAAGGATTGTTTGGCCGCAAGCCTTCTTCTGGGTGGTCAGAAAGAGTGCAAATACGGTTGCCTGACCTATGGCACGTGCGTCAAGGCGTGTCCCTTTGACGCGATCGAGATGACAGGCGACGGGTATCCCCGGGTGATCGAGGAGAAATGCACGGCCTGCGGCGTGTGCGTGAACGTCTGTCCCAAGAAACTTTATACGCTGATCCCCTTTGAAACAGACAAGGCGAAAATTTATGTCGCTTGTTCCTCGCGGGATATCGGAAAAGTGGTGATGGCCAATTGTCCCGTGGGTTGCATTGCCTGCCGCAGGTGCGAAAAGGCCTGTTCTCATGGAGCCATGCAGGTGGTAGACAACCTGGCTCGCATTGATTATACTAAGTGTACGGGTTGTCTGGAGTGTGCGAAGGTCTGCCCGACAAAAGTCATCAAGGTGAGAGGTTCGTCGTGAAAAATATCGCTGTGTTTGCTTCCGGATTCGGCTCCAACCTGCGGGCCATCCTCGATCACATTGCCTCAGGGGAGCTGCGCGCCAAACTTGCTTTGGTTGTCAGCGACAAGAGCGATGCCTTTGCGCTCAAGCGCGCCAAGAAGGCAGGCGTGAAGACCCTTTTTGCCGATCCGAAAAAATTCGCGACAAAAGACGCGTATGAAAAATTCATCATCGGACATCTGAAGAAAGAAAAAGTCCATCTTTTGGTTCTCTCAGGGTTTATGCGCATCGTCGGCCCAACGCTCATCCGGCAATATAAAAATCGAATCCTCAATATCCATCCTGCGCTGTTGCCTTCTTTTAAAGGGGCCCATGCCATCCAGGACGCCTTTCGTTATGGCGCCAGTGTCACCGGTGTTACGGTTCACCTTGTGGATGAAAAGGTTGATCATGGTCCGATTGTGATGCAGGAGCCGCTTGAGGTTTGCGCCACGGAGTCCTTGGCAAAACTCGAAAAGCGCATTCATCGGCTGGAACACAAGCTCTACAGCAAAGCTATTGCCAAAATTCTTTCCGGTCGCTGGTCCGTCAGAGGCCGCAAGGTCATCTTCACGTCAAAGTAACTCCATCCATCTAGTTTTCTGTGGCACCGCAAGCCTCCCGTTCCGCAGACGGAAATTTTTTGCCGTCTGCTTCGGTTTACGGCTCGTTCGTAACGCGAACACACCCTTCGCGTGGTACAGCTGACCTGAGAATAGCTCCGGTCGTTCGCACTTCACTCGCCGTAACCCCTCGCAGACATCTGCCAAAAAATTTCTGATGTCTGCTCCACAAGAGGCTTGCAGTGCCAGCAACCTTGATGATACGAAACATCGATTAATGTGATTGCTATGCGGGTTTGCCTTCAACTTCATGGGGTTGCCGACGATGGTCATCCGAGCCCCCGTAGCGGAGGGGGAACCGTCACATCTCTGGTGTGACGGGGGAACCACGGGAGGGTTCCCCAATGGGGCCCGGGGGACGAGGATGATCTCGTCGGCGACCCAAAGCGCTTTGAGTAAGTCTGCGAGAAACGAAGACAAGCCAGGCCTTGGCTCTAATCGAGGATTTCGGGGAGTTTGATTTTGATGTTTTTGATGTCGCCGGGAAGGATCTTGATGGTGTCCGAGGAGAAGGTGTCGGTCATCTGCAGCTCCTGGAAGGTTTTGAAGTCGTAGTTTTTAAAAACTTCTGCTGCGATCATGCGCATATAATCCAAAGGTTTGACCTTGGCTTCTTCTTGGCTGAGGTCGTAGGTCTTGTGCAAAAATTCGATGTCGATTTTAAGGACGCCGAACTTTTCGCTCCAGGAAGACGATTTGATTTCAAAAAGCTTTTGGAGGGCCTTGTCTTTCAAAAAGATGGTTTTGGCGCGATGGATGATCTGCAGGCTCAGGAATTGCTCAAAGGAAATGTTGTAAAAACGCTTGGATTCTCCCAGAACGTCGTTGACCGCATTGGGGTTGAAGTCTACGTCTTTGACGCTGCGGCGGAAAAACTCCCCCCGGGAAAATTTTTCCAGAATCGCTTCTTTCACGTCGGGGATATATTCGATGGCGGTTATTTCCAAACCGTACTTTTTGACATCGGCCCCCACAAGTGCTAGAAAGTTGAGTTTGGCATCGGTGCTCAGAATGACGCGATGGACGATGCCCATGACCTGGTTGATTTTCTCAAGGCCCGCGGTGTCCCAGGTCATGTTCTTTTCGTCCACGAGGTTTTCCAAAGGCACATAGATCCATAGGGTCTGGCCGCTGATGTGCACCGTGGCGCTGATTTTTTCTTCTTCTTTGATCAGCTTGGTCAGCTGTTGCGTGAGCGTTCTGGCCGGATAAGTAGCATCACAGGCAGACAAAAGGCCAAGGCAACATGCGAATAATAAATAGCGCAAGAGGAGTTTTGCCGGCAAGAAGCTATGGCAGGGAAGACGGCGGCGGAAAAAATTTGGATTTATTGTATTGTTTAAAAATGGCATCGATTTCGTCATATTCCAGCTCTTCTTTTTCCAGGAGTTCTTTGGCAAACCGGTCCAGGAGGGTTATTTCATTGCGCAGAAGTGCTTCGACCTCTTTGGCACATTCCTGGAAAATGAGCTGAGTTTCGTTGTTCAGTTCCTGTTTGAGCTGTTCGGAGAGTTGGTTCTCCGGGATGGCTGTGAAGTCGCCCAGGTGCTTATTGTCCATGCCTAAACTCCAGACCATGGTGTGGGCGAGGGTCATGGCGCTGTTGAAATCCGTAGCCACGCCGTTGGACGTGGTATTAAATTTTATTTTTTCGGCAAAGTAACCCGAAAGAGACACCTTGATATTGGCGAGCAGCCGTTCGCGGTTAGACGTGAAGATCTCTTCTCGTGGCTGTCCATGAACAATGCCCAGAGAGCCGCGGCGGGCGATGATGGAGGCTTTGAACACATCGTCCGTCGGGTGAAGAAGGTAAAGTGTGATGAGGTGTCCGGCTTCATGATAAGCCACCAGTTTTTTCTCTTCAGGGGTCAGAAACTTTCTGTGTTTGATGCCAAGGTCGATTCTTTCCAAGGCCTCGGTGAGATCTTTGTAGACAACAGTCTCTCTTTTATCACGCAGGCAGATGATGGAGGCCTCTTTGATGATGCATTCGATTTCCGCAGGTGTTTTGTAAACGGCCTTGCGGGCCAGGCGGCCGACATCGATCTGAGGATCGTATCGGACCTTTTGCAAATAAAATTTAAAAAGGTCCTCGCGGCCTTTTAGGTTAGGCCTGTCGATGTAGATCTTTCGGTCAAAACGCCCCGGGCGCAGCAGCGCCGGATCGAGTATGTCTTCCGGAGAGTTTGTGGCGCCGATGACCACAACATTTTCTTTTTCATCCTGCAGGCCGTCCATTTCGACCAGGAGCTGGTTCAAGGTGGAGTTGGTTTCCTGGCCGCTCATAAAACTAAATGTGCGCGTTCGGCCGATGGCATCGACCTCATCGATAAAAACAATGGCTCCGCCGCTGGCATAGGCTAAGCGGCGGGCCTGCTTGAAAAGTTTGCGCACGCGTCTGGCACCGACTCCGACGAAGATCTCGACGAACTCGCTGGCGGATAACGACAGGAAAGGCAGGCCGGCCTCGGTCGCGATGGCTTTGGCCAAATACGTCTTGCCGCACCCCGGCGGACCGACCATGAGAATGCCCTTGATGATTCTGCCGCCGATTTTGCGCACCGCCGAATGGTCCTTCAAGAGATTGACGACTTCGAAGGCTTCATCCTTTGATTCATCGATGCCCAGGACATCGGAAAACTTGACGTTGATTTTTGAGCTCTTGACCTGCTTTTTGTCCATGCTACCGAACCGGCCGAACAAAAATGTCACGTAGACCAGGGCCGCAATCACGGAGCCGACGATGTAGAGCAAAAACTGCAGGGGCAGCTGGGCCAGTTGCATCTTGCGATAAAATGACTCCATGCCCATAAAGCCGATGATGGAAAGGACGACTAAAACAACAGCCACAAAGAAGCTGGTGACCAGAATCCAGTGGTCTTTGAGGAAGGCAAGGACCCTTTTGTGACTGAATTTATTGAATTTCATGTTCGGAAGTCTCATGATGAAATGAGGATAACATAAAAGGCCAGGCTTGTCAAAGCAATGTGAGACAGAACGTTGCGGCCGAATCCCCTTGACGATACCAGGCGAATGTGATAATCTTGGAACCTCAAATGAGGACGACATTTATGGAACGAAGTAAACATAAATGGCTGTTCGAATTTGACCCTTGACATTTACCTTGAATAAATTTTTGAAGTAGATGTCAAGGGTTCAATTCGCAGACGCTGAAAATTAAAACGACATCGGGCTACACTTTATGTTGTCCTATAAAATTTTCGGCTGGACTCCATAAAGTGTCTGCTCATTGAAGGAGGAGTTATGCCAGTGATCAAGGATGTTTGTGCGCGGGAAGTTTTGGATTCAAGGGGGAATCCAACCGTCGAGGCTGATGTTATTTTGGATAACGGAATGATAGGTCGCGCCATTGTGCCTTCAGGGGCTTCGACCGGAGAACATGAAGCTTTGGAGCTCAGGGATGGCGACAAAACGCGCTACCTCGGCCGCGGTGTGCTTAAAGCTGTCGGCAATATCAGGAATGCAATCGCTCCTAAGATAAAAGGCTTAGAGCCGAATTTTTTAGACCTAGATAAGGTTATGTTTAAGATTGACGGAACAGAGAACAAGTCCAATCTGGGCGCCAATGCCATTTTGGCTGTGTCCATGGCTGCGGCCAAAGCCCAGGCCTTGGCGGAAAACAAAGCTTTGTATAAATATCTTGGCGGCAAGAATGCCAAGACACTGCCGATCCCCCAGATGAACATTCTCAACGGCGGGCTTCATGCGGACAACAACGTTGATTTTCAGGAATTCATGATCATGCCCATCGGTCTGCCGACGTTCCGGGAGGCGCTGCGCGCTGCCACGGAAACATTTCATCATTTAAAATCGATCCTGAAATCAAAGAAACTTTCGACTTCCGTCGGGGATGAAGGGGGATTTGCGCCGAATTTGGAATCCAATGAAGAAGCTTTAGCGCTGATTATCGAGGCAATCGCAAAAGCCGGCTACAAACCGGGCAAAGACATTTATCTGGCCCTGGATGTGGCTTCCAGCTCTTTTTATAAAGACGGCCAATACACCATTGAAGGAGAGGTTAAGCAAGCGTCTGAGCTCATTGGCCTTTATGCGGACCTGGTTAAGAAATACCCTATTGTTTCCATCGAAGACGGGCTTGCCGAAGACGATTGGGACGGCTGGAAGGAGCTGACCAAAACGCTCGGGGCCACGATTCAGCTGGTAGGGGATGACTTATTTGTGACTAATACCAAAAGGCTCCAGCAGGGCATTGATCAAAAGGTCGCAAACTCGATTTTGATCAAAGTTAACCAGATCGGCTCGCTCAGCGAGACGCTGGATTGCATTGATCTGGCCGGGGACAACGGCTATTCGGCTGTGATCTCCCATCGTTCAGGGGAGACAGAAGACACTACAATCGCCCATCTGGCTGTGGCCACGGGCGTGGGGCAGATCAAGACAGGCTCATTGTCGCGCACAGACAGGGTTGCCAAATACAATGAGCTCTTGCGCATTGAGGAAGCCCTGGGTAAAGATGCTGTTTATGCCGGGACGCTCTGGCCGAAGGTGTTTGGCCGGGTCTGATATCCTTGACACCAACCTTCAAGGATATATTTGTAAGGGTCAAGGATTTCCGCCGAAGGCGGATCCGCCTACGGCGGAAATTCGCAGACGGCCTGACGGCCTACGGCTTACGTCGGAAAGCTCCGTAAGCCGTCTGCTCATTTAAATATATGTTGAAAAAGTTCAAGTTTTTTATTATCATAGGAATACTGTTCCTTGTATTTTTGCCGGGGTATGTTAGACTGCAAGAGCTGAAAACAAGGCTCGTTGAAGTTGAAGAACAGATCCAGAAGATCCAGAAAGAAAACGACGCTCTGGAAAAGCGCATCGCCCTGATGCAGAACAATCAGGCCTATTTAGAGGTAGTGGCCAGGGACAAGATGGGCGTTGTGAAAAAGGGCGAGACGGTTTTAAAGATTGTGACCGAAGGCGAACCACAGCCTCCGGCAGACAGCAAGCGCTAAACTTAGGCACGATTGTTCTTTATATATCGCGGGGTGGAGCAGCCTGGTAGCTCGCAAGGCTCAATTCATGGGTCCCTCAGTCGGTAACGGCTGATGGAAAACCTGTCAAATTCGGTGAAACCCTCGACGGAAACGTCAAGGCAATACCGAGCCAAGCCCTTGTCGCTTTGCTTCGCAAAGCGAAGCAGCAGGGGAAGGTGTAGAGACTAGTTGGCAGGATCCCTCCTTTGAGGAGGGATAAGGGATAGTCCAGACTACAAACCCGCCATGCTTCGTGGCGGGCCAGCGAAAGCTGGAGTAGTAAAGCATAACCTTGAGGTCCTCCGTTCAAATCGGAGCCCCGCAACCAAATCAAAAAGCCGCCGAAAGGCGGCTTTTTGATTTGTCCTATGGACTCACCGTCAGGTGAGTCTGTAGGACAACTACCTCAGTGTATACTTGAGAGGATTGGGCTCCTTTCGGGTTCCGTTCTCCCGCCAAAGAACGGCGGGACTGCGTCGGCCAGATGGCTGGCCTCCTTGATCCTCGCTCGCTCCGCTCGCAAGGACTGCGCTAGATGCGCCTTCGGCGTACATCAAGGTGCTTGAATCGGAGCCCCGCAACCATTACAATCTCTCGGAATCCACATAGAGAGATAAGAAAAGCCCTGACTAGGAATACTAGCTGGGGCTTTTTTTATGCTTTGACGTGTCAAAGAGTTAGCACAGAAAGTGCAGACCTTCCCCATTTCAAATAAGGGAAGGGTCTAGGGCATTATCTTTTTTGTAAAAATAAGCCGAATAAATCTCGACTAACTATCTCTTTATCTCGGAATTGGCGATTAGTTTCTCGAAGTTAGTGTCGCAATAATTCGGCGATATATCAGCAATTTTGATCGGACGATAGGCGAGAAACTGGGGAATAGAGATGTTTATCTCTGTTTTTAGGCAGGCGCTAATTAGCGGTTATCAGCGATTAATGTTTGCCACTTGGCTAGTTGATCGGTCCAGATGGCTTCTTTGAGGAGAGGACGGATTTTGAACTCCGTAAGAGCGTTGATGGTAGGTGTGTTGGTAGAGAGAATCTCGCTTTGAATCGCAGGATACAAGAAAAACGGATCCATGGTGTAAAATATCGCAGTCGTCGTCTCCCCGATGACGTATGCTTTATGTTTTATGATACATTGCCTAACCTGGACGTATATCTATCCAGCAAAGAAATTCCTGAGCCACCGTTTCCTTTCTCTACATAGAACTAAATAAAGCTACAGAATAATAAGAAATGGTTCTATTTCCATAATTAATGAATAGCATTGACAAAGAGGTTTCTTGAGACTATATTGAACTTGGAAATCAAACAGTGGTGCAGTTCTGAAGGGGTAAATCCGCCACTCTAAAATAATAAAAACCTTCGTTGTGGAAAGACTGCGGAGGTTTTTTGCTTTTCAGATGATATGTTTGTGATGAGCGAGAAACAAAGAAAGAAGGTTACAGAAAAAAGCTCATTGCCGACAATAGATAAATTTAGATTAAACTGGAACATAAGATTTGGAGGTGTAATGGATAAGAATAAGATTAAGCGGGTAATCGTAAGAGATGGATTGATAATCTTCGGTCTTATGTTTTTCTTCGCTAAGGTTTTATTAGTCTCAGCCTCTGCGGCGGATTTTAAAACTGATTCCGTAGTTAAGATTTTTGCAACCAGGAACACCATTGATTACAAAAATCCTTGGCAATCTATGGGTGTTCAAGAAATAACTGGCTCCGGATGTATTATTCAGGGCAATCGTATTTTGACCAATGCTCATATAGTGAACCAGAATACTTTTATACAAGTACGTAGGGAATCTAGCCAAAAAAAGTATACTGCCAAGGTTGAGACGGTCGGAAATGATTGTGATTTGGCAATCTTGAAAGTGGAAGATCCTGAATTTTTTGATGGGGTTTCGCCTTTAGAGATCGGAGAGTTGCCTAATCTTCAGGATACGGTTACCGTAATCGGTTTTCCGATGGGAGGTGACAAACTTTCCATTACCCAGGGTGTGGTCTCGCGTATAGAAAACATTGGTTACGTCAATAGCACTCAGAGTTTATTGGGAGTGCAGATTGATGCTGCAATTAACCCCGGTAATAGTGGCGGGCCGGCAATCAATAACGGCAAGATCGTGGGGATCGTGATGCAGGGAATATTTTCTAGCCAGAATATCGGTTATATAATCCCTACGCCTATTATTAATCATTTTTTGAAGGATTCGGAAGGTGGACAATATGCAGGTTTTCCATATCTGGGAATCTTTCTTAGTAATACCGAGAACAAAGCCCTACGTAAGTATTATGGTGTTGCAAATAATACGGGAGGAGTCTTAGTGTGCAGCATACTGCCGTTTTCTTCAGCGGATGGTTTTTTGAAAGAGGGCGATATAATTTTTGAGGTCAATGGGGTTGCGATCAGTGACGACGGCACATTTGCCTTTAGGAATAATGAACGCTTAGATATGGTACACCTCATTAATATGCAAAAGATCGGTGAAACAGCTGTGTTGAAAATCCAGCGTGAAGGTAAGGTAATCATTGTAAAGGTTCCGCTAAAACCTGTTTGGAATTTGGTGAAGATTGCTAATCATTCCGAAAAACCGTCGTTTTGTATTTATGGGGGTTTTATTTTTACGGTATTAAGCACGGATTTAATCAGCTCGTTGGGCGATAAGGATAATTTACCACCCCTGTCTTTTATTTATTATACTGCGGGTTTAAGTAGCTTGAACGAGAAACGAAAAGAAGAGATTGTTGTTCTTTTAGAAGTCCTTCCAGATGAGATTAACATCGGTTATCATGACCGTGGATACGAAATAATTACTAAAGTCAATGGTAAGGAGTTTGTTTCGTTTAAGCAAT
>JAZDLY010000033.1:0-11840 GCA_043801485.1 Candidatus Omnitrophota bacterium | reverse complement strand
CAGCCAATTTTCGGCTTCGTCTCAAAAAGATGCTTTGGATATTGATGTTATGACTTATATTTCTGAAGATGAAAAATTTAAAAAATTACAAAAAAGATGTAAGCTTGATTTAAAATGGGAAAACCAGGAAGAGAAATTGCGATATTATATGAGTATCTCTCCCAGAAAAAATTAGAGTGGTTATATCAGGTGCAAAAATTCCTCACTGGTGTTTTACCAAGAAAGCAAAAAGTTTACCTCAGGAAATTGAGAGGGATCAGATAGATGTCTAACTTTTGTATCGTGATTTTGGCGGCGGGGGAAGGCAAGCGCATGAAAACGTCTTTGCCGAAGGTTTTGCACGAGCTTTGCGGCAAGCCGATGGTCGCCCACGTGGTCGAGGCTGCAAAAAAAGTGTCTGCCAAAAAACTGGTGGTGGTAGTCGGTCGTCGCTGGCCCCAGGTTAAGGACGTCTTGGGTAAAGGGGTGCTTGTGGCGGTTCAGAGAGAGCCGCGAGGCACGGCGGATGCGATCAAAGCCGCCAAAGACAAAATCCCCAGCAGCGCAAAGGACGTGATTGTTCTTTACGGGGACACGCCCTTGATCACGGAGGCGACGATCCGCGCGCTTTACCAATCTCATATCGAGAAAAATGCCTCTTGCACGGTCCTGACGACGTTTTTGGAAAATCCCAAAGGTTACGGTCGTATCCTGAGAAACGAATCCGGAAAATTGATCGGTATCATCGAAGACAAGGACGCGACCACCCATCAGAAAGCCATTAAGGAAATCAACACCGGCATGTATTGTTTTCGCAGGCTTGGGCTTGCCGAGGCCCTGGAGCATGTTCGGCCCCTGAATCAAAGCAATGAATTTTACCTGACGGATGTTTTCGCCTGGATGTCCCAGCGGGGCAAAAAGATCGATGCCTGCGTGGCCGATGATTCACGGGAAGTGCTGGGTGTTAATTCTCAGATGCAGCTCCACGAGGCCCAGGAGATCCTGCGCCAGAGACAGCTTGAGTCGCGCATCGAGAACGGCGTGCAGATCGAGGACATGCGCTCGACCTTTATTGACCAAACAGCTACGATCGACGCAGGAACACAGATTTTGCCGTTCTCTTATATCGAAAAGAATGTCGTCATTGGAAGGAATTGTTCCGTGGGACCGTTTTGCCACTTGCGTGAGGGTACGGTGCTCAAAGACGGTGTGTCGGTCGGGAATTTTGCCGAGGTCAAAAATTCGGTTTTGGGCCAAGGGTCTGTCATGCACCATCTCGGCTATGTGGGCGACGCTGTGGTTGGAAAGAACGTCAACATCGGCGCCGGGACCGTGGTGGCCAATTACGACGGCAAGAAGAAAAATAAAACCGTGATTAAGGACAGGGCCTTTATCGGCTCTGACGCTGTGTTGATCGCGCCGGTGGTGATCGGCAAGGGGGCTGTGGTGGGGGCCGGGAGCGTTGTGACAAAAAATCATCATGTGCCGGACAGGGGCATCGTGGTCGGTGTTCCGGCGAGAGAATTGAAGCCATCCAAGAAGCGAGGTTAGTCATGAATAAACTAGTAATTTTTACGGGGAATGCCAATCCGGCGTTGGCCGAAGATATCTGCAAGGTATTGGGGAAAAAAATTGGGTCCATGATGGTGGGGCGCCTCAGTGAAGGCGAGATCCGCGTGAAAATCGAAGACAATGCGCGCGGCAAAGATGTGTTTATCATCCAGCCCACGTGTCCGTCCCCCAATGAAAATTTGATGGAATTGTTGATCATGATCGACGCCTTAAAGCGCGCCTCGGCGGGCCGGATCACGGCGGTTATCCCTTATTTCGGTTATGCCCGTCAGGACCGTAAAGACCAGCCGCATGTGCCGATCACCGCAAAACTTGTGGCCAACCTTTTGACGGTTGCCGGCGCCAACAGGATCTTGACCATGGATCTGCATGCCGGACAGATCCAGGGATTTTTTGATATCCCCCTGGATCATCTTTTTGCCGTTAATGTTTTTGTTGAATATATCGAAAAGTTGAAAATTGAAGACCCCGTGATTGTTTCGCCGGATGTCGGCGGCATCAAAACCGCACGCGCGTATGCCAAGCGACTCGGTGCGCCGTTGGCCATTGTGGACAAGCGCCGCGTTTCTCCGGAAAAAGCAGAAGTCATGAACATCATGGGAGAGGTCAAGGGCAGGAATGCGATCCTCGTGGATGACCTGATTGCCACGGGCGGATCGTTGTTGGAGGCGGTTTCTGCCTTGAAGAAGGCCGGCGTTAAAAAGATTTATGCTACGGTGGTGCACGGCGTTTTGTCCGGTAATGCCGTCGCCAATATCGAACAATCCATCCTTGAGCAGCTGGTGATCTCAGACACCATTCCTCTGCCCAATCACAAAAGACATCCCAAGATCAAAGTGTTGTCGGTCGCACCCTTGCTGGCGGATGCCATCAAGCGGATTCACAACGAGGAATCCATCAGCTGTTTGTTTGACTAAATGAGGCCACAACTTACGGAGCGTTTAGCGAACGTAAGTTGCATGGCCGAATCAAGCATTTTGCTGTGCGCCAAAGGCGCATCTAGCGAAGTCCTTGCGAGCGGAGCGAGCGAGGATTGAGTCCCGTGCCTGCGAGCAGATTCTCGCAGCAAGATATTTCGAATCTGCGAAGCGATAAGGCATCGGGATAGATAAGAAAAAGATGCGGAGGAGTGGTTTATGGAAGCAATTTATTTAGAGGCAATGGTTCGCGATAAAGAAGAGTTGGGCAAGAGTCACCTCTTGCGCAAAAATGGATTTGTGCCGTGTGTCGTCTACGGCGAGGGCAAAGAGACTCTGTCGCTGAAGATCGAGCGGGGACGTTTGTTGAAATTTTTGCACGCTCATCATGGTGGCGAGAACATGATCATCACTCTCAAGATTTCTGCCGCCGGCCAGAAAAAGGCTCAAGAGAGATCTGTCTTGATCAAAGAATTTCAGCAGCACCCGGTGCGCGATGAGATCCTCCACATGGATTTTAACGAGATTTCGCTCACCAAACGAATTGAGGTCAAGGTGCCGATTCGTGCGCATGGCGAGCCTGTCGGCGTCAAGCAGGAGGGCGGCACACTTGAGCAAATTCTCTGGGAGCTGGAAATCGAATGTCTGCCCACCCAGATTCCTGAAAAATTGGATATGGATGTTTCGGCCATGAAAATCGGCGATACGATTTACGTCAAGGACTTGACGTTGCCTGCCGACGTTGAGCTCAAGCAGGATGCGGAGGCGACTGTTTTCCATTGCGCGGCGCCGCATAAAGAAGAAATTCCTGCGGCCGAAGAAGTCGCGGCAGAGAGCCAAGCGGCTGCAAGCGCAGAGCCAGAGGTCATCAAAAAAGAAAAGAAGCCGGCTGAAGAGGAAGAAGAAGCCAAAGGTGAATCCAAAGCAAAGTGATCTTTTGATCGTTGGGTTGGGCAATCCGGGCCTTCGCTACAGGTCAACGCGTCACAACGTGGGTTTTTTGGCGGTGGAAAGTTTTGCCCGTAAGAACCGATGTGCCTTCAGGCACAACCGTTTTTTGAAAAGTTTGGTGGCGCAGGGCGAAGTGGGAGGCCGGCGGGTTTGGTTGGCTCTTCCGCAAACCTTCATGAACTGTTCGGGAGAAGCTCTGCGGGCTCTGGCCAAGGCGCGCCGCCTGGATCCTGACCACATTTTGATCGTCTGCGATGACGTGGCCCTGCCGCTGGGTGTTTTGCGGATTAAGCCCAAAGGTAGCGACGGAGGGCATAAGGGGCTGGCCTCAGTGGTTGAGCAATTGAAGACTAAAGACATCGCGCGTTTGCGCATCGGCATCGGGCGAAAGACGCTTGCAGGCGATCTTGCCGATTACGTGCTTTCCCCGTTTTGCCGACAAGAGCGTGCGGTTTTAAAAGACGTGTTCAAAAAGACGACCGCCGCGATGGAGACCTGGATCGCCGAAGGCGTCCACGCGTGCATGAATCATTTCAACAAAAAAACCAAAGGAGAGGAGACTCCAAAAACATGAATAAGTATGAAGCGATGTTTATTATCAAGCCTGATTTGAATGAAACGGATAGGACGGCGGCGATGAGGGCCATCAAGGATCAGATCGCAAAACAGCAGGGCACGGTGACCCACGATGAGATTTGGGCCGAGCGTCGAAAGTTGGCCTATGACCTATTTCCCCTCGGCGGCCAGACGAGATTTAAAGAAGGGATGTATTATTTGGTTCATTTCACCAGCGATCCTTTGGTCATCCAGGCTGTTCGCCATCAGTACCACATGAACGAAAGCATCTTAAGATTTATCATTTTGCGGTGTGACGAGAAGAAAAAAGCTTAACGCGTTTTATCCAAAAGAGGTGTCTTTATGGCAAATTTAAACAAGGTGTTGGTGATCGGGAATCTTACACGCGATCCTGAATTGCGTTATACGCCGTCGGGTACGGCCGTTGTTAACTTAAGGATGGCTGTGAATCGCCGGTTCAAGGACAAGAGTGGTGAAATGAAGCAGGAGGCGTGTTTTCTGACCGTCGTGGCCTGGGACAAACAGGCAGAGGTCTGCAATCAGTATTTGCACAAAGGCAGCTCCCTTTTTGTGGAGGGCAGGCTTCAGTCGCGTTCCTGGGATGGAGCCGACGGCAAAAAGAGAAATGTGATTGAAATCCGTGCGGAACGCGTTCAATTCCTTGGCGCGCCGTCCGGGAAAGGAAAAGATACGGGCGCCTCCGTTCAAGAGGCCGCAGGTGCCCCGGAGGAAAAGACGGAAACCCCGACCCTGGGCTCGGATATCGATGATGTTTCCTGGGGCGACGAAGGCGCAGAAAATTCAAGTTAAGCGAAATCCCAAAATTAATGCAAGTTTATGAGGAGGCTAACCCAACATGGAACAGCGAAAGAGTTTAGGCGGCGGCCGTAAAACAAAGAGTTTCGGCGGCCGAAAACCGATGGGAAGGGGAAGGCGCGAGAAAAAGGACGATGTGTTGAGCGGCCGGCTGCGCAAAAAGATATGCCGTTTTTGTGAAGAGAAAACCGATGACATCGATTATAAGGATTTCAGAAGACTGGAACGTCTGGTCAGCGAGCGCGGCAAGATTTTATCGCGCCGCATCACGGGCACGTGCGCCCGGCATCAGCGCAAGGTTGAAGAAGCGATCAAAAAAGCGAGATTCATCGCACTTCTTCCCTATTTGAAAAAATAACATCCTGTGGGTTTGCGCCTGGTGGGATGAATGGAGGATCTTCATGACAAAAAAAGTAATTTTGAGAGACGATGTCCCCGGCTTGGGCAAGAGCGGTGACGTGCGGCAGGTCAAGGACGGCTTTGCCCACAATTTTCTCCTGCCGCGTAATCTCGCCCTTCTGGCCACCGATCAGAATTTAAAACAAATTGAATCCGAAAAAAAGAAAAAAGAAAACCGGCAACTTTTGGAAAAAAAGAAAGCTCAAGATCTGTCCGAAAAATTATCCACCCTTTCTTTGACGATGGCCGTGGAGGTCAACGAAGCCGAAGAGCTTTACGGGAGTCTGACGGTCAACGACATCGTCAAAGCGCTTAGTGCCGAAGGTGTGGATCTGGATAAAAAATGTATCGTGTTGGAACAGCCCATCAAAAATCTGGGGATTTATGATCTGGAGATTCGGCTGTGTTTCGACGTGAGCGCCAAGCTCAAGGTCTGGGTTGTCAAAAAATAAGGCAATGA
The DNA here is from genome assembly GCA_043801485.1 of Candidatus Omnitrophota bacterium. Taxonomy (GTDB): domain Bacteria; phylum Omnitrophota; class Gorgyraeia; order Velamenicoccales; family Velamenicoccaceae; genus JAZDLY01. The sequence goes on along the minus strand of JAZDLY010000033.1, from coordinate 6,170 downwards.
AAAGGCCAAAAAATCGCACAGAAAAGAATGCTTCTGCGGGCTCGTCTTTGGAGCGGGTTCCGCCACAGAATATCGAGGCCGAGTTGGCTGTTTTAGGGTCCATGCTTTTGGAAGAATCGGCGATCCCCACAGTCCTTGAGCTCATCGACGAAAACGCATTCTATAAGGAAGCCCATCAAAAGATTTTTTCGAGCTTAATCGAGCTCTACGATCATCGCAAGGGTGTGGATCTTATTACCCTTGTCGAAAAACTTAAAAATGACAATTGTCTCCAGCAAGTTGGGGGTGCCAGCTACCTGACGGGTCTGACCAATGCGGTTCCCACGGCGGCCAATGCCGCGCACTACGCCCGCATCGTCAAAGAAAAGAATATTTTAAGGATGCTCATCAACAACGCTACCCAGATTGTCTCGCGCGCCTATGAAACCGAAGAGGGCGTGGATGATCTTTTGGATGCCTCAGAGCGCATGATTTTTGAAATCGCCGATCGAAGGATCGAAGGAAGTTTTGTGTCCATGAAAGAGATCATCAAAGACAGCATTGAAACCATTGACCGCCTTTATCAGCGCAAGGCCCATATCACCGGTATCCCGACCGGCTACAGTGGCTTTGATGAGAAGACCGCAGGGTTGCAGCCGTCGGACTTGATCATTGTGGCGGGTCGTCCTTCGATGGGCAAGAGTGCCTTGGCCATCAACATGGTCGAGCACGCCAGCGTCGTTGAGAAGATTCCGGTCGCGTTTTTCAGCCTGGAGATGTCCAAAGAGCAACTTGTCCAGCGGTTCCTGTGTTCTCACGCGCGGGTGGATGCGCACAAGGTGCGCACGGGGTTTTTGTCCAATACGGATTGGCCCCTGTTGACCACCGCCGCCGGCAAATTGTCCGAGGCCCCCATTTTTATCGATGACACACCCAGCATTTCCGTCCTGGAGCTGCGCGCCAAGGCCAGACGCCTGAAGTCGCACCACGATATCAAGTTGATTGTCGTGGATTATCTTCAGCTCATGCGTGGTTCGGCAAATATCGAAAGCCGCCAACAGGAAATTTCCGAAATATCACGGTCGCTCAAGGCCCTGGCCCGCGAGTTGAATGTTCCGCTCATTGCCATCAGCCAGCTCTCGCGCGCTGTGGAAAGCCGAATGGACCACCGGCCTCAATTGTCCGACTTGCGGGAATCCGGTGCGATCGAGCAGGACGCGGATGTGGTGGTGCTTCTTATCCGGGAAGAGTATTACAACCCGACCGAGCAGAACAAGGGCATTGCGGAGGCCATCATTGCCAAGCAGCGCAATGGACCCGTCGGCACGGTCAAGCTTACCTTTATCAAAGAATACACTCGTTTTGAAGATCTGGCGCCCATGATGGAGCTCGAGGGCTAGGATTGCTTGTTGACTTTGTTTTCCAGCTGCTCTATAATAATGAAAATTATGCCGAAAAAAATAGTGCGCGGTCTCATATATATTTGTTTGTTTTTTGGCGTGATTTCCCTCGCTTTTGCCCAGCAAGACGAATCTTCCCCGGAACTTTCTGCTCCCGGTAAATTGATCAAGGTCGTTGAGGTGACCGGCAACAAGGCCATCAGCGCCCCCACCATTATGGCCAAGATCAAGACCAGGATCGGACAACCCTATTACCCTCAGGCAGCCCGCGACGATATCAAACGGTTGTATGAGACGGGTTTCTTCGCTGACATCAGCCTGCATGTGGATGATTTCCAGGACGGCCTGAAGGTCATCTTTGAGGTCGAGGAGCGGCCAGTGATCGATGAAATTCGTTTTGAAGGCAACCGCACCATCAGCCGAGGCGTTTTGCTGCAGAAAGTCAAATCCAAGGTCGGTCAATACCTGAATCTTTCGATTTTAAAAGAAGATCTGGCCGGCCTCAAAAAAGAATATGAAAAAAGAGGCCTTCCGGACGTGCAGATTGAAGAGGCCACCGACACCAACCCGGAAACAAATAAGGCCAAGGTGACTTTTAAAATCAACGAAGGCAAAAAAGTCAAGATCCGGCGAATCTTTGTGGACAACAACTTGCGCTACTCCGATGGCAGAATTTTGAGTTTGATCAAAACCCGCCGGGCGAGGATTTTCAACGCAGGCATATTCAAAGAAGATCAGTTCCAGGACGATCTGGAGCGGATCAAGGCTTTTTATCTGAAAAACGGCTATTTGGACATCAAGGTGGATTATCGCATCGATTACGATCTCAAGGGTCAGATTCATATCCGCCTGCTTTTGGATGAGGGCAAACAATATAAGGTCGGCAGCGTCAGCCTGGCCGGCAACGAACAATTTTCAGACCAGGAAGTGCGCCAAAGCCTCAAGGCTTGCCTTGAGGGAGGCGTCTTCAGTTATGAAGCCCTTAAAGAAGACGTTGCCAATATTCAAGGGTTTTATTTCGGGAAAGGTTATATTTTTGTGCGGATCCAAGAAACGGCTTCCCTGGATGCGACCACCGGCAAAGTGGAGGTCACCTATCAGATCACCGAAAACGAAGTGGCCTACGTTGAGCGCATCGAAGTTCAGGGCAACCTGAAGACGCGGGATAAAGTGGTCCGTCGGGAAATGAGGATCAAGCCCGGAGAGCGCTTCGACGGCGATAAGTTAAAGCGCAGCAAAGAGCGGCTTTATAACTTAGGGTTTTTTGAAGAAGTCAATTACGATACTTCGCCCGGGAGCGAGCCGAATCAGCGCAATCTGATCGTTGAAGTCCGGGAGGCCAAAACCGGATCGGTCAGTTTTGGAGGCGGCTACAGTTCTATCGATCAGTTCGTCGGTTTTGTGGAACTTGAGCAAAGGAATTTTGATTGGAAAAACTGGAAGACTTTCACCGGCGCCGGCCAGGACTTAAAGGTTCGGGCCGAAATGGGATCCGTGCGCCAGACCTACTCGTTGAGCTTCACGGAGCCATGGCTTTTTGACCGGCCGATTTCCTTCGGGTTTGATTTGTATAAAACAGAACACCAGAAGGAGAGCGACGTGGGCTATGGTTACGGAGAAACGCGTGTCGGTGGCGACCTTCGGTTGAGCAAAGAATTCAACGAATATCTCAAAGGCGGAGTGACATTGCGCGTCGAGGAAGTTACCATCGAAGACGTCGATGTTTCTGCCTCACAGGATTTAAAGGACGAAGAGGGCAAAAACCAGATCAGGAGTCTGGAGTTTTCCTTGACCCGGGACACCACGGACAACGTCTTTAATCCTTCCCGCGGCTATGTGCTCAGCGGCTCCAGCGAGTTTGCCGGCGGCGGCTTGGGCGGAGATAAAGATTTCACGAAAATGTTCGGTTTGGCGACGCTCTATGTTCCCGGCTTCGGCAAGGGAGTTTTGCAGCTACAGGGCAGGGTCGGTTTTGCCCAGCCGTTTGGCAATCAGGAAAAAGTGCCTATTTATGAACGGTTCTATGCCGGTGGTGCCAACACCATCCGTGGCTACGAAGAGCGTAGCGTTGGACCCGTGGATTCCGTGACTGGGGATCCTCTGGGTGGCGAAGCTTTGTTGATTTTTAACGTCGAATATGCCTTTCCTTTGTTGGAATTCATCAAAGGTGCCGTATTCTTTGATACGGGGAATGTGTGGTCTGAAGTTTCTTCGTTTGGGACCGAAGGATTATCGTCGGGCATCGGGTTCGGTGTGCGCATCAAGACCCCAATTGGCCCTCTCAAACTGGATTACGGCATTCCCCTGGATCAACAGCCCGGAGATGAAGACAGGGAAAGGGAAGGAAGATTTCATTTTAGCATGAGCCATGGGTTTTAACGAGGACTTAAGTTACGGAGTGAAGCGAACGTAACTTAAATGTCCGAGTTAATCCTCGGCATTTTCCTATGAATAATTTTAGGTAGATGACGAGGACTGAACAAAAATATCGCTTAGAGTATTTAACAAGGAGGAGTCACATGTTTAAGAAAGGTGTTGTTGCAGTTGCAGTTCTGTGTTTGGTCTTTGGGATGGCTTTGAACGTCTATGCCGCTGGAAAAACGGCCTACGTTGATTTATCGCAGGTGTTTGATAAATACGAAAAGACAAAGGTTTTTGATGATGAACTGGCTGCAGCTCAGAGCGTCAAGGAAAAGGATTTGGATCAGCTGGCGACTGAAATTAAGGGGATCGAGGACAAAATGTCCCTGTTGAGCGAAAAAGAAAAAGCCGCCAAGCAAAGAGAGCTTGATGAGAAAAGTAATAAACTCAAAACCATGAGCCAGCAGGTGGCGCTGGACCTGCGCAAAAACCGCGATGAAAAACTCAAGGAAATTCTGCAGGATATCGAAAAGGTGATTCAGGCCTACGCACAAAAAAATAACTATGATTTTATTTTCAACGACAGGGTTCTTTTGTACGGGGTCGCCAACGCCGACGTGACGCAGGACGTCATCGATCAGCTCAACAGCGGTTACAAAAAGCCAGCCGGGAAGAAGTAAGGATTTTTTCGAATTCCGCACCGTCCCAATGTCCAAAACATTAAAGGAACTTGCCGGGATTGTCAACGGAGAACTAGTTGGTGATCCCGGAATTGTTATATCCGGCGTCAGCGGCATCGAAGAGGCCAAGGAGGGAGATTTGACTTTTTTGGCCAACCGTCGGTACCTGCCGCTTTTGAACACGACACGGGCAAGTGCCGTGATCGTTGGCCGCGATGTCGATGCCGGCGCCAAGGCCGTGATCAAGACAAAAGATCCTTCGTTGGCATTTGCCCAGGCGGTTAGCGCGATGTTTCCGATGCCGTTGCACCACCCTTGTGGGATCCATAAGACTGCCGTCATTTCCAAAAAAGCCAAGATCGGAAAAAATGTGGCTGTGGGGCCATGTGCCGTGATTGAAGACGAGGTCCAGATTGGCGAGAACACCATTATTTATGCCGGATGTTTTATCGGCCACGGCGCACAAATCGGCCGCGACTGCCTTTTGTACGCCAATGTGTCTGTGCGCGAACGCGTGGTCGTCGGCAACAGGGTGCACATCCAAAGCGGCACGGTGATTGGTTCTGAAGGTTTTGGCTATGCGCAGGTGGAGGGAGCTTATCGTTTGATCCCGCAGGTTGGTACGGTTGTCATCGAGGATGATGTGGAGATTGGTGCCAATGTTACGATTGACCGCGCGCGTTTCGACAAAACTCTGATCGGCAAGGGCACCAAAATTGACAACCTAGTGCAGATTGCCCACAATGTGGTGATCGGACAGAATTGCATCATTGTCGCGCAGGCCGGGATTTCCGGAAGCACGCATATCGGCAACAACGTCACCATTGCCGGCCAGGCGGGTCTCGTCGGCCACATCACGATCGGCGACGGCGCCACGTTGGCAGCTCAGGCTGGAGTTACGAAGTCTGTGCCGCCGAACACCGTTGTGTCTGGCTATCCGGCGCGGCCGCATGAAGAGGCCAAAAAAATATATGCCTGCGTCCAGAGGCTGCCGGAGTTGATCCAGGAAATTCGAGAACTCAAAAAGAAAATCCAGGCACTATCGGGAAAGGAATGATCAAACGTGCAGAAGACTATTAAAAAAGAGATTTCCATCAAAGGCGTAGGCTTGCACACGGGGCATGCCGTTGAAATGAAATTTAAGCCCCTTGGGCCCAACATGGGGGTTATGTTTCAAAGGATTGATTTGGAAGGCCAGCCCCTGGTGAAGGTCGATATCAATTCCCTCTTGAGTCTTAAGAAAAATCCAAGACGGACAACCATCAGCATAAATTCAGCGGAGATCCAGACCGTCGAGCATCTGATGGCGGCCTTGTCCGGGCTGGGCATCGATAACCTTTTGGTGGAAATCAACAATGACGAAGTTCCCGGCATGGACGGCAGTCCCCTTGGTTTTGTCCAGGCCTTGAAGAGCGCCGGCATTCAGGAGCAGGGGCATGAGCGCAAGGTCTTTAAGGTGGCCAGACCTCTGTGGGCAGCCGACGAAGATTCTTCCATCGTAGTTCTGCCGTCTTCTGATTTCAAGATTTCTTATACCTTATGCTATAGCCATCCGGCCATCGGCTCTCAGCACCTTGAGCTTAAAATCGGCAGCGAAGTTTTTGAAAAAGAGCTGGCATCGGCGCGCACATTTTGCCTTCAAGAGGAAGTCGGAGCCCTGACGAAAAGCGGCATGGGCAAAGGTGCCAATTATGAGAACACATTGGTTATCGGCCCTGAAGGCGTCATCAAAAACAAATTGCGCTTTAAG
>JAZDLY010000011.1:0-12164 GCA_043801485.1 Candidatus Omnitrophota bacterium | reverse complement strand
TTCTAACATGGCTTGTTTTTTTTGGGCCCCTTTTGCATCGGTTGATTCTTTCTCAAGCCTCTCTTTTTCCACCAGGATTTTGTCCAGCCGCTCCTCCAGTTCATCCCGCTCCAGCCGAAGCCCAATCATTTCTTTTTCAAGCTCCGTCACGGCTGCTTTTGATTCCCTAAGCTCTTCTTCCCTGTCTTTGTCCGTCGGTTGATCCAAAAGCTGCTGGGAATTTTTGAGTTTTTCGGCCTCCACAAGATTTGCTCGAACTGCCACAAGTTCCTGCTGAAACTTCTGGAGCTGCTGACTTAAATCAACAATCTGCGTTTTGCCATTCTGTTCCAAGGCCTTGGTGTCCGCCAACGCTTTTTTGAGAGATTCGGCAGACATCAGCTCCTTGCGCAGGGCTTGGTTTTCGTCGGTCAACTTCTTGGCAAACGCCTGCGTGCTCTCCTCCGCCTGAAGCTGCTTTTGAAGTTTTTCAAGTTTCTGGCTCAACTCCTCTGCCTGCGTTTTGCTCTTTTGCTCTGAGGCCTTGACCTGCGCAAGTTCTTTTTTCAGTTCTTGCTCTCGGCTCTGCGTGGTATTAATTTCCGAATGAAATTTTTGAAGCTCATCGTTGAGTTTGTCAGCAGCGGCTTTACTTTTTTGGTCAGCCGCCTTGACTTGCGAGGCTTCTTGCTTCAACGCATCGACTTCTTTGATCTTTGCCGAGACTTCTTTTTGAACCGACGCCAGGGCATCCTGCAATTGCTGGACCTCAGCGCCTTGCTGTGCTTCGGCATGGCGCAACGACTCATGCTCCTTAGCACTGGCTTGAATTTTTCCTTGAAGCTCCTGAATCAGAGCGCGTTCTCGCTCCAGAGATTCCTGCGCGGCCAGCGCTTGGGGCTTTTGTGCTTCCAGCGTTTTGACCTGCGCCTGAAGACCTTCGTTTTCTTTTTTGAGCTGTGTCAGGGCCGTCTCTGCCTTGCGCGAGCGCTCCAGCTCTGCCTGCTGACCCTCCTGAAAAGTCCTCTGCCGCTGTATTTCCTGCTGAGTTCCGCCTAGCTTTTCTTGAAGCTCATTGTTCTCCCGGCTGAGGTTCGCGACAGCCTCAAGATTTGCGCGGGCTTCTTCTTTGATTTTTTCTAATTCCTGGCCGATTTGACGCAGCTCTTTATTCTCTTGGCGGAGGGTTTGCAGTTCGAGATCACTTTTTTTGAACTTTTCTTCGTAGGTCGTCGTTGCCTGATGAAGCTCTTCTGTGAGCGCGACCGCCTGCGCCTTCTTATCTGTGTCTTCTTTGGAATCACGCAAGACAAAAAAAACGCCGGCGCCAAGCACCGCCAAAAACGAGACTCCCAAAAGGGCAATCAAGACATCCATCTGTCAATAAAGTGAAGTGAGGTAGATATCATCGCTCGCCTTATTTTTTATGATATTTCCATTGTCGTCGATGCCTTCGGTATCCGAAACACTGTTATCGCCCACAGACCAAAAACAATAATACAAACCATTGGGCGAGCGGGCATAATGATATTCTTCTTTTGTTTTTGAAAGAGGATCCTCTAAGACCCGCCGCACTATCTGCGGCCGCTCCCGCAGAAAAAAATCTACGCAGATGGTTTTCGTTGTCGGAGGATAAGCCTTTGGAGAACGGTGCTCGGCAAAAGACACCGCCCCGGCGTTGAGCATTGCCAACTCCCTTTCGACAATTTTTATGTTGCTTTTTTTGACAGCCAGATACTGATAGGCCGCCATCACGCCCAGGCAGACGGCAACGATCGCCAGATCCAAAAAAATCTCCAGCAACGCAAAACCCTTTTGGCTTCTTAGAATAACGGTTTTTCTGCCCATAATTTTAACGTGGTGATCTGTCTATTGCGGCTGACTTTAACGGTGTTTTTGGTGACCTCAAGAATCCTCATGCCCTTGAATTCGTCGCCTGCCTTGAATAATTTCCCATCGATCACCGCAAACCATTTTCCCTGATATTGTAAAATCGTGGTGAGTGCCGGGACTTGCTCGATGTCTTGAAGAACAGGTTGTTCTTCAACATTTTTGTCTTCCGGGGCCTTCTGCGGCGCCGGCATAAAAGGCATGCGTCCGTATTCGGTGATTGTGTCCAACCTGGCGCTTTTGTCGGATTTACGTTCGGAAACCAGAGAGCTTCGCTGCGACAGCTTTGCATCTGTCCCCGAAGCCACAAAACCACCGTCGACCTCCGGAACCGCAGGACCAGCTGGCTTGCGGCTAAACGACTTGAGACCTGAACTCAAAGATTTAAAAGCCAGAAAAGCCATCACAAGAAAAATGGCGACTTTAACCGTGTTATTGTTCATAGGCACACTCCCTGCGGCAAGACTATTTTTTCGGTTTTAAAAAACAGACTCCCAGTTCCAGCGAAATGTTCAAACGGGGCAGAATATTCTCATCCCTGGTCAAGACATAATTTTTGACGACAACCATCGCTCCCGAAAAATACACCAGGCGACCCAAAAACTCACCGAAATTTCTGTATTCGCTTTGCATGCTGATGTGGATGGGAAAAACAACAAGCGTATAATTGAGCGGACCGCTCAATGTTGTGTGCGGCGTCTCATTGCCGGGATTGATGGCTAAAAATTTAATGCCGAGAGTCTCGCCGAGCTTTGTCAAATTCTCCAGATAATATGAAAAAGATTGTCTCGGCAAAAAGCGTTCGTCCAACAACTCCGATTCCTTTTTCAATGTTTCTTTATCAAATGAAGTCACCTGAATGATGCGGGTCATCTGGCCCTTCATTTTCAGGTCCAATTCATCGATGTCCTGCCTGGCTTTGATCAGTTGCAGCAAAATGGGCGAAGAGGCACCGACCATGAGAGTTCCAAAAGCCCCCAGCACCAAAAACGGCAGGATCATCTGGAAGTATTTCTTGCCGGCTTTCCATTTTTCGAAAACAGAAAGCCATTTCAGGACCTCGGGAGAAGCAAATATTTTCTGCAGGTCAAGCTTGAACTTGTTCATCAGATATCCAGTTTCGAGCTGAGGCTAAAGACCAGCCCGCCTTCTTGTCCCTGTTTCTGGGCATTCGTCAAATACACTTCTTTAAACACCCCCTGCTCCAGGGCGAGCATAAAATTTGACAAAACTTTTTCCTGATTCTGCTGGGAAACCTTGATGATCCCGCTGAGCGCGACATTGGTGTCTCCAACGGCAATGCTGTAAAGCAACACGCTGTTGGGCAATTTTACGCTGAGCTCCTTTAGGATCTGCGCCCAGACTTTGTGGCGCTCCAAAAGCATCTCAAATAAGGCGAAACGGTCAAGAACGTCTTTGTGCAATTTTTCCCAGGGCTCTACTTCCTGGACCAGAGGAACAAGACCATCGGCCTGTTCCTGGGCAACGCTTCGCAGGCGCTTGGCGCTGTCCAGACGGGCACTCAAACTCACATACACGAAGAGAAATACCATAGCACCAAAAACAGCGAAAAATCTGGCACCGGCGGCCAAAAGATAATCCTTTGTCTGGTGACGAACCTCAGGCGGCATGACGTTAACGCATTTCTCGCGGCACAAGCTCGCCCCAAGCGCAATCGCAAGCGGCTGACCAGCAAAAATCGAATCGCCGTCTTTGGCCAAAGAGACGGGGATCAAAAGATCGATATCTTTCAACGGATGCACCAAAAGAACGGGCCTGGAAAGATTTTCTTCAAGCAATGCCTTCACCTCATCCCACTCATTGGCAGCACAAAAAAGAAGAACTTTCTCGACTCTTTTCCCACGGCTTTCTTCCAGGAAATAATCAAAACTCAACCGCACTTCGGCAGCCAGACGGTCTAGCTTAGAAGTAATAACCCGCGTGAACTCGCACTTCAGGTCAACAAAAATATTGAGCAAGGTCCCTTCGCCAGAAGCGGCCAGCGTTGCCACCACATGGTCTTTGGAGACGCGGCGGTGTGCCAGGAGGTGACAAAAAGCAAAAGGGATCAAAGTCACGGTCACCGGCATCACCCCGGCCAACTTCAAAATTTCGATATGTTGGCGAACGACTTCCTGAGGAATGGCCGTCACGAGCACTTTTAACCTTTTGGTTTCTCCCTCTTCGGTCTTTTCAAGGATCTTCGTATCCAGGACGGCATCTTCCAGGGGAAAATTCAGGTAATCTTTAATTTTCCAGCGAATTGCCTCCTGAAGCTCTTTGGGGCCGAGAACAGGAAAAATAAATTCGTGTAAAAAAAGAAAGTGGTGATTCACGACACTCACGACCTGTGTGTCGAAGAGATCAATGCCCTTGAGGAGTTTCTTTAGCCTTGCTGCGATGCCGGCGGCATCTGCCTTATTGGGGTCGGCACGCTCAAGTCCGTACGACAAAAGAGAAACACGTTGACCCGTCAACTGGGTGTGCGCAAAGGCGACACTGTGCCGATCAATATGGATCCCTAGGGCTTTGCTCAAAGAAGACTCCTGACTCTTTTAAAGACTACTTGCCCATGACATAAGCAGCATAAAACAAAACAACCCCTGCGGTAAGAAACGTTGCGCCGATGGAAATGCGGGCCAGCGCCGACTTCATGAACAATTCCTTATCCACAGCCCATTTGCGCTCAACACCATCAATCAATCTGATCATCCTGCGCGGCCATCCAAATGTCAGGATGGCAAGCCCCGAAAACATAATACCAAACACTACAAACAACACTATTGCCGTCATGCATCCTCCTTTTTTTATTATAACATCTATACGAATCAAGCACCTTAATGTGCATCGTAGGTGCATCCAGCGCAGTCCCTGCGAGCGTAAGCGAGGCTGGGACAAGCAAAATTCTTAATGTGCATCGTAGGTGCATCCAGCGCAGTCCTTACGAGCGGCGCGAGTAAGGACAATCCTTGACACTTTCCTATGAATATTTTACAGGTAGGTGTCAAGGATATTCTGTCAGCTAACTGCCCGATTCTACGCCAAAACTACCCTTGGGCTGACGCGAGACAGTCGGTGGCGAACCATCCACCACAATCGCATTCTGCGCCGTGTAATACGACAGGCTGCGGCTGCCCGGATAACTCACAGCACTATTTGCTGATAAACACACCCCAGGAATGCTCACCTCACCGAGTCCCACGTTTGTCCCGCCTGCCTGTACGGTTGAAACATAGATAGCCATACAATTTACATTGGATCGCAAGGCAAATGTGTGTGTCACATTGGTGGACGTATTGCCTGTCTGATTAACGACTGTCGCCCAGGTCGTGCAGCCGGCGTTGGTTGAAACCGACCAGACGTAGTTGCTTGGGAACTGACTGGTTGCCCCGGTTGTCGCACGCATATTGATTTTACCCACAGAATAGTTGGAGTCTGTTGGAAACTTTAGGGTCCATATCTGAGGCGCGGCGCCAGAGGAAGACCAACCCGTGGCCAGATTGTTGTCCACAGCGCTCCAGGCGCTATTGGCCCCAGAGACCGAAGAGGCTGTCACGGATAACGGCGGCCCAACAACTCCAAAAATTTCTACCTCAGCAATGTTCACGACTGGTGTCGACGCCCACTGCGTCTGAGTAACATTAAGCCTAATGTAGTTGGCCTGTTGCAAGGTGAACGTATCTGTAACATCGGTATTCGTATTGCCGGTCTTCGTTACGACGGTGGTCCACGTTAATCCATCCGTCGAAATCTGCCATGTATAATCTTTAGGGAATTTAGCCTGATTGCCGCTCCCCATAAGCATACGGGTGCGGCAGACATAAATCGTCCACTGACCGCTCGTGGCCAGAGACCATGTCAAGGTCTGCGGAACTGAACCTGAAGACAACCAATACGTGTTTGCACTGCCATCCATGACGCTCCACGGCGTGTTGGCGCCGCTCGAAGATGTTGCGCTGATTGCAGGCCCTTCCAGGAGAAGATCACCAACAGCCGCAGTATAGCTCTGGCCAGCCTCTGTCTGGGTGACGGTTCCCCGCCAAGAACCGTTTGTGGAAAGGTCAGGGGCTGTCCCCGACAGATAGGCCGCCATTTTATTAACCCCTGCTTCAGCCATGTTGATGACCCGGTAGCGGTTTTTCTTATGCAGCGTTTCCTGATGCAAGATGCCCACCATGTCCAGGTACGCCACCACGAGACCGCTGAGCACAATGGAAAAAATAAAAACCGTCACAAGTGCCGAACCGCTATTTTGTGTCTTGTGAATGTCATTCATGCTAAGCCTCAAAAATTTCTCGGCCGCACTTCTGTGCGCAGCGTCCATGTTTGCGTATTGGACGATAAGGTTGACTGAAGGATCAACGTGATCTTAATCAGACGCACATTGGCCATATCCCCGGCAGACAGAGGCACCGATGTCAACTCCGTGCCGCTGGAATCATAGTAAGCCAAGGCAAAGGAAGAGACGTTTTTTGCCGCAGCAGATGCCTTGGTCGTGGCTGGCGACGTATTTAAGGTGTACGTGCGGATAAGCTGTGTGGTGCCCGCCGCTGATGCCAGAGCATATGCAATTGTTTCGTACGAAGAAAGCGTAAACGTAAGGGCATTGACATCCGCAGCGGTCAGAGATGTAGCCTGATGGAGGTCCTGTGAAATATTTTCAAGCGCCCAGATAGCGGTCTGCCGGAGGTCAAAGCGCTGGTTCTGGTAACCGTGGTTCTTTAAGATCAAAAAATAAGAATACGTGAAGGCCAGCAGCAAAACACCCAGCATGCTGAAGGCGATCACCACCTCCATGAGGCTTAAGCCTCTAGAAGATTTTATTCTTGTGAAAAGCAATCTCATAGAAGTGTTTGCCAACCTTAAACCTGATTTTAATCTCTCCCTCGGTAGGAACGGTATGGATGTCCACGGCATCGCGCTCGATGCCAAGGCCAAACACATAGTTGATGATCTTTTTGATCAGGGGGTCATCGAAAATATTCTCGGCTTCTCCGGAAACCATCTGGCTCTTCTTGGGGGAAACACCTTCGTAGTGTTGAGCGATCGCCGCCAGGATATCCACTTCACTGGCCAGGACAATTTTCAAATCCATGCCCGCCCCCAAAACCTGTCTCAAGAGACCAAAGACGTCTTTGTTGAGCGGATCTGCCATGGCAACCGTCAAACAGTGACCTTCTATTTTTATGGGAAATAATTTGTAAGAAAGAGCAAATTTTTCGGGCACAGACTGCAGGGCAGCCTGTGATGCAGACTCCAGGTCTTTGAGCTTGACGTAGTCGATATCTAATTTTTTCGCCAGGACCGGAAAAACCTGATCCTCAGTCGCAAATCCCAGACGAATGATCGTCGTGCACAAAAATTCTTTTGTCTTTTTCTGTTCCTCCAGGGCGCGACCCAATTGTTCGACTGTGAGCACTCCCTTGATCATCAGCAGAGACCCGATGTGTAGGATATTCTCTCCTTATCAATAATCGGAAACAAAGGTCGTCAACGTGTAATTTTGCCGAGCGCCGCTCATGGTCCAGAACACAGAAACCGTAGCCACTTTATATGCCATCGCTGTCCCGCCGATGAGATTAATCTGAGTGTTGCGGCTGAAAAAAGGAAACGCGCTCACCGAAGCCTCTATGGTCGTGCCCGGCGCCAGGGCCACATAGGAGCCGCGTTTAAGCTCTTCCATTTTTTCCTGCGCCAGATTCACGGCAATAGCACTTCGATCCAGATACAAGTCCGCCACCATGCCCGTGTTATAAACCTCCATCAGGGAAACGAAGGCCACCGCGAAAAACGTTACCGCCAGCATGATCTCAAGCAGGGTAAACCCTTGCTCCTTATTGCGCATTCGATGTCCAGACATCATCCCCCCTGTTAGACGGTGTCACAACGCCGTCATCGCCGATGCCGGTAATCTGGGCTGTGGCGTCCGCCCCCAACGAATACATCACGTAATACCGAGCGTTGGGAGAAACCGCGTAGTTGTATTCGGTTGTCGTTGTCGCACCAAAAGGATCATAGAGCGGATTCTGCAAAATCCGGGGATAGACAGCGGAAGTCGTCAGATAACCAGCACAGACAGTCGTTGTTGTCGGCGGATAGCCGTTATTTTTTATGAAATACGACTCCATCGCGGCCTTGATCGCCCGCAACTCTCCCTGGGCCTTGGAAATTTTCCCCTGGTCGCGCATGCCTTTGAAACGCGGCAAAATCAAGCCCACCAGAACTCCAATAATAACCAAAGAAATCATCAATTCGACCAAAGTAAAAGCCTGTTCCCCGGGTTTTTTCATAAGGCTCCTCTTTTTACACAGAACAAATATTTAGTCTAAATAGCATTCGAGGTCCAAACATCATCATCGCGATTAGCAGGCGCCACCACGCCGTCATCACCTATGCCGGTGATATCTGCGGTTGCGTCAGGACCAATAGAAAAAATAACGTAATACAGCCCGCTGGTTGACTTGATGAACCGATACTCTGTTGTGGACGTCGCACCAAATGGATCATAGATCGCACTTGTGAGAATGCGCGGATATGTCGAAGACAGCGTCAAGTACGTTGCGCAGACCGTTGTGGACGTCGCCGGATAAGCGTTGTTGGTGATGTAATAGGACTCAATGGCTGTCTTGATCGCCCGCACTTCGCCCTGGGCCTTGGAAACACTGGCCTGGTCGCGCATACCTTTAAAGCGCGGCAGAATCATGCCAACCAGAACCGCCATAATGGCCATGACGATCATGAGTTCGATGAGCGTAAAACCTCTCCCTTTGCCTTTCATCTCTTCCTCCTTTTTTTTGGTTCTGTTTATTATGTTTGTCTCAACAATCTCATCATATCGAAAATTGGCAATAAAACAGAAGCCATGATAAAAGCAACAACGCTTCCCAGAACCACCAAAAACACGGGCTCCAGCGTTGCCATAAATTTTTTGACGCTGTATTTGGCCACCATGTCGTAATAATCCCCAAGCCGCCGCAGGAGTTGATCCACGCGGCCTGTCTCTTCACCCACAGCCACCATCTGAACCATGTCCACCGGAAAAACTTTGACTTCTTTGAGGGCATCGGCAATCTTAACACCCTGACGAATCATCTCATGAGCCTGCTCCAAGGCCCGGCTGTATACAAGATTGTCCACATTGTCCTCGGCAATTTTTATGGATTGCAAAATGGGCACGCCGCAGCTCAAAAGCATGCTCAGCGTCCGGCAAAACCGGGAAAGGGCAAAACGCTGAATCACCTGCCCCAAAAGAGGAATCTTCAGTCTCACTTCATCAAACCAAAACCTGCCGAAGGGCGTGCCCATAAAAAAGCGGCCAAAGAAAACAACGCCAAATACGGTAACCGCAAGCACGTCAAACTGTGTTTTCAAAAATGTACTGATATCAAACAAGATTTGCGTCGGGATGGGGAGCTTGACGCCGATGTGCAAAAATGTCTGCACAAAACTGGGAATCACGTGCATGACGATCAGGCTGACGATCGCGATTCCCACCACAACCAGGATGATCGGATACATCATGGCAGCCTGAATATTCTGGCGCACCTCCATATCGTGCTCGGTAAATGAGGCCACGCTCTCCAACACCGTACCGAGTTGTCCGGAGCTCTCGCCGGCCCTCACAGAACTCGTGAAATAGGGCTGGAAAACCTGCGGGTGCTTCTCCAGGGCCTCGGAAAAAGCCGTGCCACCTTCCACATCCCGATAAACCTTTTCCAGCACAGCCCGAAACCGGGCATTCGTCATCTGATCCACCAAAATATGCAAGGCGCGGACCAAAGGCAGGCCAGCGCTGATCATGTTGGCAAGCTGAACGCTGAAAGCCATTTTCTCTTCTGACGAAATCTGTCCGAAAAACAGAAAAAACGGCAGAACCGGTTTTTTATCAGCGGGCTCTTTTCTTTTTTTGGCTTCGTAAAAGAAAGGCTTGTCGCTCAAAAACGTGATATAGAGGCCACGCTGTTGCAGGACCTGCGCTGCCTCTTCTTTGGAAAAAGCCTGAAGCTCGCCTTCCAGCGTATTCCCAGATAAGCTGCGTGTTTTGTAATAAAATGTCGGCACTAATCTTCCTTTCCAACCCGCATGACTTCCTCAAGGGTTGTATGGCCGTCAATCACCTTGCGAACGCCATCTTCAAACAGAGTGACCATGCCATTGCTACGGGCCGCCTGTCTAATCTCGTCGGCGGAGGACTTATGGAGGACCAGTTCCTTGATCTCTGCATTTGGCACCAGAATCTCAAACAGCGCCATACGGCCCTTAAAACCCGTGCGGTGACAATTATCGCAACCGCGGCCCTTAAAAATTTTCTTGTCCTTGACCAATTCCGTAATGCCCAGGCCTGCAAAGATCTCCGCAGGGGCATCTATTTCCGTTTTGCAATGGCTACAGACGCGACGCACCAAGCGCTGCGCCACAAGTCCCAGGATTGTCGATGTGATCAAAAAAGGCTCAATCCCCATGTCTACCAAGCGCGTGAACGTCGAGGAAGCGTCATTGGTATGGATGGTGCTGAAGACCAAATGACCCGTGAGAGCGGCCTGGATGGCGATTTCTGCGGTCTCTTTATCGCGGATTTCACCGACCATGATGATGTCTGGATCTTGCCTTAAGATCGAACGAAGCCCTGAGGCAAACGTCAGGCCGGCCTTGACATTGACCTGGATCTGATTGATTTCGTCCAAGCGGTATTCCACCGGATCTTCGACGCTGATAATATTCTTTTCCACGGACTTAATGACATTGAGCGCCGAATAAAGCGTTGTCGTTTTACCGCTGCCGGTTGGCCCGGTCACAAGAATGATCCCCCACGGTTTTCGGATGAGGTCATCGAATTTTTTAAGCTCCTCGGAATAAAAACCCAATTGGGACAAACCCGGCAAAACTGTGCCCGTGTCCAACAACCTCATGACGATTTTTTCGCCATAAATCGAAGGAATTGAGGACACGCGCAGATCGATATCCCTGCCTTTAATTCTGACACCGTAGCGGCCGTCCTGGGGGATGCGGCGTTCGGCAATATCCATGCCAGACAGAATTTTAATCCTGGAGGCGATGGCTGAATGAAGCCGCTTCGGAGGCGAAGGAATCGCATGTAAAATACCATCGATGCGCAAACGAATCCTCAAGTTGTCCGCTCGCGGCTCGATGTGGATATCACTGGCCTGCTCATTGACTGCCTTGGTGACAATGAGGTTAACAATTTTGATGACCGGGATTTCCGAGGCCATGTCCTGCAATTTGGCAATATCAATAGCCTCTTCTGCCCTCTTGTCGGCAACCTCTATTTTATCCGCTTCCTTGCTCATCTCGCCTTCATCCAATTCCACCAGGTCTTCTAAAGCGAAGAATCGGTTGAAGAAATCATGAAGGTCTTTTTCCAGAACAAGCACAGGCTCGACTTCGCATTTCAAAAGGGCGCGGATGCGATCAATGGTCACGATATCCAAGGGATTCACCATCCCCAGCGTCAATATTCCGTCGACAAAGGCAATCGGGATAACCTGAACCTTGCGGCACATTTCTTCGGGAACCATCTTTAAAATCTTGGATTCGATTTTCCGCTCTTTGAGCGAAATGCGCAGGATGCCGATCTCTTCCTCGAAAAACTCGTTGATAGCCTCCGACCTCACAAAGCCCAGCTTGATCAAGACTTTGCGCAGCGATTCGCCGCTTTTGCTCTTCTCTTCAAGCGCCTGCTCGAGTTGGGTCTTGCTGATTAGTCCCTGCTCGATCAAAACCTGGCCCAAAGGCTTGTGTTCGCGAACAACCATAGGAGGACCTCGCTTCTTGAATTATGTGTCTTTGATAATCTTAACCGTCAGAAAAATGAGCGTCTCGACCTTTTCTTTAGTCCTGTTTGTGTGTTTAAATGCATAACCGACCAACGGAAGATCCCCTAAAAAAGGAAGCTTGTTAACATTGACAATTTCCTTATCCTTGATCATTCCGCCGATCACGATGGTTTCGCCGTCTTTGACGCGCAACGTCGTTTCTACCTCGTTTGTGGATACGATCGGCCGGCGGTCCTCTTCAGGACCTGTGAAAGCTTGAATCTCGCTGACCTCCGGATGCAAGTTGAGCGTTACGTAGCCGTCAGGGTGAATCTTTGGTCTGACGGTCAGCACAATGCCCACATCCTGGCTCGTGTAGCCGGTGATTTCCATGCCACCAGTGGCTGCATTTCGTTCATAGGTCGGAAGGGGATAATTTAAGCCGACGACAATTTTAGCCTCTTCATCATCCATGGCGAGGACTTTCGGATTGGAAAGAAGATTTGTGTCGCTATTGGACTC
>JAZDLY010000008.1:0-16493 GCA_043801485.1 Candidatus Omnitrophota bacterium | reverse complement strand
CCTACGGCAACAAGGATTTCGCTAGATAAAAGCTTAAGGTGCTCAAATTTCGTGAGGGAAAAGCCTCTCTAATCCCCGAATTTCCTTGATAGCAGCCATAATCGGCCTTATAATACATCCCTGTAAATAGAGAGAGGTTTCCCCTCGGTTCATGCGAGAGGGACCCCAGTTTTCTTTTCAGAACGCACGCCTATGTCCTGGCAGGTCTATATCCTCAGATGCAAAAAAGGGTTCCTCTATACCGGCATCACCAAGAACCTCAGGCGGAGGCTCCGGGAGCACAAAAGCGGCAACGGATGCAAGTTCACAAGATACCGCATTCCTGTCACGCTGGTCTTTAACGAAAAAGCTGCCACAAGGTCTGCGGCTTTGAGGCGGGAAGCGCAGATCAAGCGCCTGCCGAAACAAAAGAAATTACAGCTGGTCGATGGCTAAAATCACTCAACACAATATCCTTCGCTTGGGCATTTCGCTCGGCGCTATTGTGCTGCCTATCGCATTGCTTGTCTCCGGAATCTACGGTTCTTTCGTGTTCACATTCTCAATCCCATTGCTGTGGCAGATTGGTTTTTTAGGGAAACCGTTGACTTCGCTAGGCCTGCGGGGGAAGCTTGTCAAATCTTCCATGACCGCCGGGCTTCTGACCGGCTGCTTGTTGGGTTTTCTCGGTGGGTATTTGTTGAAAGTCCTGGGTATAACGGGCTATGTTTATAGCGCCGTAGACCAGCTCAAGCTCTCCGCAGGGATTTATGAGATTGCTTTTCCTCTGCAGAAGGAACTGGGCTATCGCCTTTTGACGGCAAGCAATAGTCCTGTGGGACTGCTTATCTATTTATTGTTCTGTATATTTCTGATCGGCTTGGGTGAGGAAATATTCTGGAGAGGTTTTCTCCAGCAGAAATTTGCCAGTCGCATGTCTGTCCGGTCAGCTATCTGGCTGACAGCGCTTTTGTTTGCCCTCACGCATTTTTACATCTTTGCGATTTTGCCAATCAATCTCGGGCTCTGCTTTTTGATTTTGATAGGCCTGGCAGGTGTTGTTTGGGGGTATCTGTTCAGGAATTTCAACAATCTCTGGGTGTCCGTTTTTTCCCACGGCATGACTGCTTTCATCATCTGGAAGTATTATTTTTTCAAGGCGTAATAGGAGGAGATTGTGATCGGGAATAATGAGATTTTGTGGAAACTGCGCATCGCTTTGAAACTCAAAGATTCGGATATTATTGAGATTTTAAAACTTGCTGATTTTGAAATAACAAAAGCGGAAGTCTCCGCTTTGTTCCGAAGAGAGGACCACCCGAATTACAGGCAATGCGGCGATCAGATCTTGAGGCGTTTTTTGGATGGCTTGATCATTCGCAACCGGGGAAAGAAATAATCTGATGGCTAGAATCAAATTGGATCTGCACGATATTTATAATAAGGGGCGATTGATCGATGTTGAGCTTGACCGGGTCATCGGCGAGGCAGTTGACAAAAGGATCGCTTTGGTGGAAATTATCTCCGGCAAAGGCAACGGTGAGTTGAAAAAGCACGTCCTGCGTTTTCTGGCTGGCCCGAAGATTAAAGTGCTCTACCACCGGATCGAAAAAGACGACAAAAATTTCGGCCGTATTTTTGTGCATTTCAGGCACCAATCCAACAGGAAGAAAATAGGGCTATACGGATATCAGAAATGACAAAGAAGAGATCGAAAGAATACCAAGTCGGTGACCAGGCACTGGACAATCTGATCGATGAACTTGTCAGGCAATGCAGCGGCGCTCAAAGCGGATATTTAATGCGCGAAATACTCACCACCGCCGTCAAGTTGGGGAAGGAATCAAGCGATGCCGGAGACCTTAAGCTTGTCAATAACGCGCTGAAAGAATTGCGATATTCTTTTAAGATATTTTCTCCTTACAGGGATGTCAAAAAAGTGATCATCTTCGGATCGGCCAGGTCGAAAACAACATCCGCCGCATATAAGATGGCCGAGGAATTTGCGCAGAAGCTGACCGCAAAAGGATACATGATCGTCACGGGAGGCGGCCCCGGAGTCATGGAGGCCGGTAATAAAGGCTCCAGGGTGGGCAGAGAGTTTGCCTTAAACATCCGCCTTCCTTTTGAACAAATGCCCAATCCCTACATCGATGAAAAAGATAAGATCATTAACTTTAAATATTTTTTTACAAGAAAGCTGATCTTTGTTAAAGAGACGGATGCCACCGCTCTTTTTCCCGGAGGATACGGCACCAATGACGAGGGATTCGAAATGCTGACCCTGATCCAGACCGGTAAATCTAAACCCAGGCCCGTCGTCTTGATGGAACCGAAAGGTTCGACATACTGGAGCGCGTGGAAGCATTTTGTCAATAGCCAGCTGGTTAAAAACGGGTTTATCCGCAAGGAAGACTTGAATCTTTTTCACATTGCCAGCACCGTTGACGAGGCCATCGGATATATCGAAGATTTTTATAGAGTGTATCATTCGATAAGATATGTTTCGGGTTTGACTGTATTGAGGCTCAATAAAGAAATCTCCGCAAAGACGCTGAAGTTGGTCAATCTAAAATTTAAAGACATTTTGACAAGCGGCGAGATCAAGGTTTCGCCTCCCATAGATAAAGAGATCGTAAGCGGAGAACATCTCAGCCTGCCTCGGCTGGTCATGAATTTCAATTTGCGTGATTATGGCAGACTCGTTGAGATGATCGCAATGATTAACAGGGACTAATGTTGTGCTTGTTTGCGGCCATAATTTGGCTATAATATAGGCCTGAAAAGATTCACAGATGGTCTAGGAAAAGAAAGAAGGGTAAAATGATTGAAGAACCTAAGCAGGGAAACTTTCCGGTGCCGCCTCAAGCTGAACCGGATGTAGCGGCTTTAATCAAAAAGATGCACCAGCAGTTGATCTTCCTGGAAAAGAAGATAGATATCTTGATCAACCAGTCTCAGGGGGCGTCTCCCAGGGAAAAGTATTTTTCAAAACCCTACCGGTCTTTCGACCGTTCTGGTCGGCATGACAAAGCAGAGCGTGATGGCAGGCCCGGAGAGAAGGGCCCTGATCAGGGACGTAATTTTGAAAAACGCCATGGAGAGAAAAATCGGGGATTCGACTACGGCGAAAAGAGGAAGTTTGATCCAAAAAAGAAGCCGTTCTATTACAGGCGAAAAGACAGAGGATAGGGTGAGAATAATCAACCAGGTGCCTTTAGACAGGCGCCAAAACAAAGGAGTGGGTATGGGGTTCCAAGGTGGTTCAGGTGGATATGACAGGCGTCCAAGGGAAATGCACAAAGCGGTCTGCGCGGAATGTAAGAAAGAGTGTGAAGTTCCTTTCAAGCCCAGCGGCGACCGTCCGATTTACTGCAAAGAGTGTTACTCTAAGAAAAAAGATAGCGGCCGTTAAACGGACAGATCACTGACAATGTGAAATGGCCCCTTGGGGCCACATCACAAATAGGTGAACATATGGCACAGGATCCCCTGTGCGGTATGAAGGTTAATGAGAAGTCGGCCCTGAAGGTTGAGCATAAGGGCGAGACGTTTTATTTCTGCAGCCGGAATTGTCTGGAGAAATTCGCCAGGCAAAATAAACTCCCGCAACAGGAAGTTGCTGCTTGTCTTGCTTTACCCAAAGCCCCTTTTTATAAGAATAAATCTTTGATCGTAGCCGGCGTTCTCGTCTTGCTGAGCCTGGGGTCTACTATTTTGCCTTTTCTTGTCCCGTTCAGGCAAGCCCTGGGGGCTTATCTTAAGATCATTTGGTGGGCGGTTTTGCTCGGGCTGGTCTTGGGCGGTGTGATCGACCGCTACGTGCCGCGGGAATACATCTCGCATGTTCTGGCCCAGCCGAAACGAAAAACCATCTATCATGCGGTGTTCTTGGGTTTTCTCATGAGTGCCTGCTCGCACGGCATCTTGGCCCTCACCATCCAGCTGCACAAAAAAGGCGCCTCAACACCGGCCGTTGTCGCGTTTCTCCTGGCAAGCCCCTGGGCAAATTTGACATTAACGTTAGTCTTGATCAGTTTTTTTAAAGCCAAGGCATTTTTCATTATCATTTCAGCGATCGTCATTGCCACGATCACAGGACTCATCTATCAATTCCTTGAGAAGAAAAACCTGGTAGAGGCAAATGTTAATACAGCGCAGGTTGATGAGAATTTTTCTATTAAGGAAGATATCAGAAAGAGGTTTAGGGGCTATAAAGTTTCACTTGGGACCATCAAGTCAGATATTAAAGGGGTCGTCAACGGCACCGTTTCTCTGAGTAATATGGTTCTCTGGTGGATTTTGATCGGCGTGGGACTGGCGAGCCTGATTGGCGCCTATGTGCCGACGGACTTTTTCCATCATTACATGGGGCCGACGTTCCTGGGTCTCTTGGTGACGCTTTTCGTTGCGACCATCATCGAAGTATGCTCCGAAGGCTCGGCGCCGATGGCCTTTGAGATCTATAAGCAAACAGGCGCCCTTGGGAACAGTTTCGTTTTTCTGATGGCAGGCGTTGTCACGGATTACACGGAAATCGGCTTGCTGTGGCACAATGTGGGCAGAAAAACCGCACTCTGGCTGCCTGTTGTCACCGTGCCTCAGGTTGTTCTGCTTGGTTGGCTTTTTAATCAGATTCGCTAAATTGCAAATCAAAATCATCCGCAGTCATCGGCGCAAGAGGACAATCAGCGCTCGTCTGGATAAAGATGTGCTTCTTGTGCGCGCGCCGCTCGGGATTTCGCAGGAGCGTTTGGGAAAGATCATTGAGGATCTTAAATCGAGACTGACACGAAAAAAGCTCAAGGAAAAGCTGGATCAGAAGCAGGGCTTGAGCCAGATCGCCACCAGCTTAAATAAGAAATATTTCGGCAACAGCCTCAAGATTAATTCCATTGCCTACACCCACAACCAGAACCGCCAATTCGGTTGTTGCAGCACCAGAGACGCCAATATCCGCATATCGCACAGGGTGGGGTTGATGCCCAAGTGGGTGAGAAACTATGTGCTTGTTCACGAGATGGCGCATTTGGTCGTGCCAAACCACAGCAAGGCCTTCTGGGGCATTGTGTCGCGCTATAATCTGGCCGAGAGAGCGAGGGGCTATCTTTTGGCATGCGGACAGCAGATGCCATGAATGTCATTGCCCCGCACCAGAAAGCCCCAGAGTCCTGTCTGGGGATGAAGGTGCAAAGCCCGCAGGGCTTTCGGTGCGGGATTTCGCTAAGTACCGCATTAAGAGAAAGCCGCCAACTCCTGTCGGCGGAGCTTCACTTTTAATAAGAAATGCGTAAACTCGTAGGTTCGGCTATAGCGATTTTGTTTCTGTTATTTTTAGTCAGACTTTCTCTTGTCGGTATTCTGCCGGGTCCAGACAGGAAGGGTGAAGATGTCATGGGAATGAATTTAACTTTTGAGCCGGCGTATTTAAAACTCCACCTTAGCGGTGAATTAAAAAAGAGGGCAGAGAAACTCTGGAACATCATGAAAAGCTGTCAGCTCTGTCCCCGACGATGCGGGGTCAATCGGCTTGCAGGAGAGAAGGGATTCTGCGGGGCCACGTCCAGGCTCTTTGTTGCCTCATGCGATCCCCATTTCGGAGAAGAGAGGCCCCTTGTCGGAAAAGGGGGCTCAGGAAATATATTCTTTACTCATTGCGGTCTCCGGTGCGTCTTTTGCATCAATTGGCAGATTAGCCAAGGAGGAGAGGGTACGGCCACAAGCATAGAAGAATTGGCCGACATGATGTTGAGACTGCAAAAGAGAGGATGCCATAACATTAACGTGGTTACGCCCACCCATTATTCTCCGCATATTCTATTTGCTCTTGATATCGCTGCCGGCAAGGGCCTGCGGCTGCCCCTGGTCTACAATACCTGCGGATGGGAGCGCTTCGAGATATTAAAGATGCTTGACGGTGTCGTGGATATTTATCTGCCGGATTTCAAGTATTGGGATCGTCGGATGGCAAAAAAACATCTCTCCGGTGCCGAGATGTATCCGGAGGTCACAAAGCAGGCACTTTTGGAGATGCAGCGTCAGGTCGGCGTCGCAAAACCGGCCCAAGACGGCCTGATCTACAGAGGGCTCATGATTCGGCATTTGGTTATGCCTAATAGAGTTGCCGGATCAAAAGAAATTATAGAATGGATAGCGCAAAATTTACCCAAAGACACCTATTTTAACATTATGCGGCAATACACGCCGACGCATAAGGCATTTGAATATCCGGAGATAGCCCGCCCAATTCGCCGAAAAGAATTCGAGGAAGTGATAAAATGGGCGGAGGAAGCCGGACTCACCAATCTTGAAATTCAGGGACGTTGATAAAGAGGATCGGTTTCAGGACTTGCTGAACCTTAGAGAGCATCGATGCAAAAAACATGGAAAGATGAAGTCGCGCGAGACCTTATAGCCTTTGGGAGTATTCCTTTTCTTGTGATCACCCTTGTTAGGGTCTCAATCATGGAAACTTACTATCCCATGCAATTTATTATAAGTTCTCTCACCTTTCTGGGCTTGAGAGCCATTTTTAAAGGGACGTTGCATGCGGGTATCGGGATGATTCTTGTCGTCTTTACATCCCTTTTCTATGAAAGCTGGCTCTTTTCTGTCTTTGCCTTGTTGATCTACGTCGGTATCGTCATATCTCTTATTTATCTTAAAGAGAACAAGAAGGATCTGATCAAGGGGATCTTGTTTGGGGCGGTTAGTACGGTCGTAGGATATATTGCGGTGCGGTTGTTCTTCTTTTGATTTCTATTCTCACCATGAAAGACAATCTCAGCGAAAGAATACAGGAGGCGGTTAGCAGTTTTTGCGACGAGATTGCCATCCAGTATAAAACTGAAGAGGGCTGGATTGGCATTTCGTATGGCGAGATGGGCAGGTGCATAGAATCTCTGGTTGTTTTTCTATCACAAAAGGGGATAAAAAAAGGCGATTCCGTAGCCATTTGTTTAGAGAACAGGCCGGAATGGCCTCTTCTATTTTTCTCAACACTTATGACCGGCGCAATAGCCGTTCCTCTTAATACCGAATTCAGCCAGCAGGAGATGGAAAATCTCCTCAATGATTCGCAAGCCCCGATTCTATTGATCAGCGATTCCTATATAAAAAAGACGCAAGAGATAAAATGCTCGGCTCTGAAGGAGATTGTTTCGGTGGACTCTGCCCAGTTTAAAAAGGCGCTGGGAAAAGAAAGAGATGAAGCTCCACTTAGAGTCAATATCCAGCCGCGGGATGCGGCTTGCATCTTGTATACTTCCGGCACAACAGACAGACCAAAAGGCGTTGTGCTCTCGCACAGGAATCTTTTGGCTAACAGCGACTCCCTGGACAGGCTCAAACTCTTCACGTCAAAAGACAGTATGATCTCAATCCTGCCCTTGCATCATGCGTACCCTTTGACCGTGACATTGATCTTGCCGCTTATCTATGGCTGTAAGATCATCTATCCTGGCCATCTCAGGGGCGAAGCAGTCCTAAAAGCGATGCAGGATCTAGACCCAACGGTATTTGTGGCTGTTCCCCAGATATTTTATGTCTTTAACAAAAAAATCATGGAATCGTTTGAAAAGATCCCTTTTCCGTTGAACATCCTTTTTAAAATGATCCTGGACATCCTCTATGGGATACGATCTTCAGCAGGATTAAACCTTGCCAAAGGGCTTCTTTTTAAGCTCCACGGTCTCTTCGGCAGGCGCCTTCGTCTATTCGTCAGCGGCGGAGCCAAGCTCGATTCGGATGTTGAAAAATTTTTTTTCAAGCTTGGGTTTACGATCCTGGAAGGGTATGGCCTGACAGAGACCTCGCCTGTCCTTACATTAAATCCTTTTAAAAAGCCAAAGATAGGTTCTGCGGGCGTTGTTATACCCGACGTAAAATTAAAAATTGAAAAGCCGGATGCGACCGGCTCTGGCGAGGTGGTGGTGGCCGGCCCAAATATCATGGAGGGATATTATAAGAGACAAGACCTGACCCGCGAAGTCATCAAAGATGGATGGTTCTATACCGGCGATCTGGGATATCTTGACGAGGAGGCGTATCTCTTCTTAACGGGCCGCGCAAAAGATGTTATTGTCTTGAGCTCGGGCCTGAATATCTATCCGGAAGAAGTAGAAGAGGCCTACTTGAGGCGCGCGCCGATAAAAAAGATATGCGTCTTTGACATCCCGGCTAAACCTGGTGTTGGGCAAGTCCTGACGCTCTGGGCTGTTGTCGTTCCGGATTTAGAGTATTTTAAGAAATATGGTGAAGTCAATTTGCGAGCTGTTATCAAAGAGCGAATGGATAACGTGTCGCGGTCGCTTTCGCCCCATCAACGGCTTATGGGTTTTAGCATAACGCTTGAAGAATTGCCTCATACGCTCCTGGGCAAGGTCAAAAGGTTTGAAGTCCGCCAGAAATATCTTCCCAAGATTATGAAAGAGGGTCAATCAACGGCGCAGGAAAAGCAGCTCAGCGAAGACGAGATAAAAATTCTTGAGTCGGAGACGGCCAGAAAGATTGTTTCCTATCTTAAGAAAGAATTCAGGATAGAAAAGGATATCGTTGCGACGGACCTTTTGGAGCTTGATCTTGGAATAGATTCTCTGGGCAGAATAGAGTTGGCCAGCGGCTTAGAACAGCTCTTTGGTATCGCCATCGAAGATGCGATTATAGGAAGTGTTTTCACCGTCGGGGATCTTGCGACGGCCCTGGAAGGGCTTTTAAGGAAAGGAGGCGCCCCGCTGGCTGCGGGCAAGATGAAGATGGTAGCTGGCCCAGAGAATTGGAAGCAGCTTCTTCATATTCCACCCAAAAAAGAAAATCTTGAAAAGATCGATCTTAAGCCTGGTTTTGGCGCCTGGATAGCTGCCTGGCTCTTTACGTTTTTTGTCCGTTCTTATTTTAAGCTCTTCTATCATCTTAAAGTCGAAGGCAAAGAGAACTTTCCTCTTGGGGGGCCTTATATCTTATATGTCAACCATGCAAGTTACTTTGACGGATTGCTCGTTGTCTCTTCTTTATCGCGTTCTCCGCGGCTTGATTTGTTCTTTGTTGGTTTTCGGCCTTATTTTAATGTGCCTGTTATCCGCAATCTGATCAAGCTGGGAAGGATCATCCCGCTGGATTTCGCAGGGTATTTCCTTGAGGCATTGCGAGGCGCCTATTTCGTCCTTTCTAACAACAGGAACTTATGTCTTTTTCCGGAGGGTGTGCGCAGCCTGGATGGAACCATCGGAGAATTCAAAAAAGGTTTTGGCATCCTGGCAAAAGAAACAAATGCAAGACTTATTCCGGTTTTTTTGGAGGGTGCTTGCGAGGCATGGCCCAGGACCTCGCAATTCCCCAGGCGACATCCGATAACAGTGAGATTCGGTAAAGTCCTGACGTCGCAGGAAGCTGAAGCGATCGGATTTAAAGAAGGGGCCAGAGATAGCTATGACGCCATCTGCAGGGGCGCCAGAAAAGTCCTTGTAGATATGAAAGACCGCTCCCTGTTAAAATGAAAAGTGCTGTTGTCTCCAAATTCAAATTTATCGAAAATACGAGATAAAAGATAAATGCTCAAGAGCATTGCCCGATTATTTTTTGTTGGCAGCATAACTTTTTTGATCGTAAAACTTTCGACGTTTGGCTGGACGTTTGACTTCTCTTCAAAGGCCAAGACCAAGCCCGATGCCGAAGCCTTAGCCGGCCGGCTAAAGGATCATGTGTATACGCTGTCTCATGAGATTGGCGAGCGGGATGTTTTTGGTTATTATGCGAATCTGGAGCGGTCTGAAGATTATATCGCCGATGTTTTTAAAAAACACGGCTATGACGTATCATTTCAAGAGTATGTGGTTGCGGATAGGAAAGTAAGAAATATCATTGCTGTCAAAAAAGGGACCCAGCGGCCCGGAGAAATTGTTTTGATTGGAGCACATTACGACACGTGCGCCAATCCCGGAGCCAATGATAATGCAAGCGGCATTGCGGGTCTCTTGGAATTAGCCGGGCTTATCTCTGAACAGCCTGCAAAGAGGACAATTGAGTTTATCGCTTTTGTCAATGAGGAGCCGCCTTTTTTTCAAACCAGGAATATGGGCAGCCGCGTGTATGCAAAGGCCGCCAGGGAACGTGGGGATGATATCAGAGCCGTTGTCATTTTAGAATGCCTCGGCATTTATTCTGAGAGACTGTTTTCGCAGAGATATCCTGCCCTGGTAGGATTTTTTTATCCGAACAAAGCTGATTATATCGCTGTCGTCGGAAATTTTAAATCCAGGTTGCTCGTCGGGGAGGTCGCGAGTGGCTTAAGAACAATTTCCGATTTGCCGGTTGTCACACTGGCCTTGAATTTATCGCCGGCTATTGCTTTTTCGGACCACTGGTCGTTCTGGCAGGAAGGATATGCTGCGGTTATGGTTACGGACACGGCTTTTTTCAGGAGCCGGACATACCATCAGCCCTCTGATACCTATGAAAAACTTAATTATCAAAAAATGGCCTCTGTGGTCAAGGGCCTGGAAACCTTTGTGTTAAAAGAAGCAAATCAGGAGGCATCATGAAAGTCATTGCTTTTAACGGAAGCGCGCGCAAAGACGGGAATACAGCTATTTTGATTAAAGCGGTATTCAAGGAACTGGAGAAAGAGGGCCTCAAAACCGAACTCTATCAGCTGGCAGGCCGCAAAATCCAGGGCTGCATTGCCTGTTATAAATGTTTTTCTGCCAAAAACAGGCAATGCGCGGTGACGGATGATGTGGTTAATGAGTGCATTGCCAAAATGGATGAGGCAGACGCCATTATTTTGGCCTCGCCGACTTATTTTGCGGGTTGCAGCGCTCAGATCAAGGCGTTGATTGACCGCGCAGGCCTGGTGAATCGCGCCAATGATGACATGTTCAAGCGCAAAGTCGGCGCTGCGGTTGTGTCTGTGCGGCGCGCAGGCGCTATTGCTGCCTTTGACACGATCAATCACTTTTTTACAATCGGCCAGATGATCATCGTCGGCTCGTCTTACTGGAATATCGGGATGGGGCGTGAGATCGGCGATGTTGAAAAAGACAAAGAGGGACTTGCGACCATGGAGACACTGGGTAAAAACATGGCCTGGCTGCTTAAAAAGATTAACGGCTGAGAACTTTCGGAGAGCCTCGGCCAAATCGCCTCTTTAGATAATTGCCTTGTTTAGTTTTGGGGAATGCTGTATAGTAGGTAACCATGCACAAGCAAAATCAACCACATAGCGATGTTCAGGCAGCCGGCAATGCCGGTCAGAGTTTCTTTGGTCTTGGGATTGCGCCAAAGATCCTTGAGATCCTGGAGCGCATCAAGTTCAAGGTGCCGACGCCTATTCAGGAAAAGGCCATTCCTATGGCCATCCAGGGCAAGGATGTTGTCGGCATCGCCCAAACTGGCACAGGCAAGACCCATGCGTTTGCTATTCCCATGGTGCAGATCCTGGCTCAAAAAAAAGGGGTGGGCCTGGTTTTGGCTCCAACGCGCGAATTAGCCATTCAGATCGATGAGGCCTTCCGACATTTGGCTCATGCTTTTGGGATGAAAACGGCATGCCTTATCGGCGGCGCTCCCATGCAGCCCCAGGTGCAGGCCTTGCGCAGGAACCCCCGCATTGTCGTCGCGACACCCGGAAGGCTCATTGACCATATGGGTCAATGGAACTTTCTGCCGCAGGACGTGGTGATGCTTGTCTTGGATGAAGCAGACCGCATGTTGGATATGGGCTTTGCCCCGCAGATCAATAAGATCCTCAAGTTCGTGCCTCGAGAAAGGCAGACCATGCTTTTTTCGGCGACGATCCCCAAAGAGATCATGGAGATCGCAAGCAAATACATGAAGCTTCCTGTTTCTGTTGAGATCGCTCCTTCGGGCACGACGGTCGTGGATGTGACCCAGGAATTATTTATTGTCAGAAAAGACACAAAATTAAGACTTCTCGGCAAGTTGCTTGCGCAATACCGGGGATCTGTGCTGTTGTTTTCCAGAACCAAGCACAATGCCCGAAAAATTGCGCGTTCCCTGCGGGACATGGGCTTTCGTGCCGTGGAAATGCATTCCGACCGTTCATTGGCCCAGCGCCGCGAGGCCCTGGAGGGTTTTAAGTCCGGTCGATACAGGGTTCTTGTGGCAACAGATATTGCGGCCCGGGGGATTGATGTTATCGGCATCGAGCTGGTTGTCAACTACGACCTTCCCGAAGACGCTGAAAATTATGTCCATCGGATCGGCCGTACGGCCCGTGCAGGCCTCAAAGGCCGCGCCATTTCTTTTGCCACGCCTGATCAGAGCCGGGATGTCCGCGATATCGAAAAACTGATCCGGGCATCTTTACCCATTGTCAGGCATCCGGAGATTGCCACGGAACAGTTCGATGCGTCGTCTCATCCTTCTTCGGCCAAAAAATCATTCGGTCACCGCCAGAAACCAAGGCAAGGCGGATTCCGCAATTTCAGGCACTCCCACGGAAAAAGAAATAATAATCATTGACAATCCGGCCGGGTGTGTTATACTTAACCCCGTAGTAAATATAAGTTTAGAAGTCTGGAGCCGCGAGGTGAAGATAGCTAACCTTGCGGTTTTTTGCAATTGTCATTGTTTACCCCGTTAGGCATCTTGTAAAGCAGACAGGTAAAAGTGATAAAAGATTTCTAGCGGGATTTGCTACAATCTTCTATGAAAGGAGGACGTAAACAATGGCAAAAGGAGTTGTGAAGTGGTTTTCGAACCAAAAAGGTTATGGATTCATCACACCTGAGAACGGAAAGGATGTCTTCGTGCATCATTCCGCGATTCAGGGAGAGGGATACAAGTCTTTAGACGAAGGTCAGGCCGTCGAGTTTGATATCGAGAAAGGCCCTAAAGGCGAACAAGCGACGAACGTCGTTAAGTTATAACCAAAAAAAGAAACAGGCCCGGTCTCTTTATAGAGCCGGGCCTTCTTTTTTTCAACGAAAGGAATATCATGCATTCAGGTAAAGTTAAGAAAGTTGTGCGCGACAGAGGGTTCGGTTTTATCAGCGACAACGACGGCAGGGAAGTATTTTTTCATAAGGGAAGCTTGGTTGATGCCAAATTCGAAGAATTGAACGACGGACAAAGCGTCGAATTTGAAGTCGAGCAGGCCGAAAAAGGCCCGCGCGCCTTTAACATCAAAATAAGTCAGGTTCAGGCTTAAAGGAGCCTTTTTACGATGAAAGTCGTATTGATCGAGCCGCGCGCGTCAACGGCCAGCGTCTATAGCAAGATATCGATGCCTCTCCTCGGGCCTCTGTATTTGGGGACCATCCTCAGAAACAGGGGTCACGAGGTCAGGATCTATAAAGAAGATATCCTGATGCCAGACTATGCTTCTTTGGAGGCTGACGTCATTGGGATCTCGATCCTGACGTCTACGGCCAAACGCGGCTACGCCATTGCCAAAAAATTCCCCAAAGAAAAGGTGGTCATCGGCGGGGTCCATGCCAGTCTCATGCCACAGGAGGCAAGCCAATATTGTCGGCAGGTGGTGGTAGGGGAGGCAGAAGGTGTGATTGCCGATGTTGTCGAAGGCAGAAGGACAGAGGCGATCGTTGAAGGTAAGCCTGTGGAAGATCTGGATGGCTTGCCACATCCGGATTTTTCTTTAATCCAGGGGTATCGCCATTCGTCTTCGGTGACGCCGATTTCAACCTCCAGAGGTTGCCCGTTTGATTGCAGCTTTTGCTCTGTCACCAAGATGTTTGGCCGCAAATACCGGTTCAGGAGCGCTGAGAACACCATGGCGGAATTGACGTCCCGAAAGACAAGGTCGTTCTTCTTTTGCGATGATAACTTTACCGCAAACCTCAGCCGGGCGCGTCATCTTTTGGGGCTCATGGTCAAAAATAAAATCAGGGATTGGGCCTGTCAGGTTCGCTGTGACGTGACAAAAGATAGCGGTTTGGTGGATTTAATGGCCAAGGCGGGGTGCAGCGTTGTTTGCGTCGGCTTTGAGTCCATTGATCCCAAAACGCTTGAGGCCTATCAGAAGAAACAGACGCTTCAGGACATCATCAGCGCGATCCGCTCGTTTCACAAAAGAAAAATAAAGATCCACGGGATGTTTGTGCTGGGTGCTGAGGACGACAGCAAAAAGACCGTTTGGGACACGTTGAGATTCGCTCTCAAGCAGAAAATCGACACCATCCAGATGATGATCTTGACACCGTTCCCCGGGACAAAAGTCTATGACGATTTGGAAAAAGAAAACCGGATCTTCACCAAGAATTGGAATCTTTACGACGGCCAGCACATTGTTTTTAAGCCGAACTTGCTATCTGCCAAAGAACTCCAGGTCAATGTCGTGCGGGCCTACGCCAAATTTTACTCGCTCTTCAGGACGTTTAAGCTTTTTGTCAGATTTCGTTTCCGAAATGCGTTCTTTCGGTTGATGGGCCATGTTATTGTCCGGCAATGGGTCGGTCTTAACCGCAATTTCCCGTGGTTGACGCCTGTGTTGCCGTCTACAAGAAAGGCTTAGTGTGAAAAAAATAAAAACGTCTCATAGAGGCAGGGTGTGCAGACATCCTGAATGCAAGATTGTCCTGAGTGTCTATAACCACGCATTTTATTGCTATCTCCACCAGGATAAGATGGAAGCACAGGATGTGCTAAAGGGGGCAAAAGTCTAGAAGGAAATTAAGTCTTTGGTTGGTTTATACTTTCGCGGCCAAAAACCTTGCCTTTTAAGGCAAGGATGGATAATGGCCGCTCAAGTATTTCGCTTCAAGAAACCGCGGGCTTTAGCCCGCGGAGCTTCATTTTTCTGGGGCCCGGTTTTTTAAAACCGGGCTCTTTTTTTGACTCTTGACAGGGAGCGCGGGAAGGTGCTATTCTTATTATGAACATATGTTCATAATAGGAGCATGGATTGAGGCCAAAAAAAACCAGACATATTAAACGTTTTCCGGGAGAGCGGTGTTTTAAACCGCGGTGCAAGCCGTTGAGTCAATGTGAAGTTGTCTATTTGTCCTTGGACGAATTTGAGGCTGTGCGGCTGGCCTGTCTTGAAAATTTGGATCAGGTGGTTGCCGCAAAGCTCATGAAGATCTCCAGGCCTACTTTTTCGCGGATCCTGACGTCCGCCCAGAGAAAGATAGCCGACGGCTTGGTTAATATCAAAGCGATCCGGATCGAAGGCGGCTGCTGTCAGATCGGCTCCAGAGGGAAGAAATGAAAGAGTCAAGGAAGTTCCTTTACATTCTTGCTGTATTTTTAGGGTTTTTTTATTTTCCGCTTGAGCACCTGCCTTTTTCCGGTCCGGTTTTCGAAGCATTGGCACTTCTCAAGGAGTATGCCCGTCAACATGTGCTTTTATGTCTTGTCCCGGCATTTTTTATTGCCGGGGCTATTTCGGTGTTTGTCAGCCAGGCGTCTGTCTTGAAATATTTCGGCGCAAAGGCAAATAAAATCCTTTCTTATAGCGTTGCTTCGGTGTCCGGGACGATTTTAGCGGTGTGTTCCTGCACAGTTTTACCGTTATTCTCGGGGATCTATAAAAGGGGCGCAGGGTTGGGTCCGGCGATTGCGTTTCTTTATTCAGGGCCGGCGATCAATGTCCTTGCGATTATTCTGACAGCCCGTATTCTTGGCTGGCAACTTGGATTGGCAAGGGCAATAGGTGCAGTGGTTTTCAGCATTGTTATCGGGTTGTTGATGCATTTTATCTTTTTGAAGGAAGAAAGAGCGCGACACGCAACCGGCGAGTTTAATACTGGCATATTGAAAGAAACGCGTTCCTTAGCTAAGACCGTCCTTTATTTTGCTTCAATGGTTGCTTTTTTAGTTTTTGCCAACTGGGGCAAGCCGCTTGAAGGCGACCACGGGGCATGGTCTGTTATCTATCAATATAAATGGGGGATCGCGGGTTTTTCGCTTGTTGGATTAGCCGCCATGCTTATCCGATGGTTCAAGAAAGAGGAATTAAAAGAATGGATTCAGGTGACCTGGGGATTCGCTTTGCAGATCCTGCCGCTTCTCTTGGCAGGGGTTTTTGTTTCAGGGTTCCTGCTGGGCCGTCCTGGACATGAAGGCCTTATTCCGTCACGCTTTGTGTCTGACTTAGTCGGAGGTAACTCCTTGTCGGCCAATTTCTTTTCATCCATTGTGGCTGCTTTTATGTATTTCGCGACCTTGACTGAGGTTCCTATTTTACAAGGACTTATCGGTTCAGGTATGGGCAAAGGGCCAGCCTTAGCGCTACTTTTGGCTGGGCCCGCCCTTAGCCTGCCCAGTATGCTTGTCATTCGCAGCGTTATCGGAATGAGAAAAACAGTAACGTATGTAATGCTGGTTGTCGTGATGGCAACGATCAGCGGCATGATTTTCGGAGGGCTTGTCAGATGAAAATCGAAATCCTGGGAGTTGGTTGTCCGAAATGCAAACAATTGACAGCTAATGCTGAAGTCGCGGTCAAAGAACTTGGCATCTGTGCGGAGGTTTCCAAGGTGACCGACATCGGCAAAATTACCGAATTCGGCGTGATGATGACTCCGGCTTTGGCG
>JAZDLY010000154.1:0-3343 GCA_043801485.1 Candidatus Omnitrophota bacterium | reverse complement strand
CGTCAAGCAAAGGATAATTGAGCGCTGAAATCGCGGAGCAGCACAGCCCAGGGCGGAGGCCGCAAAGCGGCCGAAGCCTTGGGTTAGAGGCGAGAGAAACAAAGCCCTGAAGGGCGATGCAGACAGACTGCGCCGCCCTTCAGGGCTTAACTTAAATCCAATCCCCGGTGGTGATTTCGGGGGCGCCTGATTTCCTACTGGAATAGCTGGGGGCGAACTCGTTTAGATACTCGCGCCAGTTGACCCAGGTATGGCCTCCCCCCGTCTCTATGTAGACCGGCGAGAATCCGTGCTTTTTGAGAATCTCCACCGAAGCTTTAGTCGTGTTCAACAGGAAGTCTTCCGAACCCGTCGCGAACCAGATCAGCTTCAAATCCTTCTTCAACGCTGCATTGTCGAGCATGACAAGATGCTGCTGCTCCCAATCGGGAGTGGATGGCGCCGGAGTTGACGGCGCGGTTGCACCGGGCACCGCAGGAGTGCGCGGGCCGGATCCGAATAGGCCGGAGCTGAAGACTCCGATATAGGCATACTTGCCGAGATCCGAAATGGCGATGTTGAGCGTCTGCATGCCTCCCATGGAAAGGCCTGCCATCGCGCGATTGCGCCGGTCTGTGAGTACGCGGTAGTTGCCTTCGATATACGGCAGGATATCATTGCTGAACTCCCGGCTGAACGCATCGATCATCGGCCCCATGCCTCCACCAATGGCATTCGCTTTTGCTCTAGCGCGAACCGCATTTTTTTAACAACCGGGCAAACGATTGAGAATCCTTAATTTATAATAAAATGCACGCCGATTGCATTTTTCATTTGACTTCCTGATTGCTTTCCCTCAAATTATGCTTGTGACAGAAACCATTGAGGCATTGCCCAGCACCACAATTAGCGGGAGAAGGTTCACCAGGAAACAGCTTAGCCAAGTTCAAGAAACGGTAAGAATGTTTCCGAACCTGAGCCGGAAGGAATTGGCTCTTACGCTCTGTGAACATCTCAATTGGGAAAATCCAGCCGGCAAACTCAAGATCAACTCCTGCCTGACACTACTGGAGCATCTGGAGAATTTAGGCCTCATTACGCTGCCGAAAAAGAGAGAGACGGAGAAACCTGTTCGCCGGGTGCCGGCTTTCGAAAAGCTTCCAGATGAGTCTCCAATAGAGGGATCGCTCGAAGACATCGGTCCGATTACCCTGCAACTGGCAACCTCTCCGGAGGATTGGCAGAGCTTGAAAGCCTATATTCAAACCTACCATTATTTGGGCTACAAACATCCGGTAGGGTCCTACATCGGCTATTTTGTTGTTTCCGAGGCGAGACAACGAAAACTCGGCTGTCTCTTGTTTTCGGCGTCGGCCGCTTGGGCGATGGCGCCTCGAGACAAATGGATTGGATGGGAGAAAAAGCATCGACAAAAGCTGCTTCACCTCATTATCAGCAATGATCGGTATTTGATTTTTCCTTTCGTTCACGTTTCCAATCTTGCCAGTCATATTCTCTCGCTCGCCACAAAACAGATAGGAAACAACTGGGTGGAGAAGTATGGATATCGCCCGGTGCTTATCGAGACCTTTGTGGATACGACCAAATACACTGGAACCGCCTACCGGAGCGCCAATTGGATTTATCTCGGCCAAACGAATGACCGCGTGTTTGGCAATCAGAAGCTCAAGAAGACTGTCAAAGAAATCTTCGCCTACCCTTTGACGCCTGACTGGCAGCACACGCTGACCAATTGCCATCGCGAGTCATCTTTGAAAAAGAAGTACAGGAACGACGTTCAAACAAGTAATACTCGCTCGGTTGACGACGCCTTTGTGACACTTTGGGAAAAGGTAGCCAGGCTTATTAACGATGTCGCCGAGCAATACGATAAGAAATGGCAAGTCCGCCAACGGCTGATCAACTCGATGTTGATAATCCTTATGATCTTTCGTTTGGTGTGCTCAAAAAACTCGCAGAGCTACGGCACGACCATCGATGAACTCTGGGACAGCTGCCACAGATTGAATCTGCCGCTGCCGCAGAAAGGCTCCATTGCACCATCTTCTTTTTGCACGGCGCGTATGAAACTGGACGAATCGGCATTCAAACAAATCAACCGGAGAATTATTGAAACTTACTCAGAGCAAGAGCAAAACGAAGCGTACAAATGGCTGGGCCACAGGATTTTTGCGGTCGATGGCTCCAAGATCAATCTCCCCCGAGGCTTGCTAGACTTCGGATACAGACTGCTGTCGGACAGTTCCCACTATCCTCAAGGTCTGCTCAGCTGCCTGTACCAGGTGAAATCACAGATACCTTTTGATTTTAACCTGGAGACGCACATGAATGAGCGAACCTGCGCCGAGCAGCATTTACAACTGTTGGAGAAAGACGATGTCGTCGTTTACGACAGAGGCTACTACTCCTATTTGATGCTCCATCGCCATTTTGAATCCAAGATACACGCCATTTTCCGTCTGCAAAAAAACAGCAGTGATGCCATAGATGATTTTGCCGCCAGCACGCAAACAGACATCATCGCAAATATTTATCCGTCTTCGACAACGCGCAGTGAGATCCGGGCGAAATATCCCGATCTCAATATCGTTACGATCCCAATGCGCCTGATCAAATACCAAATAGCCGATGAAACAATCTGCCTGGGAACTACGCTTTTAG
The DNA here is from genome assembly GCA_043801485.1 of Candidatus Omnitrophota bacterium. Taxonomy (GTDB): domain Bacteria; phylum Omnitrophota; class Gorgyraeia; order Velamenicoccales; family Velamenicoccaceae; genus JAZDLY01. The sequence goes on along the minus strand of JAZDLY010000154.1, from coordinate 682 downwards.
ACCAAACCCGTTATACGAAAAGGGATTTTATAGATGTCTACCACTCCAGATGGGGCGTCGAAGAGCTTTATAAGGTCAGCAAACGCATTTTCATCATTGAAGATTTTCATGCCCAGACCGAGCGCGGCGTCAAGCAAGAGATCTTCGCGCATTTAGCGCTTGTGACTATGAACCGAATTTTTGCCAACCAAGCCGACATCGATCTCAATTTAACCGGCGGGTCTTACGCCAATCAGGTCGAAAACGATCCCGTCTCCAACCAACCTTCATCCAATCAGCAACTGTGCAGATTAAAGACAAATTTTAAAAGCTGCATTCACGTTTTCGCCAGGAGCATTGAAGAGTTATTGTTTTTACACACCAGAATGAAAGCTGCTATTGAACGCGCGTATATTTTCGTCCGGGGGCGTCATCAGAAGGAAAGACCCGGTCGCTCATATCAACGCAAATCAATGCGTCCAATTCTTAAGTGGCACGCTCCCAGGAAAAGGAAAAAGACTAAAAAAGTCCCAAAGCCCCTGCCGACTCTGAATCCTGGTAATATGCTCGCGATTCCTTAAACGAATGGATCAGAATCTTAAGCGAATGCCATTGATGGCTGCCATGGCAAGGTTGATTGTGCGCCCGATTGCGCCATTGGCATGATACTTGGTGTTCGGGCCAAAGGCATTAGCAGAGGAAT
>JAZDLY010000145.1:0-3676 GCA_043801485.1 Candidatus Omnitrophota bacterium | reverse complement strand
TGGTGGTTATATTTCCGGGGCGCACTATAATCCTGCCGTGACGCTCGCCGTCTGGCTGAGGGGAAAGTGCCCTGCCAAAGATGTCCCTCCCTACATATTGGCTCAAGCCATTGGAGCCAGCCTTGCCGCTGCCGTGACTCTGTATTTTAAAAAAGACGTTCTTGTTATTCCCATGAAGCCTGATATCCCTTAGGGCTTTGATTGCTGAATTGATTTTTACCTTTGCTCTGGCCTTTGTCGTTTTGCAAACAGCGACTTCAAAGAAGACAGTTGGTAATTCTTATTATGGTTTTGCGATTGGTTTTACGTTGATGGTTGCGGTTTATGCGGCGGGGCGGTATTTCCGGGGGCGCGTTCAATCCCGCGGTGGCTCTGGGCATCACGATGATGAAATTAAGCCGGCCGGAAAATCTGTGGTATTTTGTTGTCGGTAATTTCGCAGGCGGTGCGTTGGCGGCTTTTGTTTTTAAATATTTGAACCCGGACGATAAATAGTTTTTCTAAATAGGAGATTTTACTAAAAAAGTCCTCTTTTGAGAATATCAAAAGGGCTTTTTTATTGTTGAACAAGCTTGACGCAAGCGCGTTTTTCGATTAAAGTGAAAAGAAACAAGGAGGAAGGGTGCGCGAGACATTCATTTATCATCCGGACAGCGAACTCAAGACTGATGTGAGCGCCGCCGAGATCGAAACAGCCATCAAGGACCCTCTGTCCCTGGTCTGGGTGGACATCACGGACGTGGACGACACAGACATTGACCTTTTGATGTCTGTTTTTAACCTCCATGAATTGACGGTGGAAGACGTGATCATGGCCAATGCCCGTCCCAAGGTCGAAAAATTCAGCGATTATCTTTTCCTTGTTTTGTTTTCTCTTGAGAAACAAAACAGCGGTTCCAAAGTCAAATCCACAGAACTGGATTGCTGCCTGGGCAGAAATTTTCTGATCACGCTCCACAGCCAGCCGTTGACACAGTTGTCGGCCTGCAAAGACAGGATCAGAAAGCAGTCTCCGACCATCCGCCAGGGCGCGGATATGCTGTTGTATTCGATCCTCGATGCTTGTGTCGATAGCTATTTTCCCGTCATCGATGAATTCGACAACAAGGTGGACGAGATGAGCGATGAGCTTTTCCGCGACCCCACGCAGGAGACGCTCAAGAAAATCTATAATCTCAAAAATGACGTTATGTACCTGCGCCGGACCATCGGTCCTCAGGCGGATCTGATCAGCCTGATGGCACGCGGGGATTATGAATTCATTCTATCTTCCAACACCATGTATTTCCGCAACATTTACGACAACCTCGTGCGGCTCAACGACGTCGTGGGGACCTCGCGCGACATTATCACCGGCGCCATGGAGGCCTATGTGTCGGTCATCTCAAACCGTCTCAATGAAATCATGAAGACCTTGACGGTCATCGCCACCATCGTGATGCCCCTGACCTTGATCGCCAGCATCTATGGCATGAATTTCAGGCGCATGCCGGAGCTGGAGAGTGAGTTCGGTTATCCGGGCGTCATCATCGCGATGGTGCTGGTGACCCTTACCATGCTGATTTATTTTAAGCGCAAAAAGTGGCTATGAGATTGGAGTTGTCCTTGCTCGCGCCGCTCGCAAGGACTTCGCTGAATGCACCTTTGGTGCACACCAAGGTGCTCGATTCGCACAGATCAGTTACGAACACTAACGTTGCGTAACTGATGTGCTCATTTAAAGGAGGTGCGTATGGTGGAAAAAGAGATTGGCGTCATCGCGCATTATTACAGCCACATCGGTGTTGGGATCATTGAGCTCAAAGATACGCTTAGCGTCGGAGACAACATTCACATCAAGGGGTATTCGGACGATTTCACACAGACGATTGAGTCCATGCAGATCGAACATGCCAGCGTCAAAGAAGCCAAAGCCGGACAGGCGATCGGCATCAAAGTTACGGGAAAAGTCCACCCCAACGACAAAGTCTTTAAGATCGTGGCTTAAGCGTTTTGAGCCCTTGACAGGTTTTTGAATCGATGTTAGTCTGACAAAGTTCGTTTTTAGTCATCAACCCTCCCGTTTTAACTAATAAAAACTTTTGTGCATCTTTTTTTAATCGGCATCACGCTTTTGATGGGCGGATATATCGGCTGGGCCATCGGCGCCAATGACGCGGCGAATTGCGTCGGCGCCAACATCGGCTCAGGCAAAATGACGCTTAGGCAGGGGATTTTCATCACCTGTTTTTTTTGTTTTTTGGGAGCCGTGCTTCTTGGTTCAAGGGTCATGAAAACATTAGGCAAAGGCATTGTTCCCTTGGATCAACTGGACCCGAATATCGCTATCCTTGTGGCACTGGCTGCGTGTTTTAGTGCCGGGACCTGGGTGATCATTGCGACAGTCCGAGGTTTGCCGGTTTCCACTAGCCATTCTATCGTTGGGGCGGTTGCCGGTGCTGGCTTGGCAATAGGGGCGCCTGTGATCTGGAAAAAGTTGTTGGACATTTTTGTTTGTTGGGTTTTCACACCTATCGGCGCTGCGGTGATGGCCTACGTCTTTTATTTTCCGTTTCGGGTTCTTTTCCAGCGGCTTGTGCCGCAACGCTTTGTCGATCAGGTCTATACTTTTTTTGCGTTTGCCACCAGCATTTACCTGGCGTTTATATGGGGCGCCAATGATGTTGCGAATGCCACGGGTGTCGTAACCGGCGTTGGGGCCTTGACGTCATTTCAGGCTGCTTTGTTTGGCGCCATTGCCATTTTGATCGGCATTGTGACGTTTGGCTCTCGGGTCATTCAGACGATTGGTTTCGGGATCACGCATTTGAGTCCTCTCATGGCCATTGTGGCAGCCATGGCCAGTGGTTTTAATGTGCATCTGTATACTCTGTTTGGCATCCCGGTATCGACGAGTCATTCGATTGTCGGCGCGGTAGTGGGGGTCGGTTTGGTGAAAAATATCAAAATGATCAATAAAAAATTAGTGAAGGAAATTATTTTTGCCTGGTCTCTGACACCATTTGCCAGCGGAGTGATCGCATTTTTTGTTGTTAAATTTTTGAGATTGCTGATACACTGAAAAGGGGGTTTTATGAGAGAATCGAGGAATATTTTAGGTTGGCTTGGCCTGAAACAGGAAGAGATGATTTTGGCAGACGCGCGGCTGCATGTGGACGTGACGTATCAGACGGTCGAGTGGTTTAAGAAAGCGATGCTCGCTTTTATCAGCGGGGATGACGTTGCTAAGAAGGCCGCCATTGAAAAGGTGCGCGAATGCGAACGCAAGGCCGACGAGTTAAGAGTCAAGATGGTGGATTCTTTGTCCACGGGGTTGCTTGTGCCGCCGGACCGCGAAGACATCATGCATTTTGTTAAAGCGCTGGACCGCATTGCCGACTGGACCAATGGTTCTGCGCGCCTGCTTGATTTCATCACGCAAAAAATCAGTCCTGCCATTGCCGAGGAACTGGCGAATGCGGCGGAGGTGATTTTCAGCTCAATTTCTAAACTCAAAGATGGCATTCATGCGGTCATGGATAACCAATTGGACAGGGCGATCGCGGACTGCAATGAAGTTGAGAGGCTTGAGTCTGAGGCCGACGACCAGAAAAGAACCTTAATTGCGCTCATCATCAAGACCAAGATGGACGCCCCTATGCTTTTGCTTTTGTATCAGCTGGCCGAATACATGGAA
>JAZDLY010000134.1:0-26979 GCA_043801485.1 Candidatus Omnitrophota bacterium | reverse complement strand
GAGCCCACAATTTACGAAACGCAAGTGCACGTAAATTGTTGGGGCGAATTAATCCTTGACACTTACCTGTGAAAATTTTTAAGGTCGGTGTCAAGGAGAGTCCAGACACATAACTTACGTTCACCGTTGTTGAGTAAGTTATGTCCTGTCTCACTTTACCCCCAGTATTTTATTCGCTATATCTCTAGGCACCTCTTGATAACAAAAGGGCTCCATTGTAAAAGATGCTCGTCCCTGCGTTAAAGATCGTACTATATTAGCATAATCAAAAACTTCTGCAAGAGGAACATGCCCGCGCAGGACGCGCACATTCCCGCGTTGACCCATCGAAATCAATTTTCCCCGACGGGAATTAAAATCACCGATCACGGTGCCCATAAATTCTTCAGGAACGACAATCTCGATATCCATAATCGGCTCTAAAAGATACGATCCTCCCTTTCTCAAGCCCTCCGAGAACGCAATCGAGGCTGCCATCTGAAAAGCAATTTCCGAAGAATCGACTTCGTGGTAAGAACCGTCCACCAGGGTGATCGCCACGTCGGTGACAGGGTAGCTGCCCAAGACACCGCTTTTGGCCGCCATGACGATTCCGTTTTTCACGGACGACAAATATTCTCTCGGGATGGAACCCCCTTTGAGCGTCTCCTCAAACGTGATGCCGGTCCCGGCAACCTCTTGAGGTTCCATCACCAAAACAACATGGCCATACTGGCCGCGGCCGCCGGTCTGTTGGATGAACTTGCCCGTCACGTTGATCTTTCTACGGATCGATTCCCGATAAGCCACCTGTGGCCGGCCCACAACCGCTTCAACGTTGAACTCGCGCAGAATCCGATCCACCGCAATTTCCAAATGCAATTGCCCCATCCCAGAAATAATGGTCTGTGCGGTTTCGGTGTTATAGCTGACCTTAAACGAAGGATCCTCGTCCTGAAGTTTGCGCAGGGCGAAGGCCAATTTTTCCTGATCGACCTTTGATTTTGTCTCAATGGCCAAATCCACAACCGGTTCCGGAAATTTGATGGCCTCTAAAATAACGGGGTCCTCCTCCAAACAAAGCGTGTCGCCGGTATCCGTTTCTTTCAAGCCAACCAAAGCCACAATATCCCCACTGAACGCCTCTTCGATAATTTCCTGTTTGTTGGCGTGCATGCGCACAATTTTTGAAATCCGTTCGTTTTCTCTCTTGGATGAGTTGTACACGGTTTGGCCGCTGGAAACTGATCCGGAATATATTCTCACAAAATTCAGACGCCCCACGTAGGGGTCGCTCATGACCTTAAAACAAAAAGCACAGAATGGAGATTCTTGAGAAATCTGGCGTTCTTCGTATTCGCCGGAATCCGGCTCAAACCCCTTAACCGCCGGCAAATCCGAGGGCGCTGGCAAATAATCACACGCCGCATCAAGCAAAAGCTGGATGCCTTTGTTTTTTAATGAGGAACCGCAAAGAACAGGAACAAATTTATTGTTTACAACGCTGCGACGGATAGCCTCTTTCAAAACCTCTTTAGGGATCGGCTGATTGTGGACGTAGAAATCCATCAGTTTCTCATCTACTTCCGAAACGCGCTCAATCAAGGTATGTTTGGTGGCCTCAAACTCCTGCCGGTACTCTTCGGGCATGGGCTCAACCTCCCGGTCCAGGCCTTTCTCATCCTTGTAGGTCACAAGCTGCTCTTCTAAGATATCGATGATGCCTTTAAAATTTTCCTCGCTGCCACAAGGAATCTGGATCGCCGCGGCGTTGCAACCAAGCTTTTGATGTATTTCGTCCAAAACATTTTTAAAATCGGCGCCCACCCGGTCCATCTTATTCACAAAGGCCACGCGTGGCACGTGATACTTATCTGCCTGACGCCAAACCGTCTCGGATTGAGGTTGCACACCGGCCACCGCACAAAAAACAACCACCGCGCCGTCTAAGACTTTCAGCGATCGTTCTACTTCCACTGTAAAATCCACATGACCCGGCGTATCGATGATATTGATCTGCACATCGCTCCAGAAACACGTGGTCGAAGCCGAAGTGATGGTGATCCCGCGCTCCTGCTCCTGAACCATCCAATCCATAGTCGCCGTACCGTCATGGACTTCGCCGAGCTTATAGATCTTCTTGGTGTAAAACAACATCCGCTCCGTGGTCGTTGTTTTTCCCGCGTCGATATGAGCGATGATCCCAATATTCCTTATTTTATCTAAACCTATATGTGACGCCATGGTTAACATATCCCTAATTTCAATTGATCCGAAATTTTGATACTCATGTTCATTAGGCTTACCACCGGAAGTGGGCAAACGCCTTATTGGCCTCGGCCATTTTATGCGTATCGTCTCTCTTTTTGATAGCCGCCCCTTCGCCTTTGTAGCCGGACAAAAGCTCGTCGGCCAGGCGATCTGTCATCGGCTTACCTTTTTTTCCTCTCGTGAAATCCTTGATCCACCGCAGGGCCAATGAAACGCCGCGTTCCTGTGAAACCTCAATCGGGACCTGATATGTGGCACCGCCCACACGCCGGGGCTTGACTTCAAGCTTCGGCCGGATATTGTCCAATGCCTTTATGAAAACCTTCAGAGGATCTTCCTCGCCCGATTTTTCTTTGATGATGTCAAAAGCGCCGTAGACGATGCGCTCGGCCACAGACTTTTTGCCCTTGATCATCATGATGTTGATGAGCTTGGCCACAAGTTTGTTGTTGTATTTTGGGTCAGGGTTAATTTGTCTTTTGAACGCTCTTCGTCTTCTCATGTTGCCTCTCTATTTTTATCCCGATGCCTAACCGCTTCGCAAGCACGGAGTGTGTCCCGCTTGCGCGGGATTTCGCTATACAAGAAATTATGGTGCTCAAATTCGGCCATGCAACTTATGTTTCCGCCAAAATAATTGGCGGATCCGCCGAAGCTTTGTGGCAGACGCTATCGCTCCATAAGTTGCGGCCTCATTTATTTTTTGCCCTCTTTCGGTTTCTTGGCGCCGTATTTGGAACGAGATCTCCTCCTGTTGGCAACTCCGGCAGTATCCAGAGTCCCGCGCACAATATGGTATCGCACACCCGGCAAATCCTTCACCTTACCACCCCGCACGAGGACGATCGAATGTTCCTGCAGATTGTGACCCTCGCCCGGAATATAAGATGTAACTTCAATCCCCGTCGTCAAGCGCACGCGTGCAATCTTACGAAGAGCCGAATTCGGCTTCTTCGGTGTCATCGTCTTAACCTGAAGACAAACACCACGCCGCTGCGGACAGCCCTTCAGGGCGGGGGATTTTGATTTTTTGCGTTTGGCTTGGCGCCCCTGACGTATCAATTGCTGGATGGTCGGCATGCTAAGACTTCTCCTCTTGTTGTTTGACCAACTCCTCTTCAGGCAACGGCTCAACCGCTCCTTCTTTGGTGATGGTGATTTCCCGATGGACTTTTAGACCTGTCCCCGCAGGAATCAGATGCCCCACAATAACATTTTCTTTCAAACCAAAAAGCTCGTCGCGTTTGCCAGAAGCCGCAGCATCGGTCAAAACCTTCGTGGTCTCCTGGAAGCTGGCGGCCGAAATAAAACTTTCCGTTGTCAGAGAGGCCTTGGTGATTCCCAAAAGCAAGGGCGTTGCCGAAGCCGGTTTGCCACCCTTCTTGATGACCCGCTGATTTTCTTTCTGGAACCTCCAACGATCCACCTGTTGTGCGGACAAAAATTCCGTATCTCCAGAATCTTCGATCTTAACTTTTTTGAGCATTTGCCGGATGATCACCTCAATGTGCTTGTCGTTGATGCGCACACCCTGCAGGCGGTAAACTTCCTGAACCTCATTGACCAAATATTCCTGCAAAACCTTATCCCCGCAGACGCGCAGAATGTCCTGCAAGACGACCGGCCCGTCCGTCAGCTGCTGCCCTGCTGTGACGCGGTCGCCGCGGTAGACGTTGGGATGTTTGCCGTGTGGAATCACGTATTCCCTTTTCATCCCCGTGGCCGATGTCACAATGATCTGCCGTTGGCCTTTTTTGTTTTCACTGAATTCTACAAAGCCGTCGATCTCGGAGATAATCGCGGGGTCTTTGGGCCGGCGCGCCTCAAAAAGTTCGGCAACGCGCGGCAGGCCACCGGTGATATCTCTGGTCTTTCCGGAAACCCGTGGAATCTTTGCAATCAGGTCACCGGCGCCCACTGCCTGGTTGTCCTTCATCAAAATATGAGCGCCGATCGGAATAGGATATATCCCAACGACCTCCTTGGCCTGGTCTAAAATAATAATCTGCGGATGAAATTCCATTTTATGCTCGACGATCACGCGCTCTGCTATCCCCGTGGCCGGATTCAGCTCTTCGCGCATCGAAATGTTTTCTTTGATGTCCTCGAAACGCACGATTCCCGCAACCTCTGTTAAAATCGGAGACGTGTACGGGTCCCATCGCACAAACACAACACCCTTGGCGACCATTTCGTCTTCGCCGAAGGCAATAATGCTGCCCTGGGGAATAGCATAGCGCTCCAATTCCCGACCCTGGGCGTCATTCAAGGACAGCGATCCGTTGCGGTTAAGCACAATAAAACCTTTTCCTTTTTTGACGACGCGGATGCCGTGGTATTTAAGCTGCCCTTTATTTTTGGACTTGACGAAAGACTGCGCGACAATTCTGGAGGCCGTGCCGCCAATATGAAAAGTTCTCATCGTCAGCTGCGTGCCGGGTTCGCCGATGCTCTGGGCGCCAATAATCCCGACTGCCGAGCCAAGCTCAACCAGCCCGTCACGCGCCAAATCTTTACCGTAACACTTGGCACAGATCCCGCGCTCCGATTCACAGGTCAAGACGCTGCGAATACGAATCTTCTCGATCCCCATGCGCTCAAGGATCTCTGCTTTTTCTTCGGTGATCAACTCACCCGAAGTCACAACCGTCTCGTCTGTGATGACATCCACAATATTGTCCAGAGTGACACGTCCCGTAATACGTTCTTTAAGTGAAACCACAACCTCGTCGCCCTCAATAAGGGAAGACAAGGAGATGCCGTTGAGCGTGCCACAATCAGCCTCTGTAATGATCACTTCCTGGGCAACATCCACCAGGCGGCGGGTCAGGTATCCTGCATCAGCTGTTTTCAAGGCCGTGTCCGCCAACCCCTTGCGAGCACCGTGCGTTGAAATAAAGTATTCCAAAACGGTTAGACCTTCCCGGAAACTGGCCGTGATCGGATTTTCAATAATTTCACCCGAAGGCTTTGCCATGAGACCTCGCATGCCGGCCAACTGCCTAACCTGCAGGCGCGAGCCGCGTGCGCCGGAATCGGCCATCATGAAGATAGGATTAAAAGGATCCATGCGCCTGAACACCATATCCGAGACTTTATCCGTCGTGTGAGTCCAAATATCGATGATTTTGTTGTAGCGTTCTTTGTCGGTGATGACCCCTTTGCGGTACTGATCTTCGACCTTGGCCACTTCGGCCCTGGCATCCGCCAAAACTTCCTTCTTTTCTTCCGGAATCTCCAGGTCGTCGACGGAAATCGATATGCCGCCCAGCGTCGCGTATTCAAAACCAATAGTCTTGAGCCGATCCAAGAGCTTTATGGTCGCGTCATGACCGAACCGCTTGTAGCAGGCCGCAACGATCTGCCCGACGTTCATTTTGTTGAGCTCCAGGTTCACGTACCCAAAGCCTAGGGGCAAGACTTCATTGAAAATAATCCGACCGACTGTTGTCTCAACAAAGGTCTGTTCGTTCTTCACCGTGCTGTCGTTGATGTCAAAGCGCGCGGAAATTCTCACCTTGATTTTAGAATGCAACCCAATAATGTTGTCCTCATAGGCCGCCTGAGCTTCTTCGGGACACGACATGGTTCTTCCTTCGCCGACGCTCTTGACTTTGATTTTCGTCAAATAGCACAACCCCAAAATGATATCCTGGGTTGGCGTCGTGATCGGCCTTCCATCAGCCGGAGAAAAAACATTGTTGATTGAAAGCATCAAGAGGCGCGCTTCCATCTGTGCCTCCAAAGACAAAGGCACATGGACCGCCATCTGGTCTCCGTCAAAATCAGCGTTAAAAGCAGTGCAGACCAAAGGATGAATACGGATGGCCTTTCCTTCGATCAAAACCGGCTCAAAGGCCTGTACGCTCAAACGGTGCAAGGTGGGCGCGCGGTTCAAAAGCACGGGGTGATCCTTAATCACTTCATCCAAAATATCCCAAACTTCAATCTTGGCGCGCTCAACCATCTTCTTGGCGCTTTTAATCGTATGCACAAAACCACGCTCGCGCAGCTTTTTGATGATAAAAGGTTCAAAAAGTTCCAGGGCCATGCGTTTCGGCAAACCGCACTGATGCAGCTGAAGTTCCGGCCCCACCACAATGACAGACCGGCCGGAATAATCAACCCTCTTGCCCAGGAGGTTTTGGCGGAAACGTCCCTGCTTGCCCTTGAGCATATCGGAGAGAGACTTCAAAGGCCTGTTGTTGGATCCCAGGACCGGCCTGCCGTGGCGACCGTTGTCCAAAAGTGCATCCACCGCCTCCTGCAACATTCGTTTTTCGTTGCGGATGATGATCTCCGGGGCATTCAAATCAAGAAGTTTTTTGAGCCGGTTGTTGCGGTTGATGACGCGGCGGTAAAGGTCATTCAAATCAGATGTTGCGAACCGGCCACCGTCCAAAGGCACAAGCGGTCTTAAGTCTGGCGGGATGACCGGCAAAACTTCTAAGACCATCCATTCCGGCTTGTTGCCGGATTTCTTAAAATCTTCGACGATCTTGAGCGTCTTTAAGATTCTGCGGGCGGCCGTTCCTTCCTTGGATGTCTCCAGCTGTTTATGAAATTTCTTGGAGAGTGAGTCCAGGTCAATTTCTTTCAGCGAATCCAAAATGGCCTCGGCACCAATCTTGGCCCTAAACGAGGTGCCGTATTTGGCGACCAGTTCCTGATATTGTTCTTCGCTCAATAACTCGCCTTTTTTCAAGCCCGTGTCACCCGGATCGACAACGATGTATTCTTCGTAATAGATGATTTTTTCCAAATCGCGCAGCCCGATGTCCAAGAGTGCGGAAATCCGGGACGGTACGGCCTTAAAAAACCAAATGTGGGTGACGGGTGCGGCCAATTCGATGTGTCCCATGCGATCGCGGCGCACATTGGAACGCGTCACTTCAACCCCGCAACGGTCACAGACGATATTGCGGAATTTATTGCCTTTGTATTTGCCGCAGTTGCATTCCCAATCTTTGACGGGACCAAAGATTTTTTCGCAGAACAAACCGTCCTTTTCGGGCTTGAGCGTGCGGTAGTTGATGGTCTCGGCCTTCCTGACTTCCCCCTTGGACCAGGAACGGATCGTCTGAGGAGAAGAAATCTTGATGGAGATCGCGTCAAACTGCGAAACTTCTTCGGGGTTGTTTTTTGCGAATGGATCTTTTTTGAAATCTCTCATTTTTGTTTTTCCAATTTTACGTCCAAGCACAAACCCTGCAATTCCTTCAACAACACGTTGAAGGATTCCGGGGTTCCGGGGGCCAGGCGCTGTTCGCCTTTCACAATGGCCTCATAAATCCGGGTGCGGCCGTTAACATCATCGCTTTTGACGGTCAACATTTCCTGAAGACTGTACGCCGCGCCATAGGCCTCAAGCGCCCAGACTTCCATTTCCCCGAACCTCTGTCCGCCAAACTGCGCCTTGCCGCCCAACGGCTGCTGGGTGACCAGGGAATACGGACCGATGGAACGGGCATGAATCTTTTCATCGACTAAGTGGATCAGCTTCATCATGTAAATATAACCCACCGTCACCTTCTGATCAAACTTCAAGCCGGTGTAGCCGTCATATACATCAACCTTGCCTTCGGTCGGCAAGCCGGCTTTTTTGAGCATGTCTTTGACTTCAGCCTCAGACGCCCCGTCAAATACAGGTGTTGCGACATAAAGATTCAACAGTTTTGCCGCCCAACCCAGATGGGTTTCTAAGATCTGACCAACGTTCATGCGCGACGGGACGCCCAACGGATTCAAAACAAGTTCCACGGGAGTGCCGTCTGCCAAAAACGGCATATCTTCTTCTGGCAGAATTTTCGCAATGACACCTTTGTTGCCGTGGCGACCGGCCATTTTATCACCAACGGAAAGCTTGCGCTTGGTGGCGATGTAGACAACGACTTTCTTCAAGACGCCTGGCGAAAGCTCGTCGCCCCTCTTGACCTTTCCGATTTCCTGGGCTTCTTCCTGGGCCAACTCGCGAATCTGATCGTCAAAAAATTTAGCAATATGTTTGGCTTCTTCTTGATTTTCCAAATCCGCATTTAGAACGCGCGACTTGGAAATCCCGAGGATGCTGGCCAGGCGATTGATTTTCTCCTCCTGGATATACTCAATCTCCTGCGCGTAATAGGTCTTGATCTCCTTGATCTGAGACAACTCTTTCTTTGTTTCCTCTTTGGATTTACGACCGCGCTCTTTCCTCTGGAAAACCTGGACGTCGATGACCACCCCTTCGATGCCAGGTGGAACCGTCAGGGACGTATCGCGCACATCGCCTGCCTTCTCTCCGAAAATAGCCCGCAGGAGTCTTTCTTCAGGAGAAAGCTCAGACTCTGTCTTCGGCGTCACCTTGCCAACCAGAATATCGCCGGCTTCCACCTCCGCACCGATACGAATGATGCCGTTTTCGTCTAAGTTCCTCAGGGCCTCTTCAGAAACGTTGGGAATGTCGCGCGTGATCTCTTCGTTGCCCAGACGCGTCTCTCTGGCCTCGAGTTCGAATTCTTCGATATGAATAGATGTATAAGCATCCTCTTTAGAAACTTTCTCGCTGACCAAGATCGCGTCTTCAAAATTAAACCCGCGCCACGGCATAAAGGCCACAAGAAGATTCCTCCCCAAGGCCATTTCACCGTCTTTGGTCCCGATGCCGTCGGCAATCACGTCGCCGGCTTTGACACGCTGCCCTAATTTCACGATTGGCTTCTGATTGATGCAAGTATTGGCATTCGAACGCTTGAATTTTCTCAAATCGTAAACTTTGCTGCCAACGGTGACAGACTTGGCATCCACAGCCTTGACAACGCCGTCTTGTTCGGCCACCACCACCGCCCCTGAGTCAATCGCAGCCTTGAGCTCCATGTCTGTCCCTACGAGCGGCCGTTCTGTATTCATCAACGGAACAGCCTGACGCTGCATGTTGGAACCCATCAGGGCGCGATTAGCATCATCGTGCTCTAAAAATGGGATAAGCGATGCCGCAAGAGACACAAGCTGCTTCGGAGAAACATCCATGTAGTCAACTTTTTTGGGAGAGAGTTTTGGGAAATCTCCGCTCAAGCGACACGTCACTTCCCGTTCAAGAAAATAGCCTTCGTCATCGAGCGGACTATTGGCCTGGGCCAAGGCTTTGTTCTGCTCCATATCCGCGGTAATATAATCAATGCGCCGCGTCACTTTGCCTTCATCAACCTTGCGATAACAACTTTCCAAGTAACCCAAGTCATTGACCCGAGCGTAGGTCGTCAGCGAAGCGATCAAACCGATATTCGGTCCTTCGGGAGTTTCAATAGGACATATACGGCCATAATGGGATTGATGGATATCGCGCACTTCGAACCCGGCGCGTTCTCTGGATAAACCACCTGGGCCTAAAGCACTCAAACGTCTCTTGTGGGTCAATTCAGCCAGAGGGTTGACCTGATCCATAAATTGGGACAGCTGGCTTCGGGCAAAGAAATCGCGGATTTGGCTTGAGAAAAGTTTGGAATTGATGAGGTGGTAAATCATGACAGCATCGGCGTCGGTCAGAATGGCCAGGCGTTCTTTGATCGACCGCTCCAGGCGTGCCAGACCAATCCGGGCCTGGTTCTGAATCAATTCGCCGACGGTTTTGATGCGGCGATTGCCCAAATGATCGATGTCATCGATTTCGCCTTCGCCTTTTTTCAGGCCAATGAGATACTGGATGACCTTGATGACCATTTCGGCGTCGATGATCCTCTTTTCCAGCGAAACGTTCATCTTGAGCTTTCTGTTGAGGATAAAGCGACCCGCGCGAGAAAGATCATATCGTTTCGTGTCATAGAAAAGTCTAAAGAACAGATCTTCGGCAGCTTCCAGCGTGACGGGTTCTGTGGGCCGCATCTTGCGGTAAAAATCGATCAGGGCCTCTTCTTTGTTCTTGGCAAAATCTTTTTTCAGGGTATTGGCGATCTCCGGAATTTCGTTTCCGCCAAATGCCTTTTTCATGTCCTCATCACTGGAAAATCCCATGATTCGCAAAATCTGGGTCGCCGGGAAACTGCGGCGGCGGTCCACATAGGCCAGAAGAACTTCATTCAAGTCGTATTTAAACTCCAGCCACGCCCCACGGTAAGGAATAATGCGTCCGTAGAAAATCTTCTTTCCGGTGGGATGCTGCTCATCTTCAAAGCACACACCGGGCGAACGCTGCAGCTGACTCACCACAACGCGCTCATCGCCGTTGATGATAAAACTTGCTGTTGGCGTCATAAGGGGCAATTCGCCGAAATAGACTTCCTGAATCTTGACATCATTGGGCGTAATCAGGCGCAGATTGGCCCGCAGAGGCGAAGCATAAGTCATGCCACGGCGCCGACACTCTTCAATGCCGTATTTAGGCTTGCCCAGCGAATAGCTGACAAACTCAAGCCGGAACCGCTGGTCGAAGCTCTCGATGGGAAAGACTTCCTGAAACGCTTCTTGAAGTCCGATCGAGGCGCGATCCGCCACCGAAACATCCCTTTGCAAAAATTCCCCAAAGGACTTCAACTGAATATCCAACAGATGCGGCATTGGATATACTTCTTTGAGCTTGGCAAAACTTTTACGCTTGATCATTTGGCTCCTGCGCTCTCCATCATCACCCCGCCGCATTCTTACAGAATGCAAAAGGCAGGGTAAATTCGGGCTTATAATTTACGTTCGCTATCGCTCCGTAAGTTATGCCCTCACTTACTTTAATTCTACCGTTGCGCCGGCGCCTTCGAGTTTTTTCTTCATCTCTTCGGCTTCGGCCTTGGGAACGCTTTCCTTGACGGCTTTCGGTGCGCCATCCACGAGATCCTTGGCTTCCTTCAAGCCCAGGCTTGTGATCGCGCGGACCTCTTTGATGACGGAAATCTTATTTCCGCCTACGCTGGTCAACATAACCGTAAACATAGTTTTTTCTTCCGCAGCCGCAGCACCGCCAGCTGCTCCGGCGCCACCCGCTGCCACTGCCATAACCGGTGCCTGCGCGGTCACACCGAATTTCTCCTCGATCGCCTTGACTAAATCACAGAGCTCAAGCACGTTCATCGATTCGATTTCTTTAATCATGTCTTCGATCTTTGCCATAGTGTCTCCTCCTTCAATAAGCACATAATTTACGGAAACGTCAGTGAACGTAAATTATCTGTGCGAATTAATCCTTGACGCTTTCCTCTGAATAATTCAAGGGTGGCGTCGAAGATTTGTTCAGATTTATAAGTTGTGTCCTCATTTATTCTTTTTATCGGCGACGGCCTTGACGGCATACGCCAGTTTGGTAAGAATTTGATTTAAGCTACGGGCCAGATTCCCCAGCGGCGCGTTGAGCGTAGCGGCAATCTGCTGATAAACGGCCTGTTTGGAAAATAATTTCGAAATAAGCTTAATGTCATCGGAGCTGACGACGCGCTCACCCATCAAACCACCGCGGATCTGGAGCGCCTCGTGATCTTTGAAAAAATTCATCATGGCTTTAGACGTCTGGACCGGATCCTTGCGGACAAAAACCAGGGCCATCGGACCGTCCACAAACGCAGCGGTGTCCGCAGGCTTCTGGCTGTCCCCGAAGGCCTTGCGTATAAATGAGTTTTTGGTCACCAGCACATCTGCGCCGGACGCCTTCAGATCTTTCCTGAGCTGCGTCATGTCCGCGGACGTAAGCTTGTGATAACTGAACAAAAATACATCCGGACAATCTTTGAGCCTTCGCTTGAGATCCAGCGAAATCAATTCCCGATACATTTCTCCGACTTTTCTGGAAATTGTGTTCATGCGCTCATCCTTAAACCGGGCCCCATGCTGGTAGAAATAGCTACTGACTTGATAAAATCCCCTTTGACCGATGCCGGCCTTGCGGCCTTCAGCGCTTCTATTAAGGTAAGTGCATTTTCATAAATCTGATCTTCACCGAAAGAAATTTTAGCCACAGAGACATGGATTCCGCCCTGTTTATCGGCTTTAAATTCAACTTTTCCGGCCTTCAGATCACGGACAGCCTGGGCCACGTTCTGAGTCACAGTCCCCGTCTTCGGGCTCGGCATTAAACCGCGGGGCCCGAGGATTTTGCCCAGCTTGCTCAAATCCTTCATCATGTCCGGTATAGCCACCACGGCATCGAAATCCATCCAGCCGCCCGCCACCTTGTTGATCAACTCCAGTCCCCCCACATGCTCAGCCCCTGCTGCTTGCGCATCTTTCTCGGATTCGCCACGGCAGAATACAACCACCCGCACATTCTTCCCTGTGCCATGAGGCAAGACAACGGTTCCGCGCACCATGTGGTCGGATTTCTTAGGATCAATACGCAAATGAAAAGCCAATTCAACGGATTCATCGAATTTTGTCTTGGGCACCTGCTTCAATATGCCGATGGCCTCTTTGAGCGAATAAATTTTAGCCTGGTCGACCAACTTCGTGCCTGCCTGGAATCGTTTGCTATGTTGGCCTGCCATGATTATCCGACCACCTCAATGCCCATGCTGCGGGCTGTTCCCATGACTGTCTTTTTGGCAATCTCCATGTCGTTCGTGTTGAGGTCATTAAGCTTTTGCTTGGCGATCTCTTCGACCTGCTTGGTCGTCACTGTTCCGATTTTTTCCTTGCCGGCAAGGCCAGAGGCCTTTGCTAAATTTGCGGCCCGTTTGAGCAAAACCGAACAGGGCGGAGTTTTAATAATAAAGTCAAATTTTTTATCTTCATAGACGCTGATAACAACGGGCAAAATAATACCGTCTCTGTCTTTAGTCTGTTCGTTGAAGGACTTGCAGAATTGCATGATGTTGACACCATGCTGACCGAGGGCAGGACCAACGGGCGGAGCCGGGTTTGCCGCTCCGGCAGGCACGTGCAATTTGATTTGTGCAACGACTTTCTTGGCCATCAGACTTTCTCCACTTGCCAGAATTCCAGTTCAACGGGCGTCGACCGACCAAAGATGGATACACTGACCTTGATCTTTTGTTTTTCAGAATTGACTTCCTCGATCGATCCGTTGAAATTCAAAAATGGACCTTCGATGATGCGCACGGCCTCGCCCCGCTCAAAATGCACTTTCGGGCTGGGTTTGGTCTTTGTTTCCACCGTCCCTTTCATGATGTTGTCGACTTCGTCCTGCGTTAAGAATGACGGCCGCTTTCCCATGCCGATAAAGCCGGTCGCCCCGGGTGTGGTCCTGACCAAAAGCCAGGTGTTTTCGTTGAGTTCCATCTCCACCAAAAGATACCCCGGAAAAAACTTTCTCTGCGTGATTTTTTTCTTGCCGGAACGCACTTCGGAGACCTGCTCCGTCGGAATAAGGATCTGCCCCATGTATTCTTTTAAACCGCTGGTGGCGATGCGACCTTCCAAGCATAGCTTGACCTTATCTTCCGAGCCCGTCTGTGTGTGAACCACATACCACTTCTTCATTATTTTAAAACGCCTTCTTGATCACCCACGTTAAAACAAAATCTACAATGGCGATAAAAATGGTCAAGAGAGCCGTGGTCAAAATAACGATCCGCGTCGCCCCCAGTAAATCTTTGCGCGTCGGCCAGGAAACCTTTGTTAGCTCCACCCTGACTTCCCTGAAGAACGCCGGTACTCTTGTGAACACATTCGCCATAATTCATCCGCAGGAGCGGCAGGAATCGAACCTGCAGTAACGGTTTTGGAGACCGTTGGTTTGCCACTAACCGACGCTCCTAAAAATTGAGGTGGTTATCCCGATGCCCAATCGCTTCGCAGGACCTGTTTGTAATCCTTGCTCGCTCCGCTCGCAAGGACTTCGCTGGATGCACCTGCGGTGCACACCAAAGAGCTCGATTCGGCCGCACGACTTATGTTTCCGCCAAAATAATTGGCGGATCCGCCGAAGCTTTGTGGCGGACGCTTACATTCCATAAGTCGTGGCCTCATTTACTTTACCTCTTTGTGGGGTAAGTGTTTACGACAAAGACGGCAATATTTTTTTAACTCAAGGCGCTCCGTATGTTTCTTCTTGTTCTTGGTTGTGCTGTAAAGTCTGCTATGGCAACCCGGACATTCCAACAGGATATGTTCTCTCATGGCTCCGTCGACAATAAGCCCCCGACCGGAATTGAACCGGTGACCCCGTCCTTACCAAGGACGTGCTCTACCGACTGAGCTACAGGGGCATTCACGTAAAGTGTTGATTCTATTAAAATTAATGCTCTGTGTCAAGCATTTTTTTAATATTTTATAATAAGAAAATATATTTAAATATTAGAAGATCTGAAGGAATTTAAGCCAAAAACCGGGGATGCGCCTGAGGGTGAAAATTCCAGACCCAGGATTCTTGATGCTTTCAAGGCCGCCAAAAACCGCCTTATACCCTGCCTCGGCCAAGAGATCCAAAAGGGACGGGTTGTTCTGGTACAGGGGGAGCGAAAAAAAGACGCATTTGGTCCTGAGTCTTGTTTCAATAATGCTTTTGGATTCAAAAATAGAGGAGCGGATATCCTCAGCGGTCTTGATTTTCTGGAAATGCCCCGCCCCAAAATCATTTTGGTGGCTCATATAATAATCAAAAATACGCCTGCGCCATTTCTTCTTTTTAAAAAATATAAATCCGCCGTTGTTCTTGATGAAATCATTCATAACAAAAATAGTTCTTTGATCCGCAACGTACTCATTGGACGCCAAAGGGGCCCAGCCCCGTTCATAGACCGGACTGCCCCAGAGAGTTTCCAAAGACGGCATACCCGCCTCATACCATTCGTCAAAATAGACAGGCATCTCAAAAACTCCGGGGTGCTGAAAATCAACCACCCGGTTGCTCACAGAGACCACGTTGTGGCGCAAACCATGGGAATGAACCTCAACAAGGCCACTGTCGCGCATGATCTCCAGTTCACGCCATGTCAAATACGGTTGGCGCAAATGACTCATATAGAGGTTTTCCCAAGACACTTTGTTGTTCCAGTAATCCTCCAGATTGGGGTAGGCCTCGCCGGAGTCTTTAATGCGAGAGGGAATAATAAACATGCTGGCCTTGATTCGATATTTTTTCAGGAGGGGATAGACAACCGTCCAACAGTTTCTGCGTCCGTCATCAAACGTCAAGACAACTTCCTTGCGGAATTTATCTCGCTTCGACATGCGCTCCAAAAGTTCCCCTGCCCCTAAAATCTGATAGCGCTTGGCCACCAAAAGTTCGATGTATCCCGAAAACACGTCTGGAAGACAATCGTGAAAAGAAAAAATTTTAGGGGTGCGCGCGTCCAGCCCCAGACGGTATAGAATTTTAAATTTGTCGAGGGTCTTCATCGTTTCAAAAAACTCCTTGCCTGACGGGAAAAGTGGCTGACGATTTCTTTAGCCAAAGAGACTTCCCTTCCCTCCAGGACAACCTGGCCGCGCAAGATAGCCTCTTTGATTTTCGCGTCGCAGGCATCAGCCTTGTTGAAAGAAAAAATCGTCCTGGCCCGGCCCAACTCAAAACCTTCGTGGGTATCGCTGCCTGCCACGGCGCGCAATCCGTATTTTTGCTGCGCACGTGCTCCCAGAAAATTCTCTAAATAGGGCACGGGGATATTGTTCCTGGCGTTGAAGCTCTCGACCGCATCAAACTGCCTCAAAAATTTCGGATCCCGACGCAAGTGTGGCCATTTAAAAGGATGCGCCAAAACAGCCAACCCTCCCTGCCGCCGAATTTCCGCAATGACGTCTTTCGTTTCGGTCATAAGTTTTATTTCTTCGCTCAAAAACAGCCCCATGATGTCGCCATCCCGGGTAGAAACCTCCTGACCTGCAATGATATAGAGGTCTGGCGCCAGACGCCTGAACTCCTCCACCCCGGCCATCGTGTCGTGGTCTGTCACGGCAAGCCCCTCCAGACCGCAGAGCCTGGCTTTGGCGACGATCTTTGACGGCTCCAAGAAACAATCAAACGAATATTTGGAATGGATGTGAAAATCGATAACCATAATTGGAATGTTGGTGCTGGATGAGTAGCCGGTGAACTATCGACTATTAATTAAATGTGTTTGCTGAACCACTCAATGGTGGATGTCAAGCCGTCTGCGAGCGCGACCTTGGGCCGCCATTTGAGCTTTTCTTTGGCGCGCGCGATATCGGGTCGCCGCTGCTGGGGATCGTCCTTGGGAAGCGCTTTATACACCAGCTTGCTTTTGCTTTTGGTCATGGCCACAATGGTCTCGGCCATTTTCTTGACGCTCATTTCAACGGGGTTGCCCAGGTTGACCGGTTCATGGCATTTGGAATACGCCAACCTGAATAACCCGTCGACCAAATCAGAAATATAACAGAAGGAGCGCGTCTGTGACCCGTTGCCGTAAATTGTGATGGGGTCGTTTTTAAGGGCCTGTGCGATAAAATTCGGAATCGCCCGGCCGTCCTGGATGCGCATGCGCGGCCCGTAGGTATTGAAAATCCGCACGATTTTCGTATCCATGCGGTGCACGCGGCGGTAGGCCATGGTGATGGCCTCGGCAAACCGCTTGGCTTCGTCGTAGACGCCGCGCGGACCAATGGGGTTGACATTGCCCCAGTAATCTTCGGTTTGAGGATGCACCAGGGGATCTCCGTAGATCTCTGACGTCGAAGCCAACAGGAAACTTGCTTTTTTGGCTTTCGCCAACCCCAAAGAATTGTGGGTCCCCAGCGAACCGACCTTGAGGGTTTGAATCGGAAAATTCAGGTAATCCACGGGGCTGGCCGGCGAGGCAAAATGCAGAACCATGTCGATGTGGTCTTTCAATGTGACGGGAACGGTGATG
This sequence comes from Candidatus Omnitrophota bacterium, assembly GCA_043801485.1. GTDB lineage: Bacteria > Omnitrophota > Gorgyraeia > Velamenicoccales > Velamenicoccaceae > JAZDLY01. Next base: position 10,003 of record JAZDLY010000134.1, on the reverse strand, counting down.
TTGTGATTCATGAATTTGAAATTTCTGTCCTGCAGGTGATGACGAATGTTTTCCTTGGAGCCCGTGATCAGATTGTCCAGACAAATGACCCGGCAACCCTTTTTCAAAAATAGGTCGCAGAGGTGCGATCCGATGAAACCGGCGCCGCCGGTAATAAGGACTGTCTTCATGAAATCATCTTCCCATGCTGATGTATTTGAATCCCAGGCGCGTCATCTCTTTGGGGTCATACATATTGCGGCCATCAATGACCAGCGGCTGATTCATCAATTTTTTTATTTTTTTGAAATCCATTTCCTTGAATTCATTCCATTCCGTAACCACAATCAGGCAATCGCACCCGCGGGCTGCCTCATAGGCATCTTTGCAAAAAACAACCTGCTTGAAGATCCCTCTGGCCCGGGACATGGCCTGGGGATCCGTGGCCCTGATTTTCGCGCCATGCCTCTGCAGGGCCGTGATGATGTCGATGGAAGGTGCAAAGCGCATATCATCCGTATCGGGCTTAAACGATAATCCCAGGACACCGATCGTCTTGCCCTTAATGTTCCAGAGATGTGACTCGATTTTGCGCACAAACTCCGCCTTCTGGAACTCGTTGATACGCTTGACCTCTTTCAAAAGATCAAAAGAATACCCCAGTTTTTCGCAAATACGGATAAAGGCTTCCACATCTTTGGGCAGGCAAAAACCTCCAAAGCCGATGCCGGCGTCTAAGAATGACCTGCCGATGCGCCGATCCAAACCCATCCCCTCAGCCACAAGTTCGATATCGGCGCCGGACAAATCGCAAGCTCTGGACACGGCGTTGATAAAGGAAATTTTTAAGGCCAGAAACGAATTGGAGGCATGCTTGATCAACTCCGCGGACTTGATGTCCGTCACCAGGATCGGTGCCTTGATGGGCGCATAAAGTTCGCGCAGCATCTTTTCTGCTTTTCTGGACTCAACGCCAATGACAATCCTGTCCGGTTGCATAAAATCTTTGATAGCCTGGCCTTCGCGCAAGAACTCCGGATTGGAAGCCACGTCAAAAGCGACGTTTTTCTTTTTGTTGATCTCGATCGTGTGGCGCACCCATTTGCCCGTCTCGACCGGCACGGTCGATTTTTCGACGATGAGGCGATATGAATTCATGGACTTGGCGATCGTGCGGGCCACGTGTTCGATGCCTGTCAGGTCCGCTTCGCCGTTTTCCTTAGGGGGCGTGCCAACCGCAATGAAGACCAATGCCGACTTTTTAACGGCTGTCGTGATATCTGTCGTGAACGTTATGCGGCCATGGGCGTGGTTTCTTTTGACCAGCTCCTCTAAGCCCGGCTCATAGATGGGGATTTTTAGTTTTTTCAAAGAAGCAATTTTGGCGCGGTCGCAATCGACACAAATCACTTTATTGCCAAGCTCCGCAAAACAAGCCCCTGTCACCAGGCCCACATAACCGGCTCCGATCATCGCGATGTTCATCATAAAAACCTCATGGACCCCTATTCGCTGCGCGGCGGCCTGAAATTGGCTTCCGCGTTAAAACCCAACTCCGGAAATGCCTTGAGAGTGAACTCAAGCAAAACGGAAATTCCCTCGTCCACCCTGTTGTTGACGATCAACCGCACGATCCAGCAGTGCAGATCGCGCTCCAGGGTGTATTCCTGCTCGACCAAATCGCCAGTCTTGAATTCAAAACGTTCATAAACGCCGAGTTTCCAGAGCGGATTCAACGGCGACGTAAAGCCCGCGGTAACCTGGCTGCTTTCGTCTTTTTTGAAACGATACCCAAGACCCGTACGAGCCTTGCCCATATTCGCCCAAAAATCCGCGTTCAGGGTCCTAAAGTAATCCCCCGAGGTATCGTATTCGCCGTCTGAATCAAACTCCCACCATGGGTAAGGCTTGAATTCCAAATCATATTTAAAATTTTCGAATCCCTTGCCGTAGGTGCTGTTGCGCTCAAAATAAAAATCACTCGACAATAAAAGTGTCATCAGATCGACGGAAACCCCATCGCGCTTTGTCTGAAACCGCTGATCCAGGCCCAAGGTGACTTTATTCAACTTATCCAGAGCGTCCACATCATCCAATTGCTGCAATTTTTCTTTTGAAACCGTCGGCTCATGCTGATAGCGATACTGCAAACTCGGGGTCACGACGTGACGCAGACCATGGATGTCCAAATTCATTCTGTCGGTTTCCACGTCAAAAACACGGAATAGTTTCGTGCTGACATCCAGCCCTGTGAAAAACAACCCGCGCATCAAATCGCTTTTCGAATTCAGGCCCCGGCTGTAAAACGTATCGCGGTGGCCCGCCATGGGTTTAAAATCCAAATCCATAAAACGGAACACATACGCCAATTCGTTGGATGTGTCCATGCGCCCGACGGCGGCCGAAGATGCGGCATCGGCAGGAGCATTCGTCAACTGACTCAAGCTCGACGTACTCTTAAAATAAAATGAGGTGTCGGCAATTTTTTGACTGACGGTCTCTAGTCTCAATTCCGGAATCTTTTCCACCATCCCGTCGAACTTGTTGACCCTCGGAGAACTCAAAAGACTTAAAGTTGCGCTGGGATAAACATGGGAGAACAAGAAAAAACTCTTGGGGTTCGTGTCCTTTTCGTATTCCCGGAAAAAATAGTCCTTGCGGAACTCGGCATCGGAGTGTTTATAAAACTCCATAACAATGTGATCGCGTTCGGTCATGTCCCACTTGTGGCGCAATTCAACCCTGAAACGCTCATTGTAATCAGGAATTCTCTCGTCAATGGCGTTGCTCTCGTCAATACGGTAGTACTTCAGGTTTCCGGCCCCGATTGTCTTGGTGTTGTAATTGAGATCCGCGCCATACCCAAAGCCTATGTTACCGTACCAATCGAAGTGCAGGCGGCCTCTGGCATTCGGGTTAAGGTAATAACGATAGGCGCCAAAAAGCTCTGTTCCCAATTTTTTGTCATACCCGGGCGTGACCATCAAACGCGGATACTTGTCGTTCAAATCTTGTGAATACCGCGGCATCTTCATGATGGGCACGCCGAAGGCCCCTAACGTGACCCCTTTGGCGGTCATGACGCGGTCAGGACTCACATTTACTTCACGGCAGCGCAGCCAATAATGCGGATGCGGCAGATCGCAGGTCGAGATCTCCCCTTCTGTTAAAGCAAATTCCCCTTCGCTGATTTTTTCCATGGAGTTTGACTTACCGTAATAAGGCATCATGCGCACGCTCGGGTTGATGATCGAGCCCGTCTGATCACCGAAATCAAAAATAATCATCTCGCCCTGAAGCTCTTCTTTTTCAGGCCGGATCAGTTCAACGTTGCCTTCGGCCACGGCGAGCTTTTCATCCAGGAAAACACGCACGCGGTCGCAGGTCATGACGTTGTCCTGATAAGTAATTTCCACATTGCCTTCAGCGATGACTTCTTTGCCTTCGCTTTTGAATTCAACCACGTCTCCGTTGACCGTAATGGGCTGCTTGGCGGTTGCGGCCGACGCCAAAGAAACAATCCTGGTCCCCAACGCTGCAGCGACAAAGAACATCCCGGCAATTTTTTTTGCTTGCATCAACATCCAGTCCCCTCTTTGGCCAGTAAAGCCGCCCCCAGGACACCGGCATCATTGCCCAAAACCGCTTTCCTGATTTTAACCTTTGTTTTTAAAAGCTGCATCGCATGCCTGCGGGCTTTTTTTTGGATCGCCGCCAAGAGAACACGACCAGCCGCCGCAACTCCGCCGCCGATGACAATCACCTGGGGATTAAACACATTAATAATCCCCCCAAGCGCAAATCCGAGATCCTCTCCGGCTTTGCGCCAGAGGCCGACGGCTTTTTTGTTGCCGCCCTTGGCCAACAGGCTGGCCGCTTCCAACGTGATCGAGCGACCAAATATCTTCCTGGCTTTGCTCAAAAGCGCCCGATTGCCGATATATTGCTCAAGACATCCCCGGCCACCGCAAGCACACACAGGTCCCTGATCTTTTAAGGGGATATGCCCGATTTCGCCTCCAAAATAAAAAGGGCCTCGATAGATTTTCTTATTGAGAATCAGGCCGCCCCCGACGCCTGTGCCAAGCGTCAAACATAAAGCACAAGACGCGGTCTTAGCAGCCCCCAATCGAGACTCAGCCAAAGCCATGCAATTTGCGTCGTTCTCTAAAAAAATAGGACACGAAAAATATTTTTTTAAATAGGACCGCAGAGCGAACTTGTTCCACCCTCTGATGTTGGTGAGACTCAAAACAATCCCACGGTCAAAATCAATAGGCCCGGGCAAACCAATGCCAAGAGCCTTCATATGCGAGAAATCCAACGCATGAGCTGACAGAAGGTTACACAAATTTTTTTTCAGCGTTTCGGCAAAATAACTTTTATTGGAAAAACCTTTGGAAGGAAATTGGCTCCTGACCACGAGGCGAGCCCAATCATCGACAAGGGCGATTTTGGTAAACGTCGCCCCCACATCCACTCCGGCATAAAAACGCTTCTTCATTAGTGTGTTATTTTATCCTAAGTTGGACCAACTTTCAACACAATTCGCGCAAAACCCCACCCTCGAAAACCTGATGGCCCGGTCTTGCTTTCATTCTCTGCAGGCCGGCCTTGTTTCGTTTCTCACAGGGACGCCTGACTGCCGTCAGGCAGGCTGGCGGAGCCGACGGGCGAGTTGTGCCTACTGCCGAGATGGCGAGAGACCTTTGGCGTCCCGCCAAAGGCGGGAAAACCGACGCAAGCGGAAAAAAGGACAAAGGCGATGTCTAAAAGAATGAGTAGGGAGACGGCGAGGACTAGATGATGGTTTTTTCTGTTTCGGAGTCGAAAAAGTGGACCTTGGCCATATCAAACACCAGATCAATAGGCTGGTCCACCGCGGGCTTGTTGTGGGCACCGACACGAGCAATGAAGGTGTGCTTGCCGGAATTCAAATGCAGATAAACCTCGGATCCCATGGGTTCGACGACCTCACAGGTGACTTTGACGACATTGTCGGAGGCGGGTTGTGTCGCAAACAATTTATCGTAAATATCTTCAGCGCGGATGCCGAAGACCACTTTTTTGTCCACATAGGCCAACAGTGATGCTTCCTGTTCCTTGACGATGCGCACGCGGAACTTTCCCTCATTGAACGCCAATTTGCCGTTCTGCCTGACGATCTCTCCGCGCATGAAATTCATGGGGGGGCTTCCGATAAACCCGGCTACAAATTTGTTCACGGGCTTGTCGTAGACGGTGATCGGATCTGCCACCTGTTGAACGACGCCGTCGCACATAACGGCAATGCGGTCGCCCATTGTCATCGCCTCGGTCTGGTCGTGCGTGACATAAATCATCGTGGTCGACAGACGCTGATGCAGTTTTTTAATTTCGGTGCGCATCTGAACACGCAATTTGGCATCCAGGTTGCTCAAGGGTTCATCGAAAAGAAAAACCATAGGCTTGCGCACGATGGCACGGCCAACGGCCACACGCTGCCGCTCTCCGCCGGATAGCTCCCGTGGCTTTCGCTCAAGATAATGCTTGATCCCCAAAATCTCGGCCGCATCTTTGACGCGCGCACCAATTTCGGATTTCGGGTATTTGCGCAACATCAAGCCAAAAGCCATATTTTCAAAAACAGTCATGTGGGGATAAAGGGCGTAGTTCTGAAAGACCATCGCGATATCGCGGTCTTTGGCAGGCACGTCATTGACAAGCCGATCTCCGATATAAATCTGGCCTTCGGAAACTTCCTCTAAACCCGCCACCATGCGCAGGGTCGTTGACTTCCCGCACCCCGACGGCCCGACGAGAACAAGAAATTCCTTATTCTCAACGCCAAGGTTCACGCGGTCCACGGCCCGCACGCTCCCGGAATATATCTTGCTGACGTTTTTTAAGCTGACTTGAGCCATAACATCAATTGACAATGAAAAACATTAAAATATTATAACCTAAGCGCACCTGGTGTCAACCCAAATAATCAATAAGCCTGTGCAGGGTTTCTTTGAGATTTTTGCGATGCACGATCATATCCAGAAGTCCATGCTCGAGCATAAACTCCGCACGCTGAAACCCCTCCGGCAACTTTTGGCGTGTCGTCTGCTCGATGACACGGGGCCCCGCAAAACCCAAAAGCGCCTTAGGCTCAGCGATGATGATATCCCCTAAGCCCGCGAAAGAAGCCATAACCCCCTCCCATCGTAGGATTGGTCAAAACGGAAATAAACAAGCTCCCGGCCTCATGATGTTTGCCCAACGCCGCAGAGGTTTTGGCCATCTGCATCAGGCTAAAAATCCCTTCATACATCCGGGCACCCCCGCCGGAACCTGAAATCATAACCAGCGGCAATTTCTTCTCAATGGATTTTTCGATGGCGCGCGTCACTTTTTCTCCCACCACCGACCCCATGGACCCCATGATGAAACGCGAATCCGTAACAACCACAACAGCCTTACGGCCAAAAATCGCCCCCTCTCCGCTGATCACGGCCTCTTTTAAATCCGTGGCCTTCTGGTCTTCGGAAAGTTTTTGTTTGTAGGATTTGATCCCTCTGAATTCCAGCGGGTCTTGCGTGATAAGATCTTTATCGTATTCTCTAAAAGTCTCTTCGTCCACAACGGAGTCCAAGCGTTCACGGGCCGACATCGTAAAATGAAAATTGCACTTCGGACACACCTTGAGGTTTGCCTCGAGTTCCTTTTTGTAAATAGGCTGGTTGCATTCCTGACACTTCGTCCACAGGCCTTCCGGGATTTCGCGCTTCCTGATCTTAACAATTGTGTATTTGGGCTTACCGAAAAGGGCCATGTCCTGTTCCTCTAAAATTTATGAATTGCAAGCCCGCTCAAAAGCTTCGGGGTGAAATACGTCGATTTCTGCGGCATGACCTCTCCGGCAACAGCCAAATCACGGATCTGTTCGATCCGGGTGGGATTCAAAAGAAATACCGCATCGAACGTTTTTGAATCCACGGCCGCCAAGGCCCGCTCCCAGGAAACTTCATAATTGATCTGCTGCAAACCGATGTTCAAGATCTGCTCAAACAGCACTTTGTGCAGAATCGCCACATCCAGTTTTTTGTATTCTTTCGATCCCCCAGGGATCATCCGGTTGCATTCCCGTTTTTCAGAAATTTTAAGGAGGTAGAATTTCCCCTCTTTGTACAAACCAAAAACCCCAACCTCGTCCTTGCGCGCAGCCATCTCGCCTTTGAGCTGCTCGGACGAATCACACTCCTTGACGCTGAAACACCGGCTGAAGTCTTCCGGCGAAAAATGGCCGTTTTTGACCAGGCGGTGCGTTGGCAAAATACAAAGTCCATCGTCTTTCATGGGCGTAAAGTAGGTCAACAGATAATTATAGCTCTCTTTGAATGCTTCAGGGGCGCCGCGGCGTTTTTCATCACGGAATACACGAGCGACCTCATAGCGATGATGACCATCGGCAATAAACACGTCTTTGCCAGACATATACGTTTTGATGCGCTCGATGGTCTCTTTCTCTGTCAGGCGCCAGATACTGTTTTCAACGCCGTCCCTATCCACAACCTTGATTTCCGGCGTTTGAGTCTCCATACCGTTGTCAAAAACTTCACGGATCAGTTTTTTTTCGTCGCTGAAAATGGTAAAAATAGGGCTCAAGTTCGCCTCCACAGCCTTAAGTAATTGCAGACGGTCCTCTTTCGGAGCTGTGTGGGTGTGTTCGTGAGGATGAATGCTGCGATCTGAGTCTATCTCCTCCAGGCACATCAGGGCCATGAAACCGACGCGCCGTTTGGAACGGCCTTCGCAGGCAAAAATCTGTTCGTAAAAATAAATAGAAGGCTCTGCATCCTGTGTGAGGATCGCGCGCCTGGACCACTCTTGGAGATAGCCGGCCGCACGGGTATATTTATTTTCCTCAAGGGTATCTCCGGCCATCTCCTTGCCGAGAATCAGCCGAATAAAATTATAGGGGTGCTTCTGATAGTATTCCTCCTGCGCCTTGGCGTCGATGACATCATACGGAGGACAAAAAACCTTGGTAAGGTCTTCGATGGCCTGAGGATTATAGTGGAGACTATGGAAGGGCTCTATTTTTGCCATAAAGTATGAAAAGCGCGTCCGATCATGGCACCAACGGTGTCTGCCAATAGGTCCAAAGACCCAAATTGCCGACCCGGCACATAAAGCTGGTGAACTTCGTCGGTCAAAGCATATATAATTATCATGAAAATAAAGACGAGTAAAGCATTAAATCCTTGCAAACGCGCCGTACCGACCAGGGCGCGACTGACTAAGAAACCAAAAGGCATATAAAGGAAAATATGAAAAACCTTATCAAACGCCGAAAACGCCTGAGGCACATATTGGGCAGGCACCGCCGAACACAAGAAAATAAAAACGGCATAACAAAAAACCCACAGCCACGCCCAGGCATTTTTGGACGCAAAAATCATTGAGGGGCCTTGCCGGGACACGAAGAACATTCGGGTTTTGACCCCGAAGCCGGACACGGCTTTTCCGACGGCGGCTTTGTCTTTTTGTAGTCTGTGGCGTAAAAACCAGATCCTTTGAAAATAATCCCTGAGCCGGCATGGATCACCCGTCGCACTGACTTTTTACATTTTGGACAGGTTTTAACGGGAGCGGCCGTCATGGGCTGAGATTTATCAAAACGATGACCGCAGGTCTTGCACTCGTACTCGTATGTGGGCATAACCTTCTTCCTCTCTAAATGCTGATCCCCCGACTTCGGGCAAATTCCTGGATCAGACGTTTTTCGTTGGAGCTTAAATTCGACGGCATTTCAACCGTCACACGCACCAGCTCATCCCCGCGCCGCCTGGAATGCACGTCAGGCGCGCCCTTGTCCCTGAGACGAAAGATTTTGCCCGATGGCGTGCCGGCAGGAATCCGCATCTTCACATGACCGTTCAACGTAGGCACCTCGATCTCAGACCCCAAAAGGGCCTGCGCGACATCAACCGGAACCTGGCAAAGAAGATCGCTGCCGTGCCGCTCAAACACAGGATGCTCTCGGACGCGGATATGGACGAAAAGATCCCCTTTTACGGCTTGACCTGCTTCCCCTTCGCCTCTAACCCTCAACTGCGATCCTGTCTCCACGCCAGCCGGAATCTTGACGGAAATCTTCCGCGGAACTTTCATGGTGCCCTGGCCGGAACACTTCGGGCAGGATGAGCCGATGATCTTTCCTTCACCTCGGCATTTCGGACATGTCTGGGCCAGATGAAAAAATCCCTGAGAAATCCTGACTTGACCTGCCCCTTTGCACTGAGGACAAGTGGTTTGTTTTGTCCCGGGTTTTGCCCCGCTGCCGCCGCAATTGTCACAAGGCTCATAACGGCTGATGGACAAAGTCTTTTCTATGCCGTTAACCGCCTCTTCCAGCGAAATCTCGATTTCAAACTGCAGATCCCGGCCCCGCCTTGCCCGTCGGCTGCGCCCTGAGCCAAACATCTGCGAATCGCCGAATCCAAAGAGTTCATCAAAGATGCTTGCCCCAAAACCGCTCACGCCGCGGCCAAGGATCTCTTCAAAGATGCTCGAAAAATCCGTCCCCCGGAAAATATCATCCGTCGAGTAGCGCTGATCAATCCCGGCGTGCCCGTACTGATCGTAGAGACGACGTTTTTGTTCGTCAGAAAGAACGGCGTAGGCTTCGGAGATCTCCTTGAATCTCTCTTCGGCCTGTTTTTTCTCTTCGGCCGGCACGCGGTCGGGATGATGTTTCATCACTAAATTCCGGTAGGCGCCCTTGATTTCATCCATCGAGGCTGTTTTCTTGACCCCCAGAATTTCGTAATAATCCCGCTGCGTTGTCATTGGTGCCCTATCCACTCACGTTAATGACACAAAAGGAGCCTGTCTCCTTTTGTGTCATTAACTCTTTTTATCGTCCTCTTCGCGATACTCAGCGTCGATAATATCTTCTTCTTTGTCTTTCTTGCCTTCCGGTGCCTCTTGTCCTCCGGGCTCCGGCTTGGGACCGCCCTTGCCCGAGGCCTGTTCTTTCTGTTTGGCAGCGGCC
>JAZDLY010000103.1:0-5819 GCA_043801485.1 Candidatus Omnitrophota bacterium | reverse complement strand
AAAGATTATTGGTGTCTCCAAAGGCCGGGCCTCTGTTGTGATGAAAAAATTCGGACAGATGCCTTTGCCGCCCTACATCCGCAGAGCGCCGGAGCGGCTGGACCGGCAACGTTATCAGACGGTTTTTGCCTCAAAACCCGGAGCTGTGGCAGCGCCGACCGCGGGACTTCATTTGACGCGGCGGCTTTTGGCGCAACTAGAGAAAAAAGGCGTGCGCATCCTTTCTTTGACGTTGCATGTCAATTATGCTACTTTTTCGCCGGTCAAGTCTGAGGATCTTTCCGGGCACCGCATGCAGGAAGAATATTTCCAAATCCCTTCTTCGACGGTTCGCCAGATTCGAAAGGCCAAACAGGAAGGCCGGCATGTGTTTGCCGTCGGCACGACGGTGGCCAAGGCTCTGGAGGACAGCCGGAACATTTTGCTCGGTGTGAGGCGGCCGGAGCGGGCCATTCGCCGATCGAGCAAGTTGTTTATCCGGCCGCCCTTTGAATTTAGAATTATTGATGCGCTGATCACGAACTTTCATCTCCCGCGCACAACGCTCCTGATGCTGGTGTCGGCCTTTGCCGGCAGACAGACAGTGCTTGAGGCCTACAGAGAAGCCGTGCGGCAGCGCTATCGGTTTTACAGTTACGGCGATGCGATGCTGATCTTATAAATATGCTTAATGTTTTAGAGAATTCAAACCTTTATTTTGAAGCAATCGGCAGACGTTTACAACATCGGATTGCCTTGGCTTCGTTTTTTCCCTGAAATCGCTTTGCGATTTCAGGGATCAAAAGCTCCGGAAATGCAAAGCATTTCCGGGACGCAGGGACGTCCACCTTCGCTAAGTTTTCGGTGGACAGTCCTCCGAAGCGTTAGCGAAGGAGGGCGCTTGATTTGCCCGCTCGGCCTCCAAACGCCCTACTCAAAACAAATCCAAGTCAATCCAATTCCTGCGTCATTTGTCGCACCAATATCGCTCTTATGGGGGATTCATGAATAAAAAGATCATAACGGTTTTGCTGGTGACGGTGTGTTGTGCGGTTGGAATTTATCTGCGGTTTTACCCGCGGATGTTGCCTTTGCTGGACGCAAAAGCCAAAATTGAGATTTATGACGAAGAGCGCTCGGCTCTTGGAAAAGTGCTCAAAGAAAAATACGACAATTTATCTCCGGTCGCCGAAACAAAAATGCTCCAACAGCTTTCTCGGGAAAACCTCAAGACCTTCGGTGCAGAGATCAAGACAAAAATCCAAGCGCGCGCTGCTGCCTTAAAAAGTGTCTATCGCGATCCCGAAGGCCACGTTTATCTGGTGGGCATCGATTCATATTATTGGCTGAGATTGTTGCGTAATCTCTTAGACAAAGGTCATATTGGTGACCGGATCGTCGATGGCGTTGAAGTTGACGATCTGCAGGGTGCCGCGATTGACAACGCCACAAAAAGAAACGTGCATTTGTGGCTCGGGGTCCTTTTTTACAAAATTGCCTCGCTTTTCCATCCGCAGGCCCCTTTAGAGCCTGTGTTGTTTTATATTCCGATTTTCCTGTCATGCGTCATCGTCATTTTTAGTTTTTTTGTGGCAAAAAAACTCGGGGCCAGTGATCTGGGCGCCTTCTTTGCGACCATGGCCATTAATTTTTCTCCTTTTTTTATGGCGCGCAGTGTCGGAGAATGGTTTGACACAGATATTTACAACATCCTTTTTCCGCTTTTGGTCTTCGGAACGACGCTTTTTGCCTTTGATGAAAAAAATCTTAAGAGGCGGCTGGGGCTTTTGGGTCTGGCAGGTCTTTTTTTGGCGCTTTATGCCCCCACCTGGAAAGGGTGGTGGTTTATTTTTGATCTGATGGTGATCGCTGGGGGTCTTTTTTTGCTCAACCTTTATCAAAGCTCTGAGGCAGACAGCGATGAGCGCCGCTTGATCAGGGACCAGGCGCTGAGCCTGGGGTTCTTTGTGGTCATGGGGAGCTTTTTTGTCCTGTTGTTGAACGGCGTTTTGGTGTGGAAAGATTTTATCGCCGAACCCTTGCGTTTGTCGGCGATTTTAAAGGTGACGTCTCTGGCCATGTGGCCGAATGTGTATTGGACTGTGGCTGAATTGGGGCCGTCAGAACCCTCAGAGATCATCAGGACCCTCGGTGGATCTTTTGTCTTTTTTGTCAGTTTGGCTGGTTTGCTTTATATCGCTTTAGGGGAAAAAAGCCTTAGGGACGCGCGCCGGGGATTCGGCATTCTATGTTTGATCCTTTGGGTCTCCACCGTGTTTTATGCTTCGATGTCGGTGTTGCGCTTGATTTTGCTCTTGGTTGTGCCTGTCGGGCTGTCGTTTGGTTTGGTCGTCAGCAAATTCACCGAGATTCTCGACTCAGTCACCCGTCGCGCCTTGAAACATAAAGCCGCTCTTGCGGTTCGAAGTGCGGCGGTATGCGTTCTGGTTTTGTTCCTGGCGTTTAATATTTATGCGGTGCATGCCAGTCTTCTGATCGCTATTCCTCAGATGAACGACACCTGGGATGCTGTTTTGACGAGGATTCGGCAAAACACGCCTGCCGATGCCGTGATTGATTCCTGGTGGGATTTCGGGCATTGGTTTAAGGCCGTCGGCAATCGGCGGGTTCTTTTTGACGGCATGACGCAAAATACGCCCTATGCCTATTGGATTGCCTATAGTCTTTTGACCGATAACGAAAAAGAGGCCTGCGGAATTTTGAGGATGGTCAATGCCAGCGGCAACAAAGCGGTTGAGCTCCTGGAAAAACAAGGCCTGTCCGTTGCCCGCGCCGTGGATTTGATTAAAGAGGCTGTTGTGTTGAGCCCCGCAGAGGCGAAAACGCTTCTGTCAAAATCCCTGACCGGCGAAAAAACCGACGAGCTCCTTGGCTTGCTTTTTCCGGCCAAGTTGCCGCCTGTGTATTTTGTTGTTTCCTGGGATATGCCAATCAAGATCAGCGCGATCTCTTACATCGGCAACTGGGATTTTGACCGCGTGGAGCAGTGGTTGACGTTCAGGAAAAAACAGATCAATCGTGTTGATTTCACAACATACGCCACCAAGCGCTACAACCTCACACTCCAGGAGGCTGAAGAGAAATATCTGGAGTTGAGTCTGCGCAGCGATCGTCAGTCCCGCGGATGGTTTTCCAAGCTATTGGCGTTTGTATCCGGTTTGGCGACGAGCAGGCAGGACGAGAAGATTCTTTTCTTTGAAAACGGACTTGTGGTGAATCTGGCGAACAATCATGCCTATGTCGTGGTCAGCCCCCGCGGTGACCGTGGCGTTCCCCAAAATCTTTTTGCCTTTGAGAACGGTAAGTTGACCGAGCACCCCCAGAAAGATCCGGGTCTTGCCTACAGCGCCTTGATGATCAAGGAAAACGACGAATACAAAAGCATCCTTTTGGACACAGCACTTGCCAAGAGCATGCTGGTGCGGCTCTATTACCTCAAAGGCCAGGGCCTGACGTATTTCAAGCCCTTTGACCAGGAAAAGGACGAAAAAGGCAACGCGATCTACGTCTATAAGATGGAATGGCCTTCGGAAAACAAATGATCCATTTGAATAATTTAAGCATGGCGTTTATCACAACGTTTGTCTTGTTTTCGTTCTTTCCATGAAACCGCTTTGCGATTTTATGGATCAAGGGCTCCGGAAATGCAAAGCATTTCCGGGACGCAGGGACATCCACCTTCGCTAAGATTTCGGTGGATAGTCCTCCGAAGCGTAAGCGAAGGAGGACGCTCGATTTGCCCGCTCGGCCTGCAAACGCCCTGCTCAAAACAAAGCCAAGACAAACGTTTAATAGATGGCATAAACTATTTCATCAGAAATTATGGCATTGGATTTTAAGGTTACGCATACGGATGTTTCGGGCAGAGCGCGTTGCGGAGTTTTGCAGCTTGGCCGCGGGACTGTGGAGACCCCTGTCTTCATGCCGGTCGGAACCCAGGCGACGGTCAAGGCGCTGTCTCCCCGGGAGCTGGACGAATGCGGCGCCCAGATCATGTTGAGCAATGCGTATCACTTGTATCTGAGGCCAGGCCTGGAGATCATTCGCCAGTTCGGCGGCCTCCATGCATTCATGAACTGGCACAAACCCGTCTTGACCGATAGCGGCGGATATCAGATTTTCAGTCTGGCGTTATTGAGAAAGATCAAGGACGAGGGCGTGGAGTTTCAATCTCACCTGGATGGTTCAAGACATTTTTTGACACCCGAAGATGTGATTGGCGTCCAGCGTGTTTTGGGCTCAGACATCATGATGCCTTTGGATGAATGTGTCCCCTATCCGGCTTCATTTGATGAAGCCGAAAAAGCGGTTGACCGCACAACGCTGTGGGGCAAGCGGTCGAAAAAGGCCTTCGTGGCGCACCCCGGGGCTGGGGAAGCGCAGCCGCAGCATCTCTTTGGCATCGTTCAGGGTTCCAGCTACAAAGACCTGAGACAGCGGTCGGCAGAAGAACTCTTGGAGATCGGTTTTGACGGCTATGCGCTTGGAGGATTAAGTGTTGGCGAACCACAAGACTTAATGTATAATATTTTGTCTTGCGCGGTTGATTTTTTACCTGGCGAGCGGCCCCGCTATTTGATGGGGATTGGCTTGCCCGAAGACCTCCTGGAAGCGGTGTCCTGGGGTGTTGACATGTTCGATTGCGTGGTGCCCACCCGCTACGGCCGCAACGGGAGCGCTTTTACAAGCGCCGGCAAAATTACGGTGCGCAACGCAAAGTTTGGCTGCGACCAGAGGCCTTTGGACGAGGCCTGTGGCTGCTATTGCTGTCGGAATTTCACCCGGGGCTACCTGCGTCACCTATTCAACACCGGAGAAATCCTAGGCTTGCGTCTGGTTTCGACCCACAATGTTTATTTCTTTGTGCATCTCATGGACCAGGCGAGAGCCGCCATCAAAGAAAATAGATTCGCTGCATTTAAGAAAGATTTTTTGAGTAAGTATCATGCGGATTGATGTTTTGACGATTTTTCCATCGATGTTTGGCCCGATTTTGGGCGAGTCGATCCTCAAGCGCGCCCAGGCCGCAGGCAAGTTAAAGATTGCCCTGCACAATTTTCGGGATTTTGCCCGCGACAAACACCGCAAGGTCGACGACCGGCCGTATGGCGGCGGTTCGGGCATGGTCATGACGCCGCAGCCGATCTTTTCATGTGTGGAGGCTGTTCTACGCAAGACCAAGGTAGCTAAGGCCAAGAGGAGTATTATTCTTCTTTCGCCGCGTGGCAGGAAGTTAACGCAGAGCCTCTTGCGGCAACTGTCGCGGAAAAGACAATTGGTGCTTGTCTGTGGTCATTACGAGGGGATTGATGAGCGCGTGTCGCGCTATTTGGCTGACGAAGAGATTTCCATCGGCGATTATGTTTTGACCGGCGGCGAGCTGCCGGCCATGGTCTTGATCGATGCCGTGGCGCGGCTCCTACCCGGTGTTTTGGGCAACGAGGCGTCGCTGCATTCCGAAAGTTTTCAGGAAGGATTGCTGGAATATCCCCAATACACGCGTCCGGCGGTTTTCAGGGGGAAAAAAGTCCCGGCCGTGCTTTTGTCAGGCAACCACGCCAAGATCGTGGTCTGGCGAAAAATGGAGGCTTCCAATATCACAAAAAAAAGAAAACCAGACCTCATGAGGACATAAGTTATGGAACAGAGTGACATAACTTATGTGTCCGAATGAGTCCTTGCACCAGCGTTCTACAAGATCAGTGCGAGGGCTACATGAGGACATAAGTTATGGAACAGAGTGACATAACTTATGTGTCCGAATGAGTCCTTGCACCAGCGTTCTACAAGATCAGTGCGAGGGCTACATGAGGACATAA
>JAZDLY010000099.1:0-5759 GCA_043801485.1 Candidatus Omnitrophota bacterium | reverse complement strand
CGGTGTCTATATGCAACCTTATGTGATCAAAGCCATCGTTGATAAAAACGGGCAGGAAATCAAACATTTCCAGCCGCAGGCACTGCGTCGTGTTTTGTCCGAAGAAACGTCTGCAAAAATGAGAGAAATATTGACGGCTGTTGTGGAAACAGGGACCGGGAGGCTCGCCGGCTCAAAACTTTTTAAATTCGCGGGAAAGACAGGCACGGGTCAAAAAGTTGAGCCCAACGGCACTTATTCGCATTCCAAGTTTTTTGCTTCGTTCATCGGGTTTGCGCCGGCGGATGACCCGCAAATCGCGATTGTTGTTGTTGTCGATGAGCCGCGGCCGTATTATTACGGCGGCGTGGTTTCCGCCCCTGCGTTTAAACTTGTGGCCGAAGACGTGTTAAAATACAGGCAAATCAATGAAGCTCAGTGAACTATTGAGGGGTTTGGATATTGTCCAGAGGTCAGGGCCTGAGGAGGTTGAGATCCGCGATGTTGCCAGCGATTCGCGTCAGGTCCAGGACGGGGGTCTTTTTGTGGCTGTGGCCGGAAGTCAGCAAAACGGGCACCGCTACATTCCGGATGTCCTGAAGCGCAACGCGGCCGCCATCATTTTCCAAGACAGCTCTTTTTTCCCGCTGAGAGAACCAAAAATAGCACACATCCTTGTGAAAGATTCCCAGCAGGCCTTGAGGCAGGTTGCCGGAGGATTTTTCGGTCATCCTTACGAGCGTCTCCGGTGTGTCGGGATCACCGGAACAAATGGCAAGACAACCGTTTCGTATTTGGTCCATAGCATCCTTGCGGCCGCGGGATTAAGAGCGGGTCTGGTCGGGACCATCGGCAGGCGCACCCGCGATGAAATGAAGCCGTTGACCAACACTACGCCCGGCATTGTTGAGTTGCATCGGATCTTTAAGGAAATGGCGGATGCCGGAAACCGCATTGTGGTCATGGAGGTTTCTTCGCATGCGTTGGATCAGGAGCGGGTCAAGGGCATTAAGTTTTCCTGTGTCATTTTTACAAACTTGACGCAGGATCACCTGGATTACCATCGGGATATGGAGACTTATTTTTGTGCCAAGCAAAAGCTCTTTACGGATTATGTCGAGAGTCAAACCGCGCTGGTCCTGAACACAGATGATCCGTTCGGAAAGCGCCTTTTTCAGTCGGCCAAACGGAATGTCTTGACCTACGGGTTCTCAGGTCAGGCAGATGTTCGCTCAGAACGCCGCGTTCTGGGTCAGGATGGTTCTTCGGCCATGATCCAAATCCCGGATGGGGCTTTTGAGGTGCGCACGCAGTTGGTGGGTGAGCACAATCTTTACAATATATTGGCTGCCGCGGCCTTTGGGGTCTCCCAAGGGCTTAAGCCAGAGGTAATTAAAGCCGGAATTGAACGTCTGAAGTTTGTTCCTGGTCGTCTGGAACGCATCGAATCGAATAAAGATTTTTTGGTTTTTGTGGATTATGCCCATACGGACGATGCGTTGAAAAATGTCCTTGAATCTTTACGCCGCATTGTTCATAATGGCAGAATCATTACTGTTTTTGGCTGCGGCGGTGACCGGGATCAAGGCAAAAGGCCTAAGATGGGAAGTGTGGTCAGCGCTTTATCGGACTATTGCATTGTGACGTCTGACAATCCCCGCAGCGAAGACCCGCAGGTTATCATTGCACAGATCAAAGAGGGGATCAGCCGCAAAAATTTTGAAACAGAACCCGACCGCATGATCGCGATTCAAAAAGCCCTGAACATGGCGCAAAAAGGGGATGTTGTCCTGATTGCCGGTAAGGGGCATGAAACCACTCAGGTGATTGGCAAGACCGTGCTTTCCTTTGATGATAAGGCTGTTGTGCAAAACTTGTTGAGCAAACATGTTTAATGTTAAAGAATTGGTCCAGGCCACGGGGGGTATTGCGAAATCGTCCGCCGGGCGAGGCCGTTTTTCTGGCATAGCCACAGATACGCGGATGCTCGGGACTGGCGACGTTTTTGTGGCCCTGATCGGCAAGAGGTTCGACGGGCATGATTTTATTCCGGAGGCCATCTCAGCCGGGGCCAAAGCCATTGTGTTCAGCGATGCTCGCAAAGTTGGAAGTTTTCAGGAGGGCGTTGTCTACATTCAGGTGCCGGAGACGACACAGGCACTGGGTGCGATCGCGCGATTTCACCGTCGCAGGTTTGACATTCCCATCATTGCCGTGACCGGCTCCAGCGGCAAGACCACAACCAAAGAAATGCTTGCCTGGGTCCTTGGCGCCAAATACCACGTGCTCAAGAACGAAGGCACGCAGAATAACCTGATCGGCGTGCCCCTGACGCTTTTGAAGATCCATTCCAAGCATGACCTCTGCGTCGTGGAGTTGGGGACCAATCGCGTCGGCGAAATCAGGCAATTGTCACAGATCGCCGAGCCCAACATGGGCATCATTACCAATATCGGGCCGGCGCATCTGGAATTTTTGGGAAGCCTCAAAGGGGTCTATCGAGAGAAAATCGATTGCATCAAGCACCTCAAAGCCCCCATGATCGCGCTTTTGAACAAAGGGGATATGCTGCTGGAGAAACTCAGCCGGATCCGGTCCCAGCCATTTTTCTTTTTCGGCATCAACACGGATGCCGATTTCAAGGCAACAGAAATCATCTATAAGCACCAGAGCATTGTTTTTCTTTTCAACGGCGTTCATGAAATTGAGGTCAAGCATTGCGCGCTGCACAATGTTTCCAATGCCCTGGCGGCCATCGGGTGCGGGCTTTTGTTCGGCCTTGATTTTGAAGAGATCAAGGCCAAAATCGAATCCTTCGATAGTCCGGCCATGCGCCTGAAAGAATTGAACCTCAAGACCTGCACGGTATTTGACGATTCATACAATTCCAATCCTCAATCGCTCAAGCAGGCCATTGATGTTCTCTGTCGCCGGGAAACCACGGGACGAAGGATTCTGATCATGGGCGACATGAAGGAGCTGGGCAAAAAATCCGAAGAGTTCCATAGTTATTTCGGACGTTACGTCGCAAAAAAACCCATTCAGATTTTTGTGACCATGGGCGATTTTTCGCATGCCGCTGCGGAACAGGCAAAAAAGAACGGCCTGGCGCAGGAATCTGTCTTCCACTTCGACAGCCATCCCCAGGTGATTGAATTTTTAGATGCGACGGTTGCCGAAGGCGATGTCCTTCTGGTCAAGGGTTCCAGGTCCATGCAGATGGAAAAAATCGTCACTCACCTCAAGGAGCATTACTAAAATGTTGTATTACCTCTTGTATCCCCTGCGGGATTTTTTTGCCGGGTTCAACGTTTTTAAATATATTACGTTTCGTTCTGCCATGGCTGCCCTGACCACTTTTTTTATTTGCCTGCTGTTCGGGACTAAAGTGATCAAGAAACTTGCTGCCCTGCGCGTCTGCGAGCATGTGCGGCCCAAGGAGGAAGTTCGCGGCCTCTATGACCTCCACCACCACAAGCAGGGCACGCCGACCATGGGCGGCCTTCTCATTGTGTCTTCGATTCTTCTCTCCACGGCCCTCTGGGCGGATATTCTCAACCGATACATCATCTGGAGCCTCATCGCTGTTTTCTGGCTGGGAATAGTCGGTTTTATCGACGATTATATCAAGTTGCGCTTCCGCCGGTCCAAGGGGTTGAGCGCCAGGGCCAAGTTGATCGGTCAATTGCTCCTGGGCATCGCGGTCGGAGTTTTTATCTATATGGACCCGAATTCATCCACGCAGCTGGACATTCCGTTTTTAAAAAACCTGACCGTTGATCTGGGCGTATTTTATATCTTTTTGGTGATATTGATCTTGATCGGCTCATCGAATGCCGTCAATCTCACCGACGGCCTGGATGGATTGGCCACAGGATGTGTTTTGATCGTGGCGTTCGCCTATGGCATTTTGAGTTATCTCTCCGGCCACCTTCGGTTCAGCCAGTATCTGTTTATTCCTTACATCGAAGGCGCCGGAGAACTGGCGGTTTTGTGTTCGGCGATGGTCGGGGCCTGTTTGGGTTTTTTGTGGTTTAATTGTTATCCTGCGGCCGTATTCATGGGGGATGTCGGAGCCCTAGCCCTGGGGGGTGCCATCGGCCTCGTCGCGATTTTCATCAAAAAAGAATTATTGCTTGTGATCGTGGGCGGAATATTTGTGTTGGAGGCCCTGTCTGTTATCCTGCAGGTGGCATCTTTTAAATTGAGAAAAAAAAGAATTTTTAAAATGGCGCCCCTGCATCATCATTTTCAGATGATGGGGTGGTCTGAATCTAAAGTGATTGTGCGTTTTTGGATTGTGGCGATTATCCTGGCGCTCTTTACGCTAACGACGTTGAAGTTGAGATGACCGTGTATGCGCAGAAAAACGTCACCGTGGTCGGCTTGGCACGCAGCGGAATCGCGGCGGCCAGACTTTTAAAAAACCTGGGGGCCACGGTTCGCCTGACAGAAGCAAATGATTCGCCCGGGCTCAGGGACAGTGCCGGACAATTGGAAAAGGAAGGCATCGCGGTTGAGTTGGGGGGACACGGCAAAGCGTTTGTTGGCGGCGCTGAACTTCTTGTGCTGAGTCCCGGAGTTCGCCTGGATGCTTTGCCTGTTGTTTGGGCCAGGGAATCGGGCATCGGCGTTATCGGCGAAATTGAGCTTGCGGCATCTGTGTGCCCGGCGCCGATCATTGCGATCACGGGAACAAACGGAAAGACCACCACAACAACTCTGATCGGAGAAGTCCTTAAGGCCGCCGGACGCAATGCCCATGTGCTGGGAAATATCGGCAGGCCTTTTTCTCAGAATGTCTTGTCTGTCCAGCCTCAAGATTTTGTTGTCCTCGAAGTCAGTTCCTTTCAGCTGGAAACCATCAAGAATTTTCATCCGAGGGTCGCCTTGATCCTCAATTTGACACCGGATCATATGGATCGCTACGTGGACATCGCCGCATACCTTCAGGCCAAAAAACGTATTTTCGCCAATCAGGGCTCCGAAGACTGGCTTGTTTTAAATTACGGTGATGAGTTTCTGCGGCCTTTGGCCGACCAAGCAAAGGCCCGTGTTTTATTTTTTAACAACAACGAAGAGTCAGAGGATTTTAATCAGAATCAAATGGCGGTTCTCGCCGTGACCAGGGTCCTGGGCGTTGATCGCCAAGTCTGTGTGGATGTGTTTAAGGGATTCAAAGGGGTTGAGCATCGTCTGGAGTTTGTCCGGGAGCTCGGCGGCGTTGAGTTCATCAACGATTCCAAAGCCACCAATATCGATTCCACGATCTGGGCGTTGAAAAACACCAGGAGGCCGGCGGTTTTGATTGCCGGCGGCCGGGACAAAGGCAGTGATTTTTCTTCCATCAACGCCCTCGTCAGAGAAAAAGTCAAATATGCTGTTCTGGTAGGCGAGGCCAGCAAGAGGATCGCTGGAGCCTGGGAAGGTGTTTTGCCGTACAGCGCGGTTGCGACATACGCCGAGGCCGTTTGCCTGGCGCAGCAAAAAGCACAGGCCGGGGATTGCGTGTTGCTGTCCCCAATGTGCAAGAGCTTCGATATGTTTACCGACTACGAGCACCGCGGCCGCGTCTTCAAGGAGCTCGTTCACCAATTGAAGTGAATACAATGTCTATCTTGGTTTCGTTCGTCGCGCGAAGGCCAAAATTCTACGGCCAGCGACGAGATCATCCTCGTCCCCCGGGCCCCCATTGGGGAACCCTCCCGTGGTTCCCCCGTCACGCCAGAGGCGTGCCGGTTCCCCCTCCGCTACGGGGGCTCGGACGATCATCGTCGGCA
>JAZDLY010000082.1:0-9087 GCA_043801485.1 Candidatus Omnitrophota bacterium | reverse complement strand
CCGCAGGAACCGGCGCGGATAATGTGCTCAACTTTTCCGGCGCAAAGGATTTCGGTGATGATGGCCGAATCCGGCGAAAACCGGCCGCCGTTGCCCACGGCGATCTTGACGCCTTCGTAGAAAC
Organism: Candidatus Omnitrophota bacterium; assembly: GCA_043801485.1. Classification (GTDB taxonomy): domain Bacteria; phylum Omnitrophota; class Gorgyraeia; order Velamenicoccales; family Velamenicoccaceae; genus JAZDLY01. The sequence goes on along the minus strand of JAZDLY010000082.1, from coordinate 8,963 downwards.
CGGTGTACATCGTGTATTCAAAAAACGAAAAGCTCTTCACCGGTTTCTCCAAATAACCGATGAGGCAATCGCGCCGTTCTGCCGTGCCCGGAATGATGGCGTATTTGCCAAAATCTCCCGGCCGGACCTGCACCATGCCCAATAAGTCTTCTCCTGTCAAATGAACCGCTTTCTTCATGCCCATATCCTCTCCATGATCGTCGTGCTATTTGTTGGCTTCTTTCAAAAGTGCTTTATCCACCTTGCCGGAACGTGTCTTCGGCAGATCTTCGACAAAAGACACTTTGTGCGGCAGTTTAAAATGCGCCAAATGCTCTCGGCAAAATTGTTTCAAATCCTGCTCGGTCAGGCGCGCATTTTCTTTCAAAACAACAAAAGCTGCAATAGCCTCCCCGCGCAAAGAATCAGGAACTCCGACCACAGCGACTTCTTTGACTTCGGGATGCTTATGAATGACTTCTTCGATTTCCGCCGGGAACACGATCTGGCCGGAAACCTTGATCATATCTTTTTTGCGGCCGACGATGTAATACAAACCCTCGCTGTCCCGACGGGCGAGGTCCCCTGTATGAAACCACCCGTCTCTCAAAACTTCGGCGGTCAGCCCCGGGTCTCTGTAGTAACCCTCCATCACCACCCAGCTTTTGACGACCAGCTCCCCGACCTCGCCTTCGGGAACCTCGTTGTCATCGTCCGTAACCAGGCGCAGCTGGATCCACGGCGCCGGACGCCCGATGGATTCGATTTTATCCGATCCCATCGGGATAACCGTGTTGGGCGCGTTGGTTTCCGTCAGGCCCCAACCGTTCAAAAGCTTGGCATTCGGGCAATACGTTTTGAAGCGGCGGATGGCATCCGGCGCATTCGGCGCGCCGAACACATTCACCCAACGGATGCTCGACAAATCATACTTTTCGAATTCTTTTAAGTGAAGGAGCGCATAATACATGGAAGGAACAAGATGAAAACAGGTGACTTTGTATTTTTCGATATTTTTCAGGAACTCGACGGGGATAAAACGCTCCATCAAGACAAGGGTGATGGCGTAAAAAAGGCAATTCTGGATGTAGACCAGGCCGCCGGCATGCGACAAAGGCAAGGCCGAAACTTTGACGTCTTTGGGCGTTAGGTCCACGAAAAATTCCATGGCAGCCGGAGACGCGCTGAGTTGTTTGTAGTTCAAAAGCACACCCTTGGGCCTGCCGGTTGAGCCCGACGTGTAGAGGATCAGCGATTTGTCGCTTTCGGCGATATCGATGCCGGGTGCCGTCGCGTGGCCCTGACGAAGCAAATCCTCAAATGAAAAATAACCGGCTTTCTTTTCTTCACCGACCAGAATCATGTTTGCAAGCGAAGGAACATTTTCCCGGAGATTCTCCAGAGAAACATCTTCTTTAGACTTGGCAACCAGCAAGCTTGCTTCGCAGTGGTTCAGGCAAGCCTCCAGTTCATCATTTTTGAGCATAAAATCAAACGGAACGACCGTTGCCCCTATGGAAAAAAGTGCTAGATACGAATAAATGTATTGCGGCCAATTGGGAAGGTATAGAGCGACTTTGTCTTGTTTCTTGACACCGAGACCAAGCAGGCTGTTGCTGCATTTAAAGACATTGTCGCGCAGCTCGGCGAACGTCACGGAAACATCCCCAAAGATGATCGCCGGCTTTTGCGGATGGTCTTTGGCCTGTTTTTCGAGTAAATCGCGGATTAGGTTAGACACAATAGTTAAATTTTACTATTCAAATTTAATTATGTCAAGAAAAATTATTCTATGGGCTTAATTAGATGAAGAACAAGGGGTTAGGACGATTGCGGCCACTCAGGAATGGAGATTTTTTGCTTGGTGGCTTTTTCGGCAATCTTGTCGATGAACTTCTTTTCTGCCTGAAGGAGCTCGAGGTTATGCTCAACAATGGATTGCAAATGAGTGGAAGATTTATGATTCAGCTGCTGGACCAGCTGTTGCAGGGCTTCTTCAATCTTTGCCAAAATCCGCGCCCTCCCTTTTAACCGACGCATGGCTATCTCAGACGGCAGATACGGCAAGAAGTAGAGCGCAATGTCAAAGCTGAAATTCGGCCGCTCCACGGTCAAGAGGCTCTTTGTCAAAATCTGATTAAAACGCTGCTCGCCCTTCGGCGTGAGGGTATAGATAAATTTTTCCGGGCGCGCCTCCTGGCTGTGGACCACCTTTTTGACATAACTCTTTTTTTCCAAAAGATTCAGCGTGTAGTAAATGGACTCGACATCCAACACCGCAAACGTGCTGACGACTTCTTTGATCTGCTTTTTGATCTCATAGCCGTGGCGCGGCTTGTCTTTCAGTAATCCGAGGATCAACAGCTCCTGCTCAATCTTCATGTCCCTCCCCAAAAGACCCCATGGCCCTGAACTTATTGTATCTTAAATCCACCAATTCGTCTTTATCGAGCTTCTTGAGCTCGATAAAATACTTTTTCACAACGGACTTGATGTTTTTGGCGGCGTCTTCGGGATCCATGTGGGCGCCGCCCAGGGGTTCTTTGATCACATCGTCAATCACGCCGAATTTCAAAAGGTCCTGCGCGGTCAACTTCAGGGCCTCGGCCGCCTCCGGCGCCTTGGCGCTGCTCTTCCAGAGGATCGCCGCACATCCTTCCGGCGAAATAACGGAGTAATAGGCGTTTTCTAAAACGCACACGCGGTCGGCAACACCGATGCCCAGCGCCCCACCGCTGCCGCCTTCACCGATCACAACCGCCACCATCGGCGTTTTGATACCGGACATCATTTTCAAATTCCATGCAATGGCCTGAGCCTGGCCGCGCTCTTCGGCGCCGATGCCCGGATACGCCCCCGGGGTGTCGATAAAAATCAAAACAGGCAGGTCAAATTTTTCAGCCATTTGCATCGCGCGCAGAGCCTTACGATAGCCCTCGGGATGCGCGCAACCAAACGTACGCACAAGGTTCTCTTTGGTGTCGCGGCCCTTTTGCTGACCGATGACTACGATCTTCTCGGAATCCAATCTGGCAAGCCCGGCAATAATAGCGTGGTCATCGCGAAAGCTCCGGTCGCCGTGAAGCTCAACAAAATCTTTTAAGATATGATGGATGTAATCCAGCGTGTAGGGGCGGTGGGGATGGCGGGAGATCTGAACGCGCTGCCACGGCGTCAACTTTCCGTAAATCTCTTTGCGCAGGCGGTCCCGCTTGTCCTCCAAGCGCTTGATCTCGCCAGTTAGATCCACTTGCCGGTCTTGAGAATATTTCTTCAGCTCATGAATCTTCTTATCGAGCTCTAAAATCGGTTTTTCGAATTCCAAACCAACCATAGCACCTCGCGGCCCGCGGGGCCTTTAGTCCATCACAGCGACTTCTGTGCCCACGGGAAGAAGATCGTAGAGTTCTTCGACTTCGTTGTTGCGCATGCGCACGCAACCGGCGGTTGCCTGCTGGCCGATCGATTGCGGATCGGTTGTGCCGTGGATACCGTAACCGGGAATATCAAACCCAAGCCATCGCGTGCCCAGGATATTTTCCGGGCTGCCCGCCGGAATCAATTTTCCATCATGGGTCCATGACGGTTCTTTGAGCTTGTTGACGATCTTAAAATTCCCGACGGGCGTAATGTTGTTTTTGCCGGTGGCGACACGGTAGGTCCTAACCACTTCTGTGTTAGAATTAAGCGTCAGGATGTTCTGGGATTTATCCACGACCACGTTAAAACGGCCTGTCCAAATCCTCAAGGGCATGCCCACACGGATGATATCGTTTTTAAGGCCGTTCTGCTTTTTGATGAACTCGGCAGTGGTGTGGAACTCATCGGCAATCATGCTCAAAGAATCCCCGGATTTGACCGTGCGCGTCGTTGTCTGATCCGGGACCTGGATAGCGGAAAACAAAATGCACATGTTGATGTCTTGGAGTTTCTTTTGAATATCTTCGATGCCGGGGCGCGATGCATAGGCAATAATAATATTCCGATATGCCTCCTCGGCCACCAGGAGCTCTCCCTGCGCGGCGAGTTCACCGGCCTTCTTTAGCATTTGCTCAAAACTCTCAGCCGGTTCAGAGAATTGCGCTGCCTCTGAGTTCTCCTGCCGTATCGAAGAAAAAATCCTTTTTATCCTTAAGACCGCGAAAACCAAAACAACCGCAACGGCAACCGCGATTATGGCGAATCTGTATTTCTTCACATCAACCTCCCCGCTTTATTGCTGAAAAATAATAGCCAACAGAATTCCGATGATGGAGCCCATAAAGACCTCAACGGGAGTATGACCGATCAGCTCTTTGAGACGTTCTTCGGAAATCTTTCCCTTCCAGTAAATATCGTCGAGGACCTTGTTTAAAATTGCGGCCTGCTTGCCGGTGGAACGACGCACACCCTGGGCGTCAAACATCGTCACCATTGCAAAAACGGCCGCCAGGGCAAACACAACACTGTTAAATCCATATTCGAACCCCACCACAGTCGCCAGGGCGCTGGATCCGGCGGCGTGCGCCGACGGCATGCCCCCCGTGCCGATGAACCAACGAAAATCGAAGCGCTTGGTGCGCAAAACACCCAGCGAGACCTTGATGGTCTGAGCAATGGCCCACGCCAGAAGCGTGACCATCAACACATGGTTTGCCAGGATCTCTATAAAAGTTTCCCTCATCGCGACACCTTTATTTTATAATCCTGAAGATTCAACGGACGTCACGCGGATATCCACGAATTCAACAAACGTGGTCTCCCCATCCTTGACCAAGAATCCCCGATTTCCCTTGCTATCTTTGATCGTCGCCTCCTGGCCGATATCTGGCACTTCCAGAATCTGCGGCAGCGTTGGTTTTTTAGCAGAAACAGGTTGCTGCTCCGATCTCTTGCTTTGTTTTATTTTGAGCTCGCGAATAGCCTCTTTGAGCTCCTGGACTGAAGACAACATTCTCTTCATATCGCTGTTTTCAAGCGCAAGACGCATCAAATGATTCCCAACGACTTTATTCTCCTGCGTCAAGGCCGTGTTGACGACGCTGGCTTCGCCAAGCTTAGCCGAAAGTTCGGCATTGTTCTTTATGTATTCCTGCGCCTCTCGAATTTTTTTGGCCAGTCGGGATTCCAAAACCTCGATTTCGTCCGTCAGCTGCACGTTCTGGGAATCGCGCGCACTGATTTGTTTTTGGTTTTCTTTCAGGGCAATCTGCGTAGCCGCCAGCTTGACATTCAAAACATCGGTCTCTTGACTAAGATCAAGATTCTTCTTCCATAGCTCGATGGACTTCACAAAGCCAAAAATAGCTGCCCCCACCAAAACACCCAACACCAGCAAAAAAAACGACTTCTTCATGGTTCTTGCCCTGCGTTTTTAGTCTATTGACAGACCGCCAACTCTGTGATATTTTAGTTTCTGGTTCTTCACCCGCCTTATTTTCCCCGCAAAGAACTGAAAGTCAGCTTTCCTATTATAGGTATAACTCCTAAAAAAATCAAGCAGTTTTGGTCCTGAAAGAATGCTTGCCCGGGTCAAAAGCTTTGGTCTGATCGGAATTGAGGCCTATCCCGTAGAAATCGAGGTAGACGTCCAACGGGGCTTGCCCAGTATTTCCATGGTCGGCCTGGCAGACTCCGCTGTCAAAGAAAGTAAGGAACGGGTGCGCTCTGCCATCAAGAACAGCGGCTTTCAGTTCCCTCCGGAAAAAATAACCATCAACCTCGCGCCGGCAAACATCCGCAAAGAAGGATCTGCCTTTGACTTGGCCATTGCAATCGGCATTTTGGCCGCATCCGGACAAATCAATAACGATTGCCTGAAATCCGCCTATTTCCAAGGCGAACTTTCCTTGAACGGTGACCTCAGAAGCATCAACGGCAGCCTTGCCATGGCCCTTTGGCTCAAAAAATACAAAACCGGCCCTTTATTTCTTCCGGTCGTTAATGCGCAGGAGGCTAGCGTTGTTAGAGATACGGAAGTTTATGCCATTAAAACACTTAGAGGCTTGACGGCTGCGCTGGCAGACCCTGAATGCTTAGAGCCTTACCAACAACAACACGTACCGCGTTCCCTCAGCCAGGAAAAAGATGAACTTGATTTTGCAGACGTGAAAGGCCAGTGGGCTGCCAAACGAGCCATGGAGATCGCTGCTGCAGGAGCTCACAATATCCTAATGATCGGTCCTCCAGGAAGCGGCAAGACCATGCTGGCCAAACGGCTGGCAACACTCTTGCCTGATCTCTCCGACGAAGAAGCGCTAGAAACGACCAAAATCCATTCAGCTCTCGGACTGACAGAAAGCCGCCATGGCCTTATGCTCAGACGGCCATTTCGTTCACCGCACCATACCATTTCAAACGTGGCTTTGGTCGGCGGCGGCTCAAATCCACGGCCGGGAGAAATAAGCCTGGCTCATCACGGCATCCTGTTCATGGATGAGCTGCCTGAATTCCGGCGCGATGCCTTAGAAGCCCTGCGCCAGCCTTTGGAAGACGGCAAAATCCGCGTGTCCCGCGTCCTCCGCTCGCTTACATTCCCTTCCCGCTTCATGTTTGTTGGAGCCATGAACCCATGCCCGTGCGGCTATTATCTGGACCCTAAAAAAGCCTGCTCGTGCACGCCTCCCAAAATTGCCAATTACCTCAACCGCATCTCAGGGCCCCTGATGGATAGGATCGACATCCACATCGAATTGCCATCGGTCACCTATCAAGAACTCCGAGACCACGAGCCGGCAGAATCTTCGGCTTCCATCAAGGGACGAGTGGACAGAACAAGACAGATCCAGCGGGAACGCTTTCAACTAGAGAGGATTTATTACAACGCGCAGATGGGAGCAAGGCTTATCAAAAAATATTCCCCGTTAACGCAAGAAGGACATGAACTGCTCAGGCGAGCCATGGATGAATTTGCCTTGTCCGCCCGGGCCTACGATAAAATTCTAAAAGTCAGCCGCACCATCGCCGACCTGGAGCAATCCGAAACCATCCACCCTCAACACGTCGCCGAAGCCATCCAATACCGCTTCCTGGACCGCCGGCTTTAGCTTTGGAAACAGTTTCTACACCTAAGGGGAAAAATTTCATCGCGGTGTTTGGCCAACTCGCTTGACAGACCCTGGGCTGCCAACCGGTGGCCTAAGGCATTGAGATGGCAATAGTCACCGGGGATCAAAACCAATTCTTGCAAAGAAGACACGCGGTCCAGATAAAAATCTTTAATAAAAAAATACCGTATCCCCGAATCCTCCAGCATGGCGGCGGCAGCCGCCAGGTTCGGATGACGGGCTTTGGTCGGGCCAAAGAAGTCATGAAGACAGACCAGCAATTCAAAACCTTGGACTTTTTGCAGACGGGCCAGCTCCTTCAATTGTCGCTGGAAACCCTCCCTGCCCCACATTTGGACATCGGTGCTCTGGCCCAGATGATATTTCTCAAGCCGCCGCAATCGCCGGGCCTGAACATTCAGCCGGCTCAACCTGTCCAAGAGCAAAAGATACAGCTTTGATTTCAACAGGAACTTTCTGACAAACAGCCGTTGCCACGATGGACGAGGCGAAAAATACGCGCTGAAGATGCGCGCCTTCTCTTTTGGGCTCAACCCATTCTCCGCCAAAAACCACATAAAGAGCCCCGGCACCGGCTCGTTGTCATTGGGCGCAAGATTTAAAATGACCACATCCGGCCGATAGGCCAACGCTGTCGTTTTCAAAAGCTCGATCTCGGCCTCCAGATTATAGCCGCCCACGCCGAAATTCATGACGTCGTATCGACGGGGACTTTTGCGCCGCAGGGCTTGTTCGTTCAACGCGGCTTCCAGCAAATCCGAGAATGTCTGGCCTAAAGGGATCCGCATCCCCTCTGTGATCGAATCGCCCAGCATGGCAATGCGCAGAGTATTTTTTGGCTTTTGCTTTATAAAATCCTGATCCTTGAACCCCTGGGCATTGATGAGACTCTCATCTAAGCGCGCGCCGGGCTGGAGGCCATAGACCATCTTCGGATTGTCCACCAAGCGATAGGCGCCGAGATTTTCGACAACCGGCGGCGCCAAACGAAACACACGCACCCCGATTTCAGCCAGCGCCAAAAACAACAAACAACCACAACACAATAAAATGATCTTGTTTCGCATCAAGGCGCTTCTTGCTGAAAACGCAACATTTCAACAAGCTCCGGAACAAGGTCGCATCCGGCCTTGTTTGCCGATTCGGCATGCCGGACAGCCAAATCATATTTTTTTTCATGAAAATAGGCCAAGGCAAGATTGACATGAACGCCGGATAAACGCGGGTCTAGCGCAAGCGCCTGCTTGTATGCGCAAATGGCCTTGCCGTATTGCTCCATCCTGTAATAGACATTGCCAAGATTGACATAGATAAAACCGCTGTTGGGCATCAAGCTCAAGGCCTTCAGATAAAACGCGATGGCCTCACGCTGCCTGCCCTGTTCGCTACGAAGATTGGCCATATTCACGTAGGCTGGCAGAAACGCAGCGCGCTCTTCCAGAGCCTTTTCATAGAGCTTTAAAATATCGTCTTTTCGCCCTTGCCTTTGGTAAAGGCGCAACAGTCGCTCGTAGGTCGGCACAAACATGGCGTTGTGGGCTAAAGATTTCTCAAAAAAATCGACCGATTTTGCGGATTCTTTGAGACGTTCATAAAAAAGACCAAGCTCATAAAAAACAAGATAATGACCTGGGTCGAGCTCTAGGGCCTTTTTGTATTCGGCAAGCGCTTTTTCGTTTTCGCCCAGACTAAAATAAATATGCCCCAGACAATAATGGGCTTCGGCGGAACGCGCGTCCAACGCCTGGGCTTTCCCGTAACTCGCCAGGGCCTCCTGGGGTCGGCCCAGCGAGGCAACCACATGACCGAGATTGAGATAACAGACAAGGCAATCCGGCTTGTAGGCAATCGCCGTGGCAAAGTCCCGGTATGCCTGCACATAATCTTTGCGTTCATAAAACACCAGGCCGCGCGCGTTATAAGCCGTCCCCATCGTCG
>JAZDLY010000055.1:0-23108 GCA_043801485.1 Candidatus Omnitrophota bacterium | reverse complement strand
AGCCTCCGGCCGAATCTCCCTCGACTATGAAAATCTCCGACATCGAGGCATCGGTCTCAGAGCAATCCGCCAGCTTGCCTGGCAGACTAAGCCCTTCCAGGGCGCCTTTGCGCCGCGTCAATTCACGCGCTTTGCGCGCCGCGTCGCGCGCGCGGGCCGCAAGCACTGCCTTTTCCACAATCTTGTTGGCAACCGACGGGTTTTCTTCAAAGAAACTGGAGAGCAGCTCCAGCGTGGCTGAGGCAACAAATCCCTCGGCCTCTGAATTGCCCAGCTTTGTCTTGGTCTGGCCCTCGAATTGCGGGTTTGGAATCTTGACGCTGACGACAGCCGTCAGGCCTTCGCGCGTGTCCTCGCCGGAAATCCCGGCGGTGGAATCCTTCAGGAGATTTTTGTTCTTGACGTACTGATTGATGGCGCGCGTGAGCGCGGATTTAAAACCGCTCAAATGCGTGCCGCCCTCGATGGTATTGATGTTGTTGGCAAACGAAAAAATGTTCTCCGCGTAGCCGTCGTTGTACTGCATGCCCAGCTCGAGCACCATCCCTTCGGACTGCTTTTCAAAAAACAACACCTTGCTATGCAATGGGTTTTTGTTCTTATTGAGATGCTGGACAAACTGCATGATGCCGCCGTTAAAACAAAACTCGGCCTCTTTGTCCGTGCGCTCATCAACCAATTTAATCAAAAGGCCCTTATTGAGAAAGGCCATCTCTCTCAAACGATTGGCCAAAACATCATAGGATATCTCGGTGGTTTTAAAAATTGTCTTGTCGGGCTTGAACGTAACCTTGGTGCCGGTTGTTTTGGCCTTGCCGATGACCGTGAGTTTGGAGGCGGTCTTGCCGCGCTCATAGCGCTGATGATAAACTTTGTCGTCGCGCCTGATTTCAACCTCCAGCCAGTCCGAAAGGGCATTGACCACGCTCACGCCAACGCCGTGCAGACCACCGGAAACTTTATAGACGCGGTGGTCAAATTTGCCGCCGGCGTGCAACGTTGTCAAAGCGACTTCCACCGCAGGCTTCTTCTCTGTCTTGTGGATGTCCACGGGGATGCCCCGACCGTCGTCGGTCACGCTGACGGTTTGGGTTTTGTGGATCTCGACTAAGATGCGCTTGCAGTACCCCGCCAGGGCTTCGTCAACGGAGTTGTCCACGACTTCGTAGACCAAATGGTGCAGGCCGCGGCTGGTTGTGTCGCCGATGTACATGGCAGGCCGCATGCGGACCGCCTCGGCGCCTTCCAAAACCTGGATGTTTGTGGCGTCGTACTTCTTGGGCTCTGGCTTTTGGGGTTCTTTGGCCTGTGCCGCTCTTGCTTTTTCTTTTGTCTTATCTTTTGCTTTCATGTCTTCACGCTTCCCAGCCGAAAAACAACCTCCTGGATCTCCAGGGCGCCGCGCAGCTCTTTTCGGATGCGCTCTTTGTGCAAATTCATCTCATACAACCAGGCCGAGCTATCCACATGAATCCATATCTTGTCTTTTGTGATATGGACAATTTTGGTGTGCCGGTTTGCTTTCGGCCCCACAATCTTGCCCCAGGCAGCCTGGACTTTATCTGCGTTGAGGTTTTTCTGTTTTTTCAAAAGATCGTGCAGGACGTCCTTGAGAACATCTTTGACATTTTCCATGGTCAAGCCAGACGCATGGGTTGGACAATATAAACGTAATCCTCGCGCCGCACAACGCCGGGCTTTTCAGAATCATAGAGTTCCAATGAAAACTCTTCTTCTTTGAGATTTTTGAGCATATCTAAAAGATATGTCGGATTAAACCCCAACACAAGCTCTTTGCCGGAATAATCCACGGGGATTTCTTCCCGAAACTCTCCCACATCCGGCGTCGACTTTAAAACCACGAGTTTGTTTTTGAACAACTCAAACCGCACAGACTGGAAATCTGGTGTGGTTAATAAGTTGGCGCGGCGCAGTGCCAACACAAACGCCTCTTTATTGAGCCTGATTTTGGTTGCTGACGGCGCAGGGATCACTTTTTGATAATCCGGAAAGTCCCCCTCAATGAGGCGTGAAATAATCATAACGCTGTCGATTTCGAAAAAGACCTGGTTGTGCCCCACCACCACAAACACCTGCCCTTGATCCTTAAGGTTTCGTAGGAGTTCTTGGATGGTTTTATAAGGGATAATGATTTTAATATCTTTGTGCGCTTTGATGTTGATTTTTTTCTCAACCATGGCCAGGCGCCTTCCGTCGGTGCCGACTAATTTCACAACACTCGTCTCCCCTTGCCCGCAATGTATTTCCAATAAAAGCCCGTTAAAAATATAACGTGTCTCTTCATGAGAAATCGCAAAGGCTGTTAAAACCAACATTTCTTTTAAAACATCCTGATCAAACACCAACACTTCTTTATCTTTAAATTCAGGAAGTTTTGGGAATTCTTCTTTAGGAAGCCCCATGAGCTTGAATTCACAATTTTCAAGCTCAATATCCACCATGTTGTTTTTCTTTGTGGTGATACTCACAAGGCCATTGGGGAGTTCTTTAACAATATCATTGAGTCGTTTGGTGGGAAGTGTGATGGCCCCTGATTCTATCACCTCGGCATCCAGGGTCACGGAAATCCCAATATCTAGGTCTGTTGTGGTTACTTTTATTTTGTTTTTGGTTGTTTCGAAAAGAATATTTGAAAGAATAGGTAATACGTTTTTGGGGGTAATGATATTACCAACTACCTGAATCCCCCTTAAGAGTTCTGTCTTATCGATTTTGATTTTCATAGGAAACCTCTACTGTAATTCTTTTATTAAAACATAACTCGTAGCAGTTGTAAAGCTTTTGGATTATGTGTAAAAGTCTCTAACCCAAACCATAACATAATTTAATATGTTATTTTAAAGTGCATAACCTTTCTAATAAAGCATAACTATTGTTTAATTTCCAGTAAAAGTTTTTCCAGGGCGCCCTTAATAGGGGAGTTCCTGTGTATTTCCTGTTTAATTTTTTTGTACGCATACAAAACAGTGGTGTGGTTTTTGCCCCCAAAGGCCTGGCCGATTTCCGGCAAAGACATATTGGTTAACTCCCGGGTTAAATACATCGCCACTTGCCGCGGCACAACCACTGAAGGGATGCGCCGCTTGCCCCGCAAAGTCTCTTTATCGGTCTGGTAGAAAGCCGCCACAATCCGTAAAATGTCTTCCACGGACACCTGCTTTGCGGCTTCCCGTATGAGGTCTTTGAGCACCGACCGGGCCATATCCAAATGGATGTTTTTGTCTTCCAAGAGGGAATACGCAATGACCTTAATCAGGGCCCCCTCTAATTCCCGGATATTTGTTTTGATGGTTTCAGCGATAAACAAGATTACGTCGTCGGGGATTGGCGTGCTTTCGTTCTCAAGCTTCTTTTTCAAAATAGCCACACGCGTTTCCAGGTCCGGGGGCTGGATGTCGGTGACCAGGCCCCACCCGAACCGCGACACAAGGCGTTCTTCTAAGCGCTGGATGTCTTTTGGCGGCCGGTCGGAAGAAATAATGATTTGTTTATGGGCATCATAGAGCGTGTTGAAGGTGTGGAAGAATTCTTCCTGGGTGGCTTCTTTGTTGGCAATAAAGTGGATGTCATCAATGAGCAGGACGTCGACGTTGCGGAACTTATCTCGGAAGGCCTGGGTGGAGCGGTGCTGGATGGCGCCGATGAGCTCATTCGTGAATTTTTCCGCGGGGGTGTAATAAAACTTGGTCGTGAGGGTGCTAGACCTGATGCGCTGGCAAATAGCCTGCATCAGGTGTGTTTTGCCCAGCCCAGCCTTGCCGTAAATGAACAAAGGGTTGTAGGCCTTGGCCGGCGATTCGGCGATGGACAGGCAAGCGGCGTTGGTGAAGCGGTTTGACGGCCCGACCACGAAATTATCAAAGGTGTATTTCGGGTTTAGGATAAAACCCGCCCCTCCCTGCTTAGTTTCCGGATGGCGCCTGGCCTTGAGGGTTTCTTCTTTCGCTTTTCGTTCCTGGATCAGCTCCGGATTCACCCGATATTCCAGGTGCAACCCCGGTGCCAGCGATTTTATCAAATCCTGCAAGATCAAGCTGTAGTGCTGAACAACCCATTCCCGTGCAAAGTCGTTTGAGACCTCCAAGACGAGCAAATTGTTCTTTGCGTCCAGAACAGGTCGGACCGGCCTGAGCCACGCCTCAAAGGCTGTTTCGCCAATTTTCGGCTTGATGGTCCGGCAGACTTGATCCCAGAGTGTATTGGGTAGAGATGAATTCACAGTTTCAACAAGTTTTGCACAGGGGGCTCGAGGGTGTCTTTGGCTTTAGAGAGCCTTTATTATTTAGAGAGCCTTTATTATAATGAGGCTTGTCTTGCAATGCAAGGAAATTTTCTTGACTAATCAAGTCGGTGTGCTATAATTGCCGAACTATGAAAAAGAATCTCAAGTCGCCGTCCAAGATCGTCGGCAAACGAAAACACGGATTCCGTCGTCGGATGAAAACCCGCTGTGGTCGCAAGGTGCTTAAGGCCAGGCGCCAAAAAGGCCGTCACCGGCTGGCCATATAATTGCGGGCTATGAAAAATATTATTATTCAAGCGATCCGATTTTATCGCAGAGCAGTATCTCCTTTATTGCCGCGCAGTTGCAGATTCGAGCCTTCGTGTTCTGCCTATTGCCAAGAGGCTATTGAAAAACACGGTCTTGCCAAGGGGATTCCCCTTGCCCTAAAACGCATCTGCCGGTGTCACCCCCTCTCTGCCGGCGGCCTCGACCCAGTTAAATAACCCCATGGAAAAAAGACTATTTTTAGCCATAGCCCTCTCTTTTTTAGTTCTGATGGCCTATTCAGCCATCATGCCAAAGACACAACCTGTTGACAAGCAATGTGTTATAAGCGAAATAGGCTCCCAGGAGATCAAAGAAACGCCTGTTGTCGGAATCGCCGGGATCAAGAAAGATGGAGGGGCGGCTGTTTTAGAAGATGCCTCCCTGCTTGCGGATGAGAACATCACCACAATTGAAACCGAAGAGCTGGTTTTAAAGTTTTCTTCAAAAGGGGCTTTTATCTTGGAGGCCATTGACAAGCCCCACAATTCAGTGATCCCCATCAGAAACATCGGTCTCGTCGAGGAATGGTCGGATTATGACTTCATCGCAACGCGGACCGATGATGGTGTTTTGTTCAGGCACACAGATCTCTCAGGCGCTTCCATAGAAAAACATTTTAAGGTCATTCGAGACGGAGAAATTGACCTCAAAATTACTTTAACTGGTTACAATACAAAGAGTTATAATTTATTTGTTGGGTATTTTGACCCCTCGGAGGTCAATAATCCGCTTTCACAGCGCTATTACGAGACGTGCTCTTTTGTTAATGGTGCCGTGTCGAGAAAGGCGATCCAAAAAGTCAAGAATATCATGCCTGTTGATGGCGAAATTGCCTGGCAGGCGCTCCGAGACAGATATTTTTGTTCCATGATAATTCCTCAACATCCTGTAAATAAAGGAGTTATAAAAAAATTAGTTAAAGGTTACGTTTCTTATCTTGAAATTGAACCCAGCGCAGCAGACAAGTTCGTACTATATCTTGGTCCCCAGGATGGAAAAAGGCTGAAAAGTCTTGGCAACGGCGCTGAAAACCTTATATATTTTGGTGTATTTAACTCAATTTCCAAAATACTTTTGTCTTTAATCAATGTGCTGCATAAAGTTACAAGAAATTGGGGCGTGTCCATAATTTTAATATCTGCCCTAATCTATCTTGTCTTCTACCCTATCACCTTTAAAAGTATGCTTTCTATGAGGCGGATGCAGGGTCTGCAGCCCAAGATTGAAGAGATCAAGCAAAAACACAAAGACAATCCTCAAAAGCTCAATGTCGAAATTATGGAGCTCTATCGCCGCGAAAAAGTTAATCCTTTGGGTGGCTGTCTGCCAATGCTGCTCCAAATACCTGTTTTCTTTGCTCTGTACCAGCTTTTAATGCGGCTGATCAACCTCAAATGCGCTTCTTTCTTGTGGGTCAAAGATCTTTCTGAGCCCGACAGAGCCATTGTTTTTGCGAACAAGATCCCTTTACTGGGGAATGAGCTCAATATATTGCCGCTCTTGATGGCTGGCCTGATGTTCTTTCAGCAGAAGATGACCATGCCAAAAATGGGGCACGGGTCACAAGCTGCCGAACAACAGAAAATAATGGCTATTATGATGCCTGTTCTTTTCGGAGTCCTTTTTTATAAAATGCCATCCGGCCTAGTCCTGTACTGGCTAACAAACAGTCTTTTTATGTTTGTCTTCCAATGGAAAATATCCAAAATAACCCAATAACGCTTGATATCGAAGGCAAGACCGTTGAGGATGCTATTGAGAAGGCTCTTGCTAAGCTCAATGTGGCCAGGAGCCAGATCAGTGTCAAGGTGCTTTCCGAAGAGAAAAAGGGCCTTTTTGGTATGGGCGGTGCCAAATTAGCCAAGATCCGGGTTACAGTTAAAAAAGCTTGATTTTTTATGTAGAAACCGGTAATATGTTCCCCGTAGAAAGAATGTGCAGTTTGCAACATTAGTTCCCCGAGGAACATGAGTCTTTTACAGCCAGAAAAACTGGAGAGCAATAATGAATCGCTGGATCCTTGGTTTGTAACTGGATTCAGCGACGGAGAAGCGGCTTTTACCTTTAGTCGCTCAGGCGAAGTTTTCGCTTTGTACTTTTCGATTACTCAACGAGAAGATAACGGGGCAATTGTAGAAAAAATTCGTTCATATTTTGGTGGTATAGGAAAAATTTACCATAGAAAAGAAATCTTGCCTAGAAAAAACAGTGGGCACACAAAGCCAACAACATATTTTAGAGTTTGCAAGCAAAAGGAATTGATGGTTATTATTGATCACTTTGATAAATTTCCTCTCAGAAGCAAAAAACAAGAAGCTTATTTAGTGTGGCGCGAAATGGCTATAGAAAAAACAAAAAACTATCTTAATTGCAATAGTGACGAATTTAAGGTTTTTGCTGAGAAAATGTCTGTCTTGAACCAAAAAAGCAGGGCATTCAAGAAAATCTCAAAATAGCATGGCTAAGGTAATCGCAATCTGCAATCAAAAAGGAGGGACGGGCAAAACAACGACCTCCATCAATCTTTCCGTCTATCTGGCCCTGGAAGGATTAAGGGTGCTTTTGATCGACGCTGATCCGCAGGGCAACTCTACCAGTGGACTCGGCGTTGACAAAGATACTATTGAGCAATCGCTATATCATGTGCTGCTGAGCCACGCGGATATTAAGGATATTGTCCGGAAAACTGATGTTGAAAACTTGAGCCTTGTCCCGTCGAACATCGACCTCATTGGTGCCGAGGTTGAGCTTGTTGAGGAAATCGACAGAGAGAAGAAGCTTAAAACCGCGCTTGAAACAATCAAAGATGATTTTGATTATATCCTGATTGACTGCCCGCCATCCCTCGGCATAATTACTCTAAATGCTTTAGTTTCAAGTAGTTCCGTACTTATCCCTGTCCAATGCGAGTATTATGCGCTTGAGGGATTGGGCCAGTTGACAAAGACTATTAATTTGATCCGTGATAATCTTAATCCGCCTCTGAAGGTCGAAGGCGTTTTGCTGACCATGGCTGATTTTCGCACGAACCTGACAGCCGAAGTGATCAGCGAAACGAAAAATTTCTTTCAGGAAAAAGTTTTTGACACCATCATCCCGCGCAGCATCCGGTTGGCCGAGGCGCCGGGATTCGGCAAGTCGATTTTTCAATACGACAAAAATTCGATAGGTGCTCAGCGCTACAACGCGCTCGCCAAAGAAGTTTTGGCGCAGTCGGGGCCTGCCCCAGAGGCGGCGCCGCAAGAGACCGTACCTAATCCTTAAGCGAGGCGCATTATGGAAAAGAAAGCATTGGGTCGAGGTTTGGCTGCTTTAATCTCGTCGGGAAGAAGTATCGAGGATGTCCTTAGAAAAGAAATTCCTCTCCAGCCTGAGTCCGGCGCAGACAAGGATAAGGGCGTCAACTACGTCGAGACCTCAAGGTTGTTGCCCAACCGCCTGCAACCCCGCATGGATTTCAACCAGGAACAGCTGCAGGAGCTGATGAGTTCGGTCAAAGAAAAAGGGGTGCTGCAGCCGATTTTGGTCCGTCGGGCGGGCGAAAAATTTGAAATCATCGCCGGAGAACGCAGGTTTCGCGCTGCCAAACAATTGAAGCTCGAGCGCGTGCCGGTGGTCGTCCGCGACGTGTCTGATCAGGAAGCGCTGGTTCTTTCTATTGTTGAGAATATCCAGCGCCAGGAACTGAATCCGATCGAAGAAGCGCATGCCTTTGCGCGGCTGAGCAAAGAATTTTCCTTAACGCAGGAAGACATTGCCAGATCGGTCAGCAAAGACCGCACCACGGTTTCCAACATGATTCGTTTACTGGGGTTGCCTCCGGAAATCCAAAAAGCCATCAGTGCCGGCCGGCTTTCCTTTGGCCATGGCAAGGCGCTATTGAGTCTCGATAGCGTAGCGCAGCAGATAAAGCTGACCCACTTAGTTTTATCTAAGTCTTTGTCTGTCAGAGAGTTAGAGAATTTCATATCCACGCAGCAATCTGTGACGACAAAAAGACGAAAAGCGCCGAAAGACAAAGATCCTTATGTGGCGGATCTGGAAAGCCAATTGCAGAAAGCTTTCGGGACCAAGGTGCGGATTTTTGTTTATAAAAAACGGGGCAAGATTCAGATCGAGTATTACAACGAAGAAGACCGGGACAGAATCTTGAAGATTTTAACCCGCGTTAAGTAATAAAATTTTTATCAGGGTTAATGTCCTTGTTTGCAGAGATTGGCTTGGTTTATTCGGCGCAGGGCGTTTGCAGGCTGAAGCCTGTCCTGCGATAGCGGGACGGGCCGGTTCGCCATCGGACAGAGCTTCGGCGAGAGCGAGGCCGTAACCGAACTCAAGGTTTTTTCCCTTGCGGTCCTTGGCGCTTTGTGCCAAGAAACCCGAGCGAAGTCCCGTCCGTTGGGACGGGGCGAGCGTACCTGCGGAGAACAAACCAAGGCAATCGACAGAAGGGAGCAGGTCATGGTTGAAAATGAAGCGACACTTATTTTGATCAAGCCCGACGGGCTCAAGCGGTCGTTGACCGGCAATATCCTGACGCGCCTGTCGGAGACCAAGCTCGAGATTGTTGCCGCGAAAGTCCTTCGCGTGACGAGGGAGCTTGCCGAAGCACACTATGAACATTTGAAAGACAAGCCTTTTTTCGACGACGTCATCAAATATCTGATGGGTGAATTCCATGACCGCCGCAAAGTGATGGCGCTCTTGTATTGGGGCGAAGGTGCCATTTTGAAATGCCGTAAGCTTGCCGGGGCGACTAACCCCGAAGAGGCGGATTCGGTTTCGATCCGCGGATCGTTTGGCCGCATCACGACGCGCGGCGTTTATGAAAACGTCATCCATGTTTCGGCCAACGCCATTGACGCCGAACGGGAGACGAAGCTTTGGTTTGAGCCCGACGAGGTCATCGTTGACCTTTTCCCGACGAATAAAGTTGTTGAGAACAAAGAAAAAAGGGTGTGGCAATGACGCAAAGCATGACAGGGTTCGGTCAGGGAACGGCGGAAAAGAATGGCGAGCGTTTTGTGGTCACGCTGAAATCTTTGAACCATCGCTATTTTGAGACATCGTTTCATCTGCCGATGGGCTTTGACCATCTTGAGGCGTCGTTGCGCAACAAGCTGGCGAGCAAAATTCAAAGAGGCCGCGTCAATGTTTCTGTGAGCCACGTCAACGAATCCAGCGACGTGATCATGATCAACCATGCCCTTGCGAAAACTTTTTTCAACGCGCTGGAACAACTGCGCAAAAGCTTAAAAGTACCCGAGCCCATGAGCATCGATGCGCTCGTCGGTATGCCGGGGGTTTTGGCGCACCGGAAAAAAGAGTTAGCGCCGGGGGAGCGCGTGTCGCTGGTGGACCGTGCCTTTGCAGAAGCCTTGAGTAAATTGCTTGCCATGCGCGCGCGCGAAGGCGTGGCGCTGGCCGCAGACCTCAAGAAGCGCGTCGAGAAAATTACGGCGCATATGAGGAAAATCAAAAAACGCGTCCGGGAGGTTTTGGCAGTCAACAAAAAGACCATGCCGCCGGATATCCTGGAGGGTTTTTTGCGTTCGACCGATGTCTCCGAAGAGATCACGCGCATCGATTTTCACCTCAAATCTTTTTTAAAGCACCTCAGGGACAGAGAAGCTAAGGGAAAAATTTTGGATTTCATCGGCCAGGAATTGCAGCGTGAAATCAACACGCTGGGTGCCAAGGTGCAGGAAAAACACGTCGGCTACGAGGTGGTGCTGATCAAAGATCAGATTGAAAAGATCCGCGAACAGGTCCAGAATGTCGAGTAGATTGCGCCCTGCGCCGGTGCTGTGGATTGTGTCCGGCCCGTCGGGTTCCGGCAAGACTTCGCTGTGTCAGGCGTTGCTCAAAAGCCGGCCGTGGGCAGGAAAACTGCTCAGATCTGTTTCCTACACCACGAGGCTGCTTCGTCCCGGCGAATTAGAGGGTCGGGATTATCGCCGCATCCCGGAAAAGAAATTTTTGGAACTCAAGCGCCGCAAGGCGTTTCTGGAAACTGAGCGGATTTTCGGGGCGTATTACGGGACGCCGAAAAAAATCATTGCCGACGCGCGGCGACAGGGCAAGGATATTTTGCTCTGTATTGACGTCAAGGGTGCCCGGACGGTGCGTCGGCAGCTCAAAGGCAAGGCTGTTTCTATTTTTATCGCAACGCCGAAGCTCGGCGACCTGACGCGGCGTTTGCGCAAGCGCTCTACGGAAAACAAAAAAGATATACAAAAAAGACTCCGGCGAGTTAAAATGGAGTTTTCGTGCGCCAAGACCTACGACCACGTGGTGGTCAATGATCGCTTTGCGCGCGCGCTGGGAGAACTTAAGGAGATTTTGGCAAGCAAGTAAAGGAGGTGTCCTCGACACCTACCTAAAATTATTCATAGGAAAGTGTCAAGGATTAATTCGCACAGATAATTTACGTTTACTAACGTTTCCGTAAATTATGTGCTCATTGAAGGAGGAGCATGTCTTACGTTCCGCTGGAAAAGCTCATCGATAAAAGCGATGGCAGCATGTACAAACTGGTAATGATGTCGGCGCGTCGGGCCATTGAGTTGGCCGACGGGGCGGCGAGGTTGATCGAAGCTCCGCAAGACCTGAAGGTGACGACGCTGGCCCTGAGGGAAATTGCAGAGGCCAAGGTTTCTCTCGGCAAGGCAAAAGAAGAAAAGAAGGACTCGTGAGCTCAAAGAAAAAAATTATTCTCGGGGTCACGGGAAGCATCGCGGCGTTTAAATCCGCAGAGCTTGTAAGCCGGCTTGTGCAAAAAGGCTGTGATGTGAGCGTGGTCATGACCAAAGAGGCCAAGGAATTTATCACGCCTCTGACGCTGGCCATGCTTTCCGGCAACAAAGTTTACGAGGGCATGTTTGAAACCCCGGAGGCCTGGGATATTGAACACGTGTCTCTGGCCGATTCGGCGAACCTGGTGTTGATTGCGCCGGCAACGGCGTGTGTCATCGGGAAATTGGCCTGCGGCATCTGCGACGACCTTCTGACGTGCACGGTTGTGGCGACCAAGGCGCCGGTTGTGATCGCGCCGGCGATGAACGACGGCATGTACGCCAACAAGGTCATTGCCGACAACATCGAACGGCTCAAAAAGAATGGCGTGAAATTCATCGGTCCTGTCAAAGGCAGGCTCGCCTGCGGCAGGGAGGGCCTGGGCCGGATGAGCGATGTCGAAGACATCGTGCGGCTAGCGTTGGGCTATTTGAGATAGATTTGGCGACGTAGCCAAGTGGAAAGGCAGTGGTCTGCAAAACCACTATGCAGCGGTTCAAATCCGCTCGTCGCCTCCAATTTTGCTCATTGAACGAAAAGCGGCTTGGCTGTTGCACGATTGGGCAAGTGGAGGAATGGCATACTCGATTGACTTAAAATCAATTGGCCGTAAGGCCGTGAGGGTTCGACTCCCTCCTTGCCCATTAAAAATTGGGAGGAATCCGGGCGGTTAGCTCAGTTGGTTAGAGTACTACCTTGACATGGTAGGGGCCACTGGTTCAAGTCCAGTACCGCCCATTGAAAATTCGCGCACCTGCGCAATCAATAGACAGAAGCGCAAAACAGGTTCATCCCCGCAGCTAGGCGCTTCGCAGATTTCTGTCGAAATCTGCTCGCAGCTGCAGGGATTAATTCGGCCATGCAACTTATGTTCACCGATGTTCCATAAGTTGCGGCCTCATTAAAGTCCAGTACCGCCCATTTTGATTTTTACGATGGACAAAAGGACGCTGCGCAAATTATATTTGCATGACAAATTGTCCATGATGGAAGTTGCCCGACGGTGCCGTACAACACAGCCGAAGGTTTATTACTGGCTTAAAAGACACAACATTAAAAGACGCTCGCGGCGCGAAAGTGCCTATGTTAAGCATAATCCGAATGGCGACCCTTTTCGCATCAAGCAGAATTTGACTGCGAAGGAAAATGAACTGTTGTTGGCGAGCTTGATGCTTTACTGGGCCGAAGGGCACAGGACGAATAAACATTCTGTTGAGATTGCGAACTTAGATTATCGAATGTTGCAATTGTTCGCGAAATTTTTGCGACAAATTTGTGGTTTGGATGAAAACAAAATGACGCTTTATGTGCAGCTGTACAAAAGGTTTGATAAGAATGGAGCGAGGGCTTTTTGGGTGAAAATGTTAAAGATTCATCCGTCGCGCATTTCCATTACTCCGCATACGGACAAAAGAAGCAAGGCAGAGAATCAGAAATCAAGATTTGGCATAGCCAGAATTCAGGTTCACAACTATAAGTTAAAGACTTGGGTTGATCAACAGCTGGAAAGGCGTGTGCGTAGTTTTAAGTTTCAGACATAATGGACTTATCAACCTTACGACATAGTTGTTCGCACGTCATGGCCCAGGCGGTCAAAGAGCTTTGGCCGGATGCCAAATTGGGCATCGGCCCGTCGATCGACGACGGCTTCTATTACGACTTCGATAAAAAGGAACCGTTCGAGCCGCAGGATTTGGAAAAGATCGAAGGCCGGATGCGCGAAATCGTTGAGAAAAATATCGTCTTCAAGCGCGAGGAACTCAGCAAGAGTGAAGCTGTTAAGCTCTTTGAGAAAATGGGGGAGACCTATAAGCTGGATTTGCTTAGGGAAATTCCCGACGATAAAGTTTCTATTTATAAAACAGGCGACGGATTCCTGGATCTGTGCCGCGGTCCGCATATCGGCTCGACCGGCGAGCTCAAGGCATTCAAGCTCTTGTCCATTGCCGGCGCTTACTGGCATGGCATTGAGACCAACCCCATGCTGCAGCGCATTTACGGCACGGTATTTGAAAATCAAAAGGACTTAGACAAATACCTGACGTTTTTGGAAGAGGCCAAAAAGCGCGATCACCGCAAGCTCGGCAAAGAATTGGAGCTTTTTGATATCTATCATGAGCAAGCCGGCGCGGGCCTGGTGTTTTATCATCCCAAGGGCGCGGTGTTGAGAAATATTTTAGAGACCTATGAAAAAGAGGAACATCTGCGCCGTGGCTACCAGATGGTTGTGACTCCCCATGTGCTCAAGGGAAGTTTGTGGCATACATCCGGCCACATGGACTATTACCGCGAGAATATGTACGTGTTTGAAATCGATGACCAAGAGTATGCGGTCAAGCCCATGAATTGCCCGGGCCACATTTTGATTTACAAATCTAAGTTACGCAGTTACAGGGAGTTGCCGTTTCGGCTCTTTGAATTGGGCACCGTGTACCGGCATGAAAAAAGCGGCGTGTTGCACGGATTGCTTCGCGTGCGCAGTTTTACTCAGGATGATGCGCATATTTTTTGCCTGCCAGAGCAGGTGAAATCCGAAATCAAAGACGTCATTGATTTTGTGTTTGATGCCATGAAGTTGTTCGGCTTCAAAGATTTCAAAATTGAGCTCAGCACCCGGCCGCTGAAGTCTATCGGCACGGACGAGGACTGGCAACTGGCAACACGCTCCTTAAAAGAATCTCTAGAGGAAAAAGGGCTGGCCTTTGATATCAACGAAGGCGACGGGGCTTTTTACGGCCCGAAGATCGACATCAAATTAAAAGATGCCATCGGCCGGGCCTGGCAGTGCGCCACGATCCAGTGCGATTTTGCCCTTCCGGAGAAATTTGACCTGGCGTATATTGCCTCCGACGGCAAAGAGCGGCGGCCGGTGATGCTCCACCGCGTTATCTTTGGCAGCCTGGAGCGGTTCATCGGCACTCTCATCGAGCATTATGCCGGGCAGTTTCCGCTGTGGCTCTCACCGCAGCAGGTGGTGATCATTGCCTTGAAAGAGGATGCTGAAGTTTTTGCCAGGGACGTTGAGCTTCAGTTGAAAGCAAAAAATATCCGCGTTGGTCTTGATGCCTCGTCGGAGACTTTGAATAAAAAAATTCGCAACGCTGAGCTTCAGAAAATCCCGTATATGCTTGTCATCGGCGGTCGTGAGGCGGCGTCTGGGAGTGTTTCCGTGAGAAGCAAAGCCAAGGGGGATCTGGGTGTCATGAAAGTCGGAGATTTTATCGAACGGGCGACGCAGGAAATAGAACAAAAGGTTTAATGTGGAGATCCTTGACGCCTACCTAAAAGAATATTCAGAGGAAAGCGTCAAGGACTTCGCTAAACGTACCTTGGGTGCACACCAAGGTGCTTGATTCGCGCAGACAATTTACGTTTACAGACGTTGCGTAAATTGTGCGCTCATTGAAGGAGGTGGTCGTATCAAAAAATATGTCAGAGTCAACGATAAGATTCGCGCCCCGGAGGTCCGCGTGATCGGACCCAACGGCGAACAGCTTGGGATTGTGTCGGTGCGCTCGGGGTTGGATTTGGCCCGGCAGCAGGAGCTTGATCTCGTCGAAGTGGCAGCCCAGGTGAAGCCGCCGGTCTGCCGCATTATGGATTTCAGCAAATACAAATACGAGCAGGAAAAGCGGGAACGCGAAGCCAAGAAGCACCAGAAGCAGTTCCACCTTAAAGAAATTCGCGTCAAGCCCAATATCGAAGAGCACGATTACGACATCAAACTGCGCCATTGTCTGGAATTTCTTAAAGACGGCGACAAGGTGAAGGTAACGTTGATGTTCCGCGGCCGGGAAATGGCCCACCGCGACATCGGTCGCCGGATCATTGATCGTTTTGTCGCCGATGTAGCGGGCAACGGCGTCGTCGAGCACGGGCCGCTCTTAGAGGGCCGTTTCATTACCTTAGTCGTCGCTCCAAAATAAGCGAGGACATAATTTGCGCCTGCCTGCCGGTAGGCAGGGAGCCAAAGGCGACGCAAGTTATGAGTCCGAGCTTATCCTTGACACATTCCTATGAAAATTTTCAAGGGTGGTGTCGAGGATGAATCTCCCGCGCCTGCGAATTGAACACCATAAGGTCCTTTTTTGGTGAAATCCCGCGAAGGCGGGAGCGATTGGGCATCGGGATGAAAGATAAGGGCTTTTAATATAGTTTAGGTAAAAAGGAGTCATTATGCTAAAAACGAACAAATCGCTGGCCAAGCGCGTCCGACGCACAGGCACAGGCAAGTTCAAAAGGACGCGGGCCAACAAAGGTCATTTGTTGACGCACAAGACCAAGAAACGCAAAAGGCGTTTAAGAAAAGCCGCGCTCGTCAGTAGATCGAGCATTCATGCAGTCAGGAGGATGTTGCCGTATGGCTAGAATCAAACACAGTGTTTCCACGCGCCGCCGCAAGCGTCGCGTTATGAAAGCGGTCAAGGGGCAATGGGGCGCTCGCTCGCGGCGCTACCGTATCGCGCGAGAGTCGCTGGCCAAGGGCATGATGTATGCCACGCGCGACCGCAAGGCAAAAAAGAGGGAAATCCGCGCCTTATGGATTGTCCGCATCAACGCGGCGTGCCGCGAACTCGGGCTGTCGTATTCGGTGTTCATGTCTGGTTTGAAAAAGGCGCAAGTGGCGCTGGACCGAAAAGTTTTGTCGGACATGGCCATCCACGACCCGACGGCGTTTAAGAAGCTGGCGGACATCGCCCGCGGGTAGGGGGCGGGAGAACGCCACAACAAAGAGGCGAACGCATGTATATTATTATTGTCGGCTGCGGCCGCGTCGGTGCTCAGGTTGCGACCTTGCTTTCCGAAGAAGGGCACAACGTTGTTGTTATTGATAAAGATCAAGGGGCGTTCAAGCGTCTGGGCACGACGTTCAACGGCCTGACGATTGTCGGCAACGGCTTTGAGCTGGATGTGTTGCGCGAGGCGGGCATTGAAAAAGCCAACGCCTTCTGCAGCCTGACCAACGGCGACAACACGAATATCATGGCCTCGCAGATTGCCAAGAAGATGTTCAAGGTGCCGCGCGTCATCGCGCGGGTCTACGATTCGGCACGGGCCCACATTTACGAAACGCTGGGACTGGAGATTTTGAGCGGGACCGTGCTGTTTGCCTCCATGATTCGAGACAAATTGATCGATGAGCGCCTCTCGAGCTTTTTGATCGAGACCGGGGACCTGGGCGTGATTGAACTCGACATTAACGTCGGCGTGGCGGGCAAGAAAGTCTCGGAGCTCACCGTTGCCAACGAATTCCTTATTGTCACGGTGATCAAAGGCGGCGATGCGCACGGCAGCGACGTGATCATCCCCCTGCCGGACACAGCCTTAGAAGAAGGGGATAAGGTTCAGGGCATTGTGCGCATGGGGAGCATCCGCAAGATCAAGAAGCTCTTTGGGCTTGAGCGCCCTTACGCGGGAGAGTAATATG
This sequence comes from Candidatus Omnitrophota bacterium, assembly GCA_043801485.1. Classification (GTDB taxonomy): domain Bacteria; phylum Omnitrophota; class Gorgyraeia; order Velamenicoccales; family Velamenicoccaceae; genus JAZDLY01. Next base: position 6,315 of record JAZDLY010000055.1, on the reverse strand, counting down.
TACATCATTATCGCCGGAGCGGGGAAAGTGGGACATTTCTTGGCCATGCGTCTGCTTGAGGACAAGCATACGGTTGTGCTTATTGAAAAAGATAAGGGGGTTTGTTATGAGCTCGCCGAAGGCCTGGATGCGATCATCATCAATGGCGACGCGTGTGACCCACGCTACCTCCAGGAGGCCCGGATTGAACGGGCCGACGTCTTGGCTGCCGTGACCGGTGAAGACGAAGACAATCTTGTGATCTGCCAGCTGGCCAAGGAAAAATTCAAGGTTAGACGGACCGTGGCCCGCGTTAACGATCCCAAAAACGAACACACGTTCAACGAACTGGGTGTGGATGTTCCCATTGACGCAACAAAAATCATTGCCAAGATTGTTGAAGAGGAGGCGTCGTTTAACGATTTTGTCAACCTCATGAGCTTCAAACGGGGCAAGCTCGCCATCGTGCGCGTCGACCTGACGCCGGATGCGCCCGTGATCCACAAGAACCTCGCGGAAATAACGCTGCCTCCCAACTCGGTGCTGGTCTCGATCATCCGCAAAGATGAAGTGATTATTCCCAAGGGCAACACAACCCTGGAGCCTGGCGACGACATCATTGCCTTAACCATGATCGAGAACGAACAGCAACTGCTCCATGCGCTTCTCGGAGAAATCGGATGACCAAAAAAGCCATCACGGATATCGTTGCCGGCATTTGGTTTGAAGCGTTCTTTGCCCTCTTGGTGATTGGTTGGGCATCCTCGGTTTGTCTTCTTATTTACCTTATATACAGATGATCTTAAGGCCTCAGTCCAAGGATCTGCGGATCATAGCTCACTTCTTAGGAAAAATCGTTCTGGCTTTTGGGATGACGATGGCCTTGCCGTTTGCCGTTGCGGTTATGTTCGGCGAGCGCGTGCCCGCCATTGATTTTTTAATCGGTCTGATGCTGTCTGTCTGCGTCGGCTACGCCCTGGTTGAAATCGCCGGTTTGTCTGCAAAAGCCGAGATGCGCTGGATGCACGGCATGGTGGTTGTCTCGCTATCCTGGGTCGTCTGCATGTTCTTGGGCGCCGTGCCACTGTACTTAAGCGGCCACTGGACGTCCTATCTTGATGCTTGTTTTGAAGCGATGTCCGGGCTTACGACAACGGGCCTGGTGCTGGTTCAGGACTTAGACCACCTTTCCCACGCGGCCAACCTGTGGCGGCATCTTTTGATGTTTCTGGGCGGCCAGGGCATTATTATCGTCGCGCTTTCTTTTCTCATCAAGGGCGGCCCCGGGGCTTTTCGGCTCTATGTCGGCGAAGGCCGCGACGAAAAAATCATGCCCAATGTCATTGAAACCGCCAAATTTATCTGGCTTGTGAGTTTTGTTTATCTGGTTCTGGGCGCTGCCCTCTTGGCGGCCTGCGGCATCTGGTCTGTCGGGATGTCGGTGCGCGAGGCCGTATTCCACGGACTCTGTAATTTCATGGCAGCCTTTGACACCGGCGGTTTTATGCCCCAGTCCCAGAACGTGATGTATTATCAAAGCGCTTTTTACGAGTTGGCAACCGTTATTCTGATGATTTGGGGCGGTATCAATTTTAATCTGCATTACGCGATCTGGACCGGTCGCAAGCGGGAATTATGGCGCGATATCGAAATCCGGACCTTTTTTGTGACCTTGACGCTTGTGACGATTTTGGTGGCCGTGGGCCTGGCGAAGTGGCATATTTACCCCGACGCCTTCGCGCTCGTCCGTCGGGGATTGTACCAGGTGATTTCCGCGCATACCGGCACAGGATTTCAGTCTATATGCGCGCCTGCTTTTATGGCCGAATGGAGTTCGTTGGCCTTGATCGGCATTATTCTGGCCATGGGGTTCGGCGCCAGCGTGTGTTCTACCACCGGCGGCATCAAATGTTTGAGAATTGGCATCATCGCCAAAGCCTTCAAAGAAGACATCAAGCGGTTTTTGAGCCCGGAGTCTTCTGTCATCAGGACAAGGTTCAGGCACCTGCGCGATTTGTTTTTGGATGACAAGCAGGTGCGCTCGGCGCTGTTGATCGCGCTGGCCTACATCATGCTTTTTTTGATCGGAGCCGTCATCGGGTGTTTCTTCGGGCACCCGTTTTTGTATTCACTTTTTGAATCCACGTCGGCGGCTGCCAACGTGGGCCTGTCGTGCGGCATCACGCAGGCCGGAATGCCGGCTGTGCTCAAGGTAACCTATATCCTTCAGATGTGGGCTGGACGTTTGGAGTTCATCTCGGTGTTGGTCTTGGGCGGTTTCATGATTTCTTGCCTTCGGGGAAGATGATGGCAAAAAAATGGCTTTGTTGGTTTCTTTTTTTTGCTGCGACATTCGGCGCGGCTCGCGTTGCCGAAGCTGCCGTGCCGTCAAAACAGCTTTTGGAAAACGCCGGAAGCTTTGACGGTCATCCCGTGGAATACATCGGGGAGGCGATCGGCGAGATTCTCAAAAGGGATGATTATGCCTGGGTGAGCCTCCATGACGGCGAGAATGCCGTCAGTATTTGGTTACCAACACCCTTGGCAGAGCGCATTGAATTTTTAGGAAATTACAAAACAAGCGGCGACAACGTCTATGTGAAAGGGATCTTTCATCGTTCGTGTGCCGAGCACGGCGGCGCCATGGACATCCACGCCATGGAGACCGAGATTCTCCGGCGGGGGATGAACCGGTCCGAAATTCTCGTTAAGAAAAAAATAGTCGCAGTGTTGTGGCTCTTGGGAGTATTGGCATGTCTTTTGATCGCACACATTATTCAAACCAGGCGAAGGCGGAAATAGAGTCCTGCCAGGATCGGCAGTCTCTGGAATCCCTGCGGGTTAAATATCTTGGCCGCAAAGGGGTTCTGCAGGATTTGATGTCGAAAATCCCGACGTTGCCTCCGGAGGAACGCAAGGCTTATGGGGCAGACGTCAACGCCCTAAAGGGTGAGCTCGCCGGATTGCTGTCGGCAAAAGAACAGGAATTCTCGACGAGAGTCTCGGCAGGGGGCCCGGAGGCGTTTGTTGACCTGACCCTTCCCGGCAAGCGGAGCCTTTGCGGGAAGACACACCCTTTGACACAGGTCAGGCTCGAGATCTGCACGACATTCCAGCGCCTCGGGTTTAAAATTTTCCAAGGCCCTGAGATCGAGACGGAATACAATAATTTCGAAGCGCTCAACATCGCCCTGGAACATCCGTCCAGAGACGCCTTCGATACTTTTTACATAAAAAGTCCACAGTCCACAGACCATGGACCACAGAATAACCGTGGACCGTCGACTGCGGACCGTCGACTATTATTGCGCAGCCACACATCACCGGGTCAGATCCGGGCCATGAAGGCCGCAAAGCCGCCTTTGGCCATCGTGGTGCCGGGCAAGGTGTATCGGCCCGATGCGGTGGACGCGTCACACTCATTTATGTTCCATCAGGTCGAAGGCTTTGCCGTCGATAAGGACATCCGATTCTCGGACCTTAAGGGCGTTTTGTTGGCCTTTGCCCGGGAGATGTTCGGGGTCAAGACGCGCATTCGTTTCCGACCGAGTTTTTTCCCGTTCACAGAGCCGTCGGCGGAAGTCGACATTTCCTGCATCATTTGCGGCGGCCAGGGGTGCTCTGTGTGCAAGAGGAGCGGCTGGATTGAAATCCTCGGCTGCGGCATGATCCACCCGCACGTGTTTGAATCCGTTGGCTATGATTCTCGGCAATGGCGCGGGTTTGCCTTTGGCATGGGTGTCGAGCGCATTGCGATGCTCAAGTTCGGTATCGCCGACATCCGCCTGTTTTTTGAGAACGACATAAGGTTCTTGGAACAATTTTAGGAATGATGGAATGAAGATTACTTATTCTTGGCTTAAGGAATTTGTGGACGTGACGCTCAAGCCGCAGGAGCTGGCAGATCGCCTGACCATGGCGGGCTTGAGCGTGGCGAGCCTTGAGAATCTCGCCGACGATTGGGTGTTTGATTTAGAAATTACGTCCAACCGTCCGGACCTTTTGAGCGTGCGCGGCATTGCGCGGGAAGTCGCTGCGTTTACGGGCGGGAAATTAAAAAAACCCGTCCATAGTCCACAGTCCACGGTCCATCGTCAAACCAAAAAGAAAGATTCCTCCACAGTCACCGTTCGCATCGACGACAAAAAAGGCTGCAGCGTTTATCACGGAACCGTTATCCGCAACGTCCGCGTCAGCCCCTCGCCGCCGTGGTTGAAAAAACGCATCGAAGACCTTGGAATTCGCTCGGTCAACAATGTTGTCGACATCACCAATTACTGCCTTCTGGCCTTGGGTCAGCCTTTGCACGCCTTTGATTTGGATAAGCTCGGCGGCCAGGCCATTGTCGTGCGGCGGGCCCGCGACAACGAGAAAATCACTCTCATCGACGGCACTGAGAAAAAATTAAACAAGGACATCCTGGTCATCGCAGACAGCCAGAAACCCGTTGCCGTGGCCGGCGTCATGGGCGGCCAGGCCACAGAAGTGACCGCAACCACAAAGAATATTTTGCTTGAGTCCGCCTGCTTTGACGCTGTGCTCATTCGCCGCGCCAGCAGATTTTTGGGGGTTGCCAGCGATTCCTCTTATCGTTTTGAGCGGGGTGTTGATTTGCTCACGGTCAAAGAAGGGGCTGAGATGGCCGCCCGTCTCATTTGCGAATTGTGCGGGGCAGAGGTTGTTATGAAGACACGCGCAGGCCAAAAGACAGAATTTCAGCAAAGACGAATCCCCATTGATATCAATAAGATACAAGATATTCTGAGTATAAAAATTGCGCCTAAACAGGTGCGACAGATTTTGGAAAAGCTCGGGTTCGGTGTTAAGGCAAAAACAAAAGCTGTTTTTGAGATCACGGTTCCGTCTTTCCGGCGCGATGTTGCGCTTGCCGAAGACATCACAGAAGAGATCGCGCGAGTTTATGGCTATGATAAAATTCCCCTGACAGCTGCGGCCATCAAGCCAAGCGCAGATAATGTTGCAACGTTGTCTTTGCTGGACTGCATTGAGCAGACATGCAGAAATGCGCTTGTGTCATGCGGCCTGAAAGAAGCCATCACCTATAGCCTGGTCAGCGAGGAAGATTATCGCAAGACCGGCATGCCCGCGGCCGGGGGCGCGCTGAGTCTGGAAAATCCTTTGAACCAGGATTATGCCTTGTTGCGCACGACGCTTTTGCCCTCGCTCTTAGGTTGTGTTGCGCTCAACATGAACCGCAGCCAAAAAAATTTAGAGCTTTTTGAAATCAGTCGCGTGTTTGTCTCCGGCGCCGAGCGCCTGTGTCTTGGGGTTGCGCTCGTCGGAGCGAAAAGGAATTCCTGGCAGAAAGCATCGCGGGGCTATTCGATCTTTGATCTCAAGGGTGTGTTGGAAACGGTGTTCGAGGAGCTGCAGATTGCGGACTTTGCGCTCAATCCTCAGGCAGAAGATTTCGCTCAAAGCTCGACGGGTTGCCGGATCATGGTCGCAGGAAAACCTGTTGGGCGCGCAGGACAGGTTGCCGAGGCGGTAAAAAAAGCTTGGGGCATCAAGGCTAAAGAAAATATATTTGTGGCGGAGCTCATGCTGGAGGATTTGGCTAACGCCGTAAACTTGAAAAAAGTATTTAAGCCGATCGCATCAACGCCTTCGATCTCAAGAGACATCAGCCTGCTGGCGCACAAAGAGACCAGCTATGCGGCGATCAAGGCCCTGATCCAGCGCCAGGCCAGGGAGCTTTTAAAAAGTGTCACGCTTGTGGAGCGCTATCAAGGCAAAGAGATTCCGAAAGGTCAGACGGGCTTGACCATTTCCGTAGAATATGGCTGTGACGACAAAACGCTCACCGACGCGGAAATCAATCCCGTCCACCAAAAAATCCTTGATCGCCTCGCCGCAGAGCTTTCCGTGACTTTGCGCTGATCCCCCGGCCTTGAACACAAAAGGCAACCGTGTTATACTGTTCTTGGAGACAGGAAATCTTAAATCCCTGCCGTGTGCGTCGGCGATTGATGATTATTGAACCAACATTAATCTCAAGGGAGTCCACCTTCACGCGCGCCCGAGGGCCGCTGAGAGGACACCCACCTGAACCTTGGGTTCAAACCACCTAGCCGACGGCAAAGCGGGGATTTTTATTAAATGAGGCCATAACTTACGGAGCGTTAGCGAACGTAAGCTATATGGCCGAATTTATCCCGTGGCTACGAGCTGATTTCCATCGTCATCTGTTTGTAATCTGCGAAGTGATTAGGCATGGGGTTGAGGGAGTGGATCGACCACCTTTATCATGCCCAAACGAGCAGCACTTGACATAGATGCTACAGGTCTGTTCGGCGCAAAAGAGTCTTTAGACCA
>JAZDLY010000048.1:0-2580 GCA_043801485.1 Candidatus Omnitrophota bacterium | reverse complement strand
ACTTTGCGAAATGACGGTCCTGATCAATCCAAGGTCTTTTTCGCAAGCTTGGGCAGGATGACGATCTCTACCCTCCTGTTTTTTTGCTTGCCGGCTACAGTCTCGTTGTCCGCAACAGGACTGAACTCGCCGTACGCATTGGCGCAAAGCCTCTCCGGCTTGACCTGACAGTCATCGACGAAATAATGCAGCACCGCCAGGGCGCGGCCAGACGACAATTCCCAGTTCGATTTCCAACCGGAGTATTTGATGGGGTCGGCATCGGTGTGGCCTTCGACGGCAACCTTGGACTCCGGGACATCCTTGTTCAAAATCTCCGCGACCTTGTTCAAGGCGCTTTTGCCCTGCGACTTGATCGCGTCTTTTCCGGAATCAAAAAAGACTTCGGCCAAAAAGGTAATCACCAGGCCCCGTTCGGTCATCTCGAGCCTTGCCTTGGTGTCTTTGAGCTCTTTGCCAAGGCTTACCTCCAGCTTTCTCATGGCTCTATCCAATTCTGAATCTTTCTGCTGTTGGCATTCCGCCAGCTGACCCTTGAGATCAGCCATCTGGTTTTCAAGGCGTCTGCTGCGATCCAATGCCGCGCAACCGCTTGCATGAGCCGCGATAAATATCAAGCATAAAATTCTGACTATATTTTTCATAGAAACCCTCCTTTAGCACGCATTTTTTATCCTGAAAAATGAATACGCTCGAGCCTATTCTTAAGCAAGGTGGGATCTACCCTCCCGGCAAATTCAACAAGGCCATTGATAAGAATAGCGGGTATCTGCGAAGGGTTTAGGCTGTACTTTGTGATATCCCTTAAATCAATCGTGTGTTTAAATTCATAAATAATGGTTGTTTTCCTTATCTTCTCAATCTGTTTGATGGCTTGCTGAATTTCTTCTGTTAAGCTTTTGCACTTCGGGCACGGACGACAAATAACTTCAATGCTTCTAATAGGCATACATCCTCCTCTTATTAAAAAAGGTTAAACTAACGAACTGCCCCAATGGGCATCAGGCACAACGGTGTTTCTTCGGCAGGCAGCGATAAGACATCTTTGACCTCTTCGTCATCAAAGGCACCCACGACAACAGTGCCCAGGTCCATCGACACAGCCTCCAGGCTCAAATTTTCTGCCGCATGCCCTGCTTCCATATGAACATACTGTAAACCCCGACGACCGTATTTTTTTGTGGTGCGCTCATAGACGCCGCAGAAAATAATAATAGCCGCGCTTTGCTTAATCCAGCTCTGCCCTGAGCAGGCAACGGCCAGCCGCAGACGCAGGTCGCCTTCGGAAACTCTCTTTAAGAGATGGCCATTAGGTTCATATTTATAAAGACCGGGAGACAACCCTGTCAGGTCTCCTACAGCCACATATGTTTCCAGAGGATACAGGGCTCCGGCAGAGGGCGCGGTCCTCAAGCCCCGCGAATCGCTAACGCCCTGAGCTGCCCAGAGAAGCCTGGAGAGCGCCTCGATCGTCAAAGGCTTTGCCGCGTACTTCCTGACGGATCTTCGCCGAGTGAGGGCGTCCTGAACACTGATGCCTCCGGTTGTGCGCGGAGGCGGCAATCGAATGGATGTTTTATTTTCCATGCGTTTTTCTGTAGCTCCCTGAACACAAACAACAAAGAAGAACGTGATGCCGATGACCATCAAAAAAAGCAGAGCGTGCGAACGATTTTGTCTCACTTGGATTTGCCCAGACGCCGGGCCACCAGGCTTGCTGCCTTCTGGCCGGACAGAAGCATGCCGCCAAAAATAGGCCCCATGCGCTTTTCGCCGAAAATGGCGTTGGCCGCCATGCCGACCGCATAGATGTTGTGATAAAACTCTTTGGTGTTCTTCTCAATAGCCCTCTCACTGACATCGGCGTTCATGGACCCTTCGCCCACAATGTCGCCGGTCGGGGTAGTGAGCTTCTTGCCGATGCGCTTTAAAACAATATGCGCCACTTCGCAGGCATGCCCCGTTGCCTCCAGAATAAACTTGGCGCCGATGGTGATCGGATCCACGTGCAAATTGGCCAGATCCACACTCGACCAGTTGATGACCAGGCCGTTGGGAATATTGTTCTTGTCCACCTTGAGGTCCTCAACGCTCATGAGATTGAAGATCAAAACACCGGCGTGCGCTGCCTGGTAAACCAAAGCTCCCACAGTCTCCAGCGAATCAGCGACATAATAACCTTTTTTATAGGGCTGGAGGCGCACACCCAGCTCTTTTAAAATGGACCTGGCCTCTTCCTGAACAACAATCTTGTTGAACATAATGCCGCCGCCCCACATGCCACCGCCGAGGGACAACTTGCGTTCATAAAGACTGACTTTGATTTTTTTCTGCGCCAGGCGCAACGCCGCCATGAGGCCCGCCGGGCCTCCGCCGACCACAGCCACGTCGACGTCCAGAGAACTTTTAAGTTTATCATGGTATGTGTCCAGGATTGCCCGCGAAACCATCAAATCATCCAGCTTCATTAAGCCTCCTTTAAATGAGTATCAGCACAAATCAAGCACCTTAATATGCACCACAGGTGCATCTAGCGCAGTCCTTGTGAGCGCAAGCGAACAAGGACAAGCCGTTCTTCAT
>JAZDLY010000030.1:0-2861 GCA_043801485.1 Candidatus Omnitrophota bacterium | reverse complement strand
GCCGATGAGTTCTTGGATTCTCTTTGTTCCCCATTCTCCCCAGGCATCGCCTGCCTTGAAAACCTCCGGAAGAAATAACCCTAAGGGAGAAAACAATGCCAAAACCCCAATCCCGATCCATAATTTCGTTGTGGTTTTCATCCAGCCACCCCCTGTTTCTGCAAATACTTGACAACAAAAGCTGTCACAACAGCTTCCACCCAGCCGAAAACAAGCAAATGCTCTCCCAGCATGACAGGAATCGCGACGTTCAAACCATAAGGACAATACAGGGATTCTCCGCTGGCAAGCCTGTGCAATAATGGTTGAATGCCAAACATCACCGCGGTGGTGAATGCGGCAATATTCAAAGCCACATACCCGGCAATACCGGCTGCAAGAATGCGTCTTGCCGAAACAGGAGCCGATCTTCCACTGATGAGCCTATAGAGGTAATACCCTGCAAACACTTCGACAAACGCCATATTAAAACAATTGGCGCCGATGGCTGTGATGCCGCCGTCGCCAAAAAGCAAAGCCTGAATAACCAAGGCAACGGTCACCGCAATACAGGCTGCCCACGGTCCCAAAAGGATAGCCGCCAGGACTGCGCCAACCGCATGCCCCGTGGTCCCGCCGGGAATCGGCACATTGATCATCATGATCACAAAACAAAAAGCCGCCGCAATAGCCAGCATCGGTACCTGTTTTGTACTCAGAGTTCGCTTGACCTTGCGCGAGGCTATGGCCCAAACAGGCAGCATGACCGCCACCATCACCCCGCTGGTCGCGGGCCCCAAATATCCGTCAGGAATATGCATAAAAACCTCCTCTAAAAATCAACTTGCACGCGTGTGCCGCCGACAAAAATAGCACCTATGTCATCCCCGGCATCCTTGCCAAACGGATTCCAGATGTACTGCAGATCCGGGCTTATGGACAAGTGGTCATTGACCTGGATTCTGTAATAGGCCTCAAGATGCCCTTCGGTCTTTGCCGCAGGCGCGGGAACGCTCAACGACCCTGCTTTTTTATAATCATCCGATGGGAAAACCTGACCGACGGCAAAACCAAGCACGTCGTTGTCCCTGCCCCAAGGTTTGCCTTCCACCTGAAGCCCGGCGCTCCAGGACTGCTTCAACGAATAATTGAAATCTCCGGTTGCCATAAGGTCCGGATTATAGACGCGTGGATCCTGCCAACCGTAGCGCACAAAGACGGTTGTGACGTCATCCACTTTCTGGTCAAAACTCAAGGCCGCGCCAAAGGCTTCTTCCTTGGTTTGCGCCGTGTCGAGCCACTTGGTGTGGCTAAGATTGCTATGCCAGGCCAGGAAACGGTAGTTGCCGGGCAAATCAAAGAGTTTTGTTTTGAACGTTACCTGGCTGATATTGAACAGGTTATCGCCGATTTTCTCCCAATCGCTGTCGGCATCAAAAATGCCGTATCCGAATTCCAGCCACATCAGAGGCGCATAAGCCATGCGCACGCCGGCGGTGTTATCCGGAAATTCTATCGTGGCAGAATTGCGGAAGATCCTAGCCAAAAACTGAGTGGTTTCGTCATTGGCCCCGTCGTTGTTATCGAAATAGGCCGTCGGGTCTAATTTGCCGAATGTCGCGGCAACCTTGCCCCGCAGAAAAACTTGTTCATACCACAGCTCCGTCAGCCGGACATTGTTGTCATTGTCGGCGTCGCGGTTGACATTTGAGTAAAGCGTCAGGTTGTCTTCCAGTCCATTGCCCGTGCCCACCTCAAGATGCAAAAACGCCTTTCCGCCGACATCCCGGAATTCTTTGCCGATCGTGATATCCGCTGAATAAGAGGCGTCGGTGCGGCCCTCAGCTGCCTCTCCGGCAGTGCTGTTGGTTTTGTCGCTACCCTGGACAACCATTGTGGCGCCTGCGCCGATGGTCAGGCCCTCGGCAATTGTGATTGGTGCGCCAACCTGCCGATGCAGGTCTGTATCAAACTGTGTCAGCCTTGATTCGTATTCGGCAATTTTTTTGTCTTGTTCCACAATACACGACTTCTGTTCCTTGAGACATTTGTCTTGTTCGGCCACTTTCTTCTCCAGGACCTCAACCCTGGCCTCCAAACGTCGGAGCGCTTCCTGCGTGGCCGTCTCTTCGCTGCCATAGGCCCGGCCAACTGAAATGAATAACGCCATGCACCCCAAAACAACCAAACGCTTGACCAACATACCACCTCCCACTATTTTTGTTACGATTATATAAATCGTGTTACTAATGGATAAAAAAATATTCCACCTAATCCAGGCCGGTGCCGGTCGTGGTCATGCTCAATGTCGCGTGCTTAACCCCTTTGACGGCCCTGAGCGTATCCGCTAACTCCAGAGCCTGCCTGGCCTTGCCCTTCACGGCCAGGATCTCCAGACAATTGTGGTGGTCTAAGTGGATATGCTGCGTTGAAATGATCATGTTGCCGAAATCGTGCTGGATGTCGGTCAACGTATTGACCAGTTCCCGCCGGTGGTGGTCGTAGATCATCGTGATGGTACCGGCAATCTCGCCTCTCTCCTGCCACTCTTGTTTGACCAGATCCTCCCGGATGAGATCGCGGATGGCTTCGGAGCGATTGGTGTATTTCTTTTTCTGGATCAGGCGGTCGAATTTTTCCAAGAGGTCTTGAGGCAGGGAAACGCCGAATCGGATGAGCTTGGACATGATGGCTTTAGGGTCAGGTTAGGTGATACTTTTTTTAAAATAGTAGCACAGATATCTTTGCTGTCAAGCTAAAAATATCAAAATGTCACGTAGGCCGCGGCCTTGTGGCGGATCTTAGTGCGCCTGCCAAGCGGATCCAGCGACCGCAGGTGAACACCGCTTTTGCGCAGTGTCAAAATACGCTCTGCCATCACC
>JAZDLY010000015.1:0-2157 GCA_043801485.1 Candidatus Omnitrophota bacterium | reverse complement strand
AAGCCCTTCGGGCTTGGCACCTTCATCCCCGGACAGGAGTCCGGGGCTTTCTGGTGCGGGGTAATCATACATCCTCGCTTCTTTCTCATTATAGAATGTCTTATTCCCAACCATGGTTTTTCTTTTTATTTTTTCGACTTGGCGCGATGGCACAATATATGATAGTCCGGCGCGCGCCGATTGTCTTCCAGCGGAAATTCGCGGCAGTACCGCGGCCGCGCCGAATAAACCAGGCACCGCCTGTCTTCGGCCTGAAAAATACAGCGCCGGTTACGCAGGTTTGTCCCAAAGACAAAGCCCGACGGGAAGCGCTTGTCCCGCCTCAAAAAATGGAACCACGGCCTGGCAATCTCTAAGGGAACGGTTAAAATCCGGGCCACTTCAAAAAGGTCGACCTCAACCCCATAACGGCAGCACGCACCCAAAGCGCATTCTTTGCACAAAACCGGATCGTGGATCTTTAATTTCTTATGGTCAATTTTTTCGCGTTTCATAAATATTCACCTCGCTGTAATCCTTATCCCCGATATTCATTACCGTGATCCGAGTAGGCTTAAAAACAAGTAGGACAAAATTCGGGTCTTGGGGCCCGCCAAAAAACGAGCGCAGCATCATCTGCTTATTCCACAGCTCCTCTTTAAGCGCCTCATCCTGGCTGACCACAACCCTCCCCTCAAAACGGCAATGGCTTAGCTTGCGGTCCACAAAGCAAATCTCAAATTTCGGGTTCTTGGCAATCTGGCCGATCTTCCTCGTATGGGGAAATGTCGCGGCCAACAACGTCCCGTCGTCACGCATGACGGGCATCATCGCGCGCACGCGCGGCTGGTCCCCTTCGCAGGTAGCGAGATATCCCATGCCGGAATCCAAGACCATTTGACGAATGACATCTAAAGGCATAAACAACCTCCTGTGTTTAAACTCGAAATTTGAAATCCGAAATTCAAAACAAAACCGAAACTCCCAATTTTCAAATGACCAAAACAGTTTCGGACATTCGAATTTGGAGCAGGCAATATTGTTTCGTATTTCGTCTTTCGCCTTCGCTTGAGGACGACCCCGAGCAAGCAAAGCGCGTCGAAGGGTCGATATTCGGATTGCTGAATTCAACTTCGAAGTGCAACACAATGTTTTTTGAAAACGTCCGCTGGTGTTTTAAAACCCAGGCATTTTCTGGGTCTGTGATTAAGCCAGCGCTCAACTTTTTGAACCTGGCTCCTTGAAATTGTAGCAAAATCGGTCTGTTTAGGGAAGAAGCGTCGCACAAGACCGATGGTATTCTCAACGGTGCCCTTTTCATAGCTATGAAAAGGTTCGCAGAAGTACGAGCGTGTCCCAAGGACGCGATTGGTGCGCATGTGCTCATGATTTTCAGGGCCATTGTCGTAGGTAATCGAGCGCCTGACCTGTTGAGGATAATGGGACAATCGTCGGTTCAAGGCTGCCGACATATGCCGGCTGATTTTTCGTGTAAGCCTTGTCAACTTGAAATACCGGCTCTTGCGTTCAACGGTGACTTGCAGTGCCTGTGGACTTTTTCTCGAGATCATAGTGTCGGCTTCCCAGTGGCCAATGCGACGCCTTGCAAGAATTGATTTAGGTCGCTCTTTGATTGATATCCTCTCGGGGACATGGAGCTTTCTGTGGTGGTGAGAATGGCCGCGGGGCAATCGCCTGCGGTGCGATCGAACAAGTACCGCGATCCAATGGCGCTCGTAGCGATAGATCCATTGATAGATGGTCTCATGGCTCGTGAAGAATTCAGGATGCTGGTTTTTAAGCCAGCCTGCGATGATCTCAGGCGACCAGCCTTGTTTGAGCTTTCTTCGCACCAGTATCCAGACTTTAGGGTCTTTGAGCCTGGCATGGGCCCGGGAGAATTGATTCCGCGACTCACAGCGCGCTTGCGCCCGATGCGGAATATAGCAGCCCTTCCTGATCTCGGGAGTGTTACGTTGAAGTTCCCGGGACAATGTTGAAGGGCTTCGCTTGAGGATTTTGGCGATGTCTCGCAAAGATTCGCCTCTTCCTCGTAAGATTGATAGAAGTTCTCTTTCATAAATATTAAGCTGTTTGTATGTTTTTTTCATAGTCCACGCATTGTAGCGCGGACCGTCTCAAATAGCTAAAGTGTTGCACTTCGTTCTTGAACTTGTG
>JAZDLY010000149.1:0-3087 GCA_043801485.1 Candidatus Omnitrophota bacterium | reverse complement strand
CTAAATGCACCTGCGGTGCACATTAGGATTGCATTGCTTGTCCTTGTTCGCTTACGCTCACAAGGACTACGCTAAATGCACCTGCGGTGCACATTAGGGTGCTTGTTCTGAAAAGACATCGGCCTGGAAGGTGTAAATTTTTGTGCCGGGGTTTTTGTAGCAATCCGTAGGAAGACCTGCCTTTTGCGAACACAGCTGACCCAAAAAAGTATCCAAGTCCCATCCTGTTTCTGTTGCGACCTGCGGCAAAAAAACGCCCGAAGAAAAGCCTCGTTTGATGATAACGCCGTCTGTGCCAAGCCGGATCTTGCGCCAGTCATCGATAAGCCTAGGTTCGCTCAAGACAGAAATTTCGATGGTCAAGTCTTTAAGCTCCTGCGGTTCGACCGCAGAAAACCTGTAATCCTGAGTACTGGAAGCAATAGCCATCTCGGAAACGGACTTGACCAGGGGGTCATTCGACGCGAACAAACCAATGCAACCGCGCAGCTCCTGGCCCTTATGCAGAGTGACAAAAACACCGCGCTGCAGGCCTAACCCGGGGCTTGTGGCCTGGAATTCAGGCGCCTTACGGCCCTGAACATGCCCCTCAATGGTGCGGCGTGCGATTTCAAGCAACTTTTTTTTATCGTCTTTGGTCAACATATCGGTCTCTCCCTGAGGATCATTTTTTTGAACAATGACGGCGCTCACATAACCGACGACCCTTGTTTTATCGCCGGCAGTATCGCCGGAATTTGCATATTTGAGGACCTGAATTTCCGAGGCCCCTTGCAGACGGGCATATCGCATGGCTGTAACCACCGGCCGGATGCCGCAAACATTCCAACCGGTATCGGCCACCGCAGACCACAGCCCTTCGGTGTCGTAACTTTTAAGAAAACCAATGGTCCTCTGGTCAAGCGCGGTTGCCTCCTCATAAGACTTAAAATGCGACAGGTCTGTGCTGACCAACACCAAGACAGACCTCTTTCCTATCGCCCGAGCCAAATTTTGAGCCAAGGCCAGACATTCTTCATACTCCATCTGGCCCAAAAGGATCGGCACTATTTTAAAACCCGGTTTAAGGCTTGCTTGTAGAAAAGGCAGTTCAACCTCAAGCGAATGCTCGCGGTTAAAAACTTCTGGTTTAAAAACCAAGAGGTTGTTCGATGCCTCAATCAGGGACCTTGCCAGAGCTCTGTCAATTTCCAGAGAACCCAGGGGCGTATTGAAAAACCCCTCCTGATAGACGCTAGCACCGCGGAACGGATAAAAATGGCTGGCTGCCAAAACCACGACGCACTCAAAGCTCATCCCCTCTAATGCCTTAAATCCATAAGCAGCCACCGGTCCTGAATACACATAGCCGGCGTG
The DNA here is from genome assembly GCA_043801485.1 of Candidatus Omnitrophota bacterium. Classification (GTDB taxonomy): domain Bacteria; phylum Omnitrophota; class Gorgyraeia; order Velamenicoccales; family Velamenicoccaceae; genus JAZDLY01. The sequence goes on along the minus strand of JAZDLY010000149.1, from coordinate 1,731 downwards.
CGGGACAATCAACGCCAGGGGCCTGCCCTCAGTCCTGACATCACCTGCTTCTTTTAAGTAACCTTGGATCATCTGCAATAATTCGTCGGCATCAGACGGATAAAACGCTCCGGCAACGTTCGGCTCTTTCACCGACGCCTGGCAATGGACAAGAGGAAAAAACCAAAAAACAAATAAAAACAATATTAACCAAAGGAGACGTTTTTGTCTTGTTTCTAGCAGGACCGCTAGACTTTCCCCTGCGAGGAAAGTCTTCGCTCGAGTTTCTTGGCACAAAACGCCAAGGACTGAAAGGAAGGAAACCTTTGCTGCAGTTACGGCCTCGCTCGTCCGCCTTCGGCGGACACCGTGCCCGCTCGGCCTGCAAACGTCCTGCTCGAATCCAAGCCAAAACCGTCTCTCTTTTGTATTCATGGGTTGTTCGATCCTAAAATTACTTCCATATTCCGTCAATCTTTTCTCCGCAGTATTCGCAGGCACCATCAACCATATGGATGGCGGTGATAACATAACCGGAGCGCTCGATCACGGCCTTGCCGCACTTCGGGCAATAGGTATTTTCGCCCTCAGCCGTAGACACATTCCCAATGTAGACATATTCCAGACCCGCGTCCATGGCGATTTGCCTGGCTCGTTCCAGAGTTGCCACCGGCGTGGGAGACAAATGCATCAATTTGTGCATGGGCCAAAAACGCGAGAAGTGCAACGGTGTATTCGCACCCAAATTTGCCACAATCCACTCGCACATCTTTTTGATTTCTGCCGGGTCGTCGTTGATGCCAGGAAGGATCAGATTGGTGATTTCAACCCAAACCCCCTCTTCTTTTAATATCCTAAGCGTTCTCAGAATATCCTCAACATTGCCCAAGGTCATCTCGGTGTAAAACTTGTTGTTAAAACCCTTGAGGTCAATGTTGGCAGCATCTAGATAAGGACAGAGTAGCCGCAAGGGCTCCTCGTTGATATAGCCTGCCGAATGCATGACGTTTTTGATGCCGGCAGCCCGAGCAAGCTTGGCGATATCAAACATGTATTCGTAATAGATGGTCGGCTCTGTGTATGTGTAGGCAATTACGGGCGCGGCGCTTTTTTGGGCTTCCACAATCACCTCTTCAGGTGACAAGCTTTTGGTTTCGATATCCTCCGGGGCAGCCTGAGAAATCTGCCAATTTTGGCAAAATTTACACTTGAGGTTGCATCCGACCGTTGCCAGAGAGAAAGCCTTTGCGCCCGGCAGGACATGAAACAGGGGTTTCTTTTCGATGGGGTCAATGTGGAGGGAACACGGCTTTGCATAAACTAAAGAATAAAGCGTGCCAATATTGTTTTCCCGCACGCCGCAAAATCCGCGCTTGCCGTCAGGGATGACGCAGCGCCTCGGACAAAGAACGCAGTTGACCTGGCGGTCGTCTAGCTTAACATAGAAACTTGCTTCATGGAGCGCCTCTTTGGCAAACGCAAAGGAAAAAACGCTCAACAGGATGAGAAAAATAATACTTAAGGTGAAATTGCGGCGGCTGTTCATAGTAATAAACATTGTTGCGCGATGCCACCATCCTTTTTTCCGTTAAGGAAAAAAGGATGGTGGAGCAGAGGAGATTCGAACTCCCGACCCCCACGTTGCGAACGTGATGCTCTCCCAACTGAGCTACTGCCCCGAATTGCTATAACTTACTTCTTTAAAAGAACTTGTATCTATCGGTTCTTTCGTTGATTCTATAGCTACTGCCT
>JAZDLY010000148.1:0-4493 GCA_043801485.1 Candidatus Omnitrophota bacterium | reverse complement strand
ACAAACATTGCACCCCGTGCTTTTGCCAAACAAGCTCCACGAAAGCCCAAGGACAAATAATGCCGAAACAAAAATAAGAACCTTGCGTTCTTGGTGTGTCAAAGACATCAGGCCACCACAATGCTGATCAATTTTTGCGGAATGACAATAATTTTGCGCACCGTTCCGCTTTTGAGCCACTCTTTGGCTTTCGGATCGGCAAGCGCGGCTTCTTTAATCTGTTCCTCTGAGGCCTCTGCGCTGACGGTCACCTTGGAACGCACTTTGCCGTTGACCTGGACCGCATATGTAAACTCTTGCTCGACGAGCTTCGTTTCGTCAAACGATGGCCAGGTGGCCTTAAAAATTGTTCGCTTATGCCCCAGGCTCTGCCACATCTCCTCGCACAAATGAGGTGTGAACGGCGACAACAACACGACGATCGCCGAAATCGCCTCGGCGACGACAGACGATTTTTGCTCGTCTTGGCTCAATTTATACAATTCATTGACCAATTCCATAATGCTGGAAATCGCCGTGTTGAATTTAAAACCACCCTCCATATCCTGTGTGACTTTTTTGATCGTCTGGTGCAGCTTTTTGACAAGCGCGGTCAGCGCGGGTGATTCTTCTATCTTGGCAGGCTTTGCCGACAGGCCTTTGACCAGGCGCCAGACGCGGCTGGAAAACCTCCAGGCGCCGTCCATGCCCGTGTCGCTCCAATCCAGTTCCGCTTCCGGGGGCGCGGCAAACAAAATAAACACGCGCAGGGTATCGGCGCCGTACTGACGGATGATCTCATCAGGGTCAACGATGTTGCCTTTGGACTTAGACATCACTGCCCCGTCTTTCAAGACCATGCCCTGCGTCAGGAGCCGGTTAAAAGGTTCTTCTGATTCCGTCATCCCCAGGTCATGGAAAAATTTTGTAAAAAATCGCGAATAGAGAAGGTGCAGCACCGCATGCTCGATGCCGCCGATGTACTGGTCGACCGGCATCCAATATTTTGCCTGGCCCTGGTCAAAAGGAGCGCGCGTCTGGTGAGGAGAACAAAATCTTAAAAAATACCAGGACGAATCAAAAAAAGTCGTCATGGTGTCTGTTTCCCGACGGGCCTTCTGGCGGCACTTCGGGCATTTGGTCTGGACGAAATTTTTGCTTTTGGCCAGAGGACTGCCGCCTTCTCCGGTGAATTTAACATTTTGCGGCAAAACCACAGGAAGCTGTTCTTCGGGCACGGGCACGATGCCGCAGCGATCGCAATAGACAACAGGAATGGGCGTTCCCCAATAGCGCTGGCGCGAAACCAGCCAATCGCGCAGGCGCCAATGGACCGTACTTTTGCCAATGAACTTCTCTTCCATCCAAACGGCAATCTTTTTTCTGGCCTGAGGACTGGGCACGCCATTGAAAATTCCGGAATTCGCCAAAACCCCTTCCTCCTCAAAAGCCTGTTCCATTTGTTCGACCGCAAGATCTTTGCCTTCGGGTTGTATAACCACCCGCATGGGGAGATTGTTTTCTCTGGCAAAGAGAAAATCGCGCTCGTCGTGCATGGGCACAGCCATGATGGCGCCTGTGCCGTATTCCATCAGCACATAGTCAGCAATCCAGATGGGCAATTTTTCGCCGTTGACCGGGTTGGTGGCATAAGCCCCGGTGAACCTGCCTTCTTTTTTGTCATCTGTGCCGATACGCTGCAACTTGCTTTCTTTGGCGACTTTTTCGATAAAACGCAAAATATCCTCTTCCTGCGGCTTGCCTTGGATGAGTGTCTTAACCAATGGATGCTCCGGTGCCAAGACCACATAGGTGGCGCCGAAAATCGTGTCCTGCCTGGTCGTAAACACGCGCAGGATCTCGCCGTTTTCCAATTTGAAGAAAATCTCAACCCCGAAGCTCTTGCCGATCCAATTCTTTTGCATGGTCAAGACGCGCTCAGGCCAATTGCTCAGTAAATTCAGATCATTCAGGAGCCGATCGCTGTAGGAGGTGATCTTCAAAAACCACTGTTCAAGTTCTTTTTCGACAACCTCGGCCTGACAACGCCAGCAACCGCCGCCGATGACTTCTTCATTGGCTAGCGTTGTCTGGCAGCTCGGACACCAATTGACAAAAGATGCTTTTTTGTACACAAGATCTCGCTCCAACATCTTCAAAAAAATCCATTGATTCCACCGGTAGTAGTCAGGCAGACACGTCGAGATTTCCCGAGCCCAATCGTAGGAAAACCCCATGCGAACCATCTCCTTTTTCATCCACTCGATGCAACGCAGGGTCCAGGTCTCAGGGTCCGAATTGTTTTTGATGGCGGCGTTTTCGGCAGGCTGGCCAAAGGCGTCAAAGCCCATGGGATGCAGGACATTGAACCCGCGTAAGGTCTTGTAGCGGGCAATCACGTCGCCGATGGTGTAGTTGCGCACGTGCCCCATGTGGATGCGGCCCGAGGGATACGGAAACATTTCCAGGACATAATATTTGGGCCGGTCCCCCTCTGGCTGGACTTGATAAGATTTTTCCTTCTGCCAGATGCGCTGCCATTTGTCTTCAATGTGCTTGAAATCAAATTCCATGGCGGACCACAAAAGAGGTTATTGTTCGAGGGGTTTTTTCAAAAAATCGGCGATGGCGGCCATCAATTCAACCGAGTCAAAGGGCTTTAAGAAATAGGCATCAGCCTTTTCAAGGGACGTCTTGAGACCCATGGCTTCCTGCGAAATGCCGGTGACGACAACAATGGGGATCTTCCGGTATTGCTCATCGCCTTTAAGCTCTTCCAAAATCTGCATGCCGCCGATTTTGGGAAGCACAAGATCCAAAAGGATGAGGTCCGGAATCATGCTCTTGGCCATATCCAGGCCTTCCTGACCGTCAAAAGCCTCCAGCACTTCGTAGCCGTTAGCTTGGAGTCTTAATTTGACAATCAGGGAAATTTCGCGTTCGTCTTCTATGATGAGGATGCGCTTTTTTGTTGTCATGGGTCTTTCAAGAATATACCAAAAACTTCCCCTTCCCGCAATGCCTATTTTTCAGTCATGCCGATGGATGACCGAAAGAGTTGACAACAACACCTGTCTGTACTATTATTATGGTCTTGAGAAGATAAAAACTTGGGGCTGTAGCTCAGCTGGGAGAGTGCCTGACTGGCAGTCAGGAGGCCACGGGTTCGATCCCCGTCAGCTCCACCATTTTGCCGCCTCTGGCGGCAAAAGGTGGATGCCGAAGTCTCTGGCTTCGGCGCCACACCTTTAATTTTGCCGCCTCCGGCGGCAAAAGGTGGATGCCGAAGTCTCTGGCTTCGGCGCCACACCATAATGTTCTTTTGTACGACGCCACTACCTTAGTATTCGCCATGCGCACCAAGAAAGGCATTCTTCTCTTTGGTCTGGTTGAAATCGCCATCGGCACGATAACGCTCACCGCGGTCCTGCAAAGCCACATAGCGCACACCTCTCTCAAGCCTCTGAACGTCTTTGCGTTCGTCCTCGTCAGCAGCCTTATCTCTTTGGCTCTAGGAAGTGGCATTCTTCTACGCCTGCCCTACGCCCGCAAATGGCTCATGTTTTTTGCAGGGTGGGTGATTTTGAGTAAAGTCCTCATATTCGCAAGAATCATCACACTCAATGGCGCTCTGGAAACAACGGTCTCCCCTGACCTCAAGAATATCATCTCTATCATCTATCACGCCCTCGTCATGCTGTATTTCCACCGGCCTTCTGTCAAAGCCCGCTTCGAAGAATAGTTGTGGCCTCATTTAAATTGACAAAGTGGCAGTTCTTGTGCCAAAATAAGAAACCTTTATGTGCCAAATGTTTTGCCGAAGCGACCGAGCGGAGCACTGCGGAGCGAGGAAGTCCTTGACGAGCCTGCCTGCCTGACGGTAGGCAGGCCTGCCGGCAGGGATGTGAGCGGAAAGGATGGCGGATAAAGATTGATAACAGCTTTGTTTTTTCTCGCCGAAGTGGTGGAATGGCATACACGTCGGTCTCAAAAACCGATGGGCTCACGCCCGTGAGGGTTCGACTCCCTCCTTCGGCACCAAAATTTCCGAACCCAAGGGTTCGATCCTACGGCTCGTTACGCTCGCCATAGGACGGTTCACACATTGAAGAAAAATACCTAAGGGAGAATCGAACCGCTCCCTCCTTCGGCATAAAATATAAAGGCGAGCTTCAACAAAGCTCGCCTTTTTCTTCTCTGCCATTTAAAACTTACCCTGCACCAGAAAGCCCCAGACTCCCGTCTGGGGATGAAGGTGCTAAGCCCGAAGGGCTTTCGGTGCAGGATTCCGCTAGGCACCGGGAAAAAAGAAGCCGCCGGCTCCTGCCGGCGGAGCTTCACTGTGGACTGTGGTCTGTGGACCATGGACGAAATGGAGTTTTCGTATGAAGATCAAAGTCGGTCCATCAATTCTGGCATGTGACTTCGCAAACCTGGAGAGCGAAATCAAGCGCGTGACAGAGGCTGGCGCGGATTTCCTGCACGTCGATGTCATGGATGGGCATTTTGTGCCG
>JAZDLY010000136.1:0-2454 GCA_043801485.1 Candidatus Omnitrophota bacterium | reverse complement strand
GTCTTCCTCTAATTTTTGTTCGCCGGGCCCCCTTGTTCCAATCCCGCCGCCCAGACGCGACAATTCCGTGCGTTTACCGCTCAGGCGCGGCAGGAGATATTCCAATTGCGCCAGCTCCACCTGTGCTTTGCCCTCAGGGCTCTTGGCATGGCGCGCAAAAATATCCAGAATAAGTTGCGTGCGGTCAACAACCTTTGCCTGAATCGTCTCTTCCAGGTTTCTTTTCTGCGTTCCGGTCAGGTCATTGTTGAAAATAACAGTGCGGATTTTCTGTTGGTAGGCCACATCGGCGATCTCGCTGGCTTTGCCTTCGCCGACATAGAGATCCGGGGTAGGTTTGTCGCGGTGACAGAGCTCTTCTTTGACCACTTTGGCCCCGGCAGTAACGGCCAATTCCCTAAGCTCCCGCTCGCGCTCGACCACATCCCAGGTGCCTTTTTCGTGTTCGAGCTTAACGGTCACCAACAGGGCTCGTTCCATTCACTCCCCTTTTGAAATCTGATGAAAAATCCTGCGCGCGACCAGAAGAGTATTTTCATCCTCTTTCAAATCAATCCACTCAATGTCCTTATTCTTGGCAAACCAGGTCAACTGACGCTTTGCAAAGTGGCGGGAGTTGCGCTTCATGAGCCGGACCGATTCTGCCAAATCATGCTGTTTTCTGAAGAACCCCTCAATCTCTTTGACGCCGATACACTGAGATGCGGTCTGACTCAATTTCTGCCTCATGAGATTCCTGACCTCATCTAAAAGGCCTTCATTGACCATAAAATCCACCCGCTGGTCAATGCGACGGTAAAGATCCTGCCGGTCGCGCCTGAGCCCAAAAACATAAACCTTGTATTCATTCGCCAGACCTTGACGCTCGCCCTGAAGGACCGAGATCGGTTTCTGGGTCATTTCATAGACCTCCAGCGCGCGGATCATTCTTTTCAAATCGCCGGGTTTGATGCGGCTGGCCGCATAGGGATCGATCTGCTTGAGCCTCTCGTGCAAATGCAGATTCCCCTTCTCGCCAGCTTCCTGTTCAAGCCTAGCTCTCAATTTTTCATCAGCGGCTGGCCCCTGGAAAATACCGTAGAGCAAAGAGTTGATGTAGAGACCTGTCCCTCCGATCACAACGGGGAGTTTTCTTTTTTTGACGATCTCGCGAACGGCCCTGGCGGCCTGCGCGCAAAAATCGGCAACGCTAAACGTCTGTCGCGACGAGATGACATCGATCAAGTGATGTGGGTATTTGCGGCGGATGGGCGCCGGAAGCTTGGCTGTAATGATATCCAACCCCTTGTAGATCTGCATGGAATCCGCGGAAATAAATTCGCAAGGGGTCAATTGAGCAAGATGCAGGCCAATTTCGGTTTTTCCGCACGCGGTGGGACCAACAATAAAAATAATTTTGGGCAAAGGCATTCCTTGGGGCTCATTCCCGAGGGAAAATTTTGGCAGGATATCCCTCTAATTCAAGACGATCTTTGAGAAGTTCGGCATCTTTTAAACTGGCGCAGCGGCCCACGCGGATACGACAGAGCTTCTGGCCGGAAAGCAAACACAGGACCGAATAGACGTCATAGCCCTTGGCCTTGAGCGCCGCAATGGTTTTTTTCGCATTGTCGTAATTTGTGAAGGCGCCGACCTGCACCGTATAACCATCTGCCTGATGGCTCAAGCGCCGGGCATCGCGCGCCTCGAAAGACAGCGGAAACTCCTGCTGGAGCTTGCCGTAATAGGCCTGGAACTGCTTTTCATTGCCTGTCCTGAGGTAAACTTCCGCCAGGCGAAAATACAGCGTGGCACGTCTCTTTGACGACGGTGAAAAAGTCAAAAAATCTTCGTAAACCTTCAACGCCTGGTCAAAATTCTCCTGCAAGAACTCCACATCTCCCAGGCCCAGATAGGCATCCTCAAAATAGGGCGTTTGTGTGTATTTCTCGACAATAACCTTAAAATTCTTCTTGGCCGTCAAAAAATCAAAAAGATTGACGTAACTAGCACCGGCAAAATAGTTGGCCTGGGCCAACACCTGTGGTTGATCAGAATTGGCATTGATAACAGCCGTGCATTCCTCAATGGTCTGCCAGTATTGCTTCTGAAGAAAAAGGACCTTGGCCTTGCCCAAAACATCTTCGGCGAACGCATTGGCGCCCGTGCAGATGAACAACAAACATATGAAAATGATGCGCAAGGTCTTCATATCAACGGTGGCTTCTCTTTCTTTTCGAAATCCCCTTCTGGATTTCTAGCAATTCGGCATGCCGCTTTTTTTTGACTTCCAACGGAACATCGTCTTGCATCTGCGAGGCCTCTGTGTGCGGACGGGGAGAATATTTGAAAATGTAGGCCGAATCAAAGCAAACGCACCGCAGAAGGCTTAAGGTCCTGTGGAAATCGTTTTGTGTTTCCCCAGGGAACCCCACAATAACATCCGTACTCAAGGACCCATTATACACAAGCTTG
>JAZDLY010000088.1:0-6160 GCA_043801485.1 Candidatus Omnitrophota bacterium | reverse complement strand
GCCGGCTGCCAAGGCCCTGGTTTCTCTTAATGAAATCAATCCCTCTTCCAGCGGCTCGGACGAAAGTCTTTATAAGCTTTTGTTATTGGATAAACTGGATTCCACCATGGCCCAGGATGCCAAGGTCAACGAGAGCATCTATAATATGTTGCTCAACCGTCTGGAACAGGCCAAGATCTCCCAGCGCCTGGAAGCCTCCAAGCAGGGAACGCGCTACACGGTCTTAGACCCGCCGCGCCTGCCTTTAAAACCTATCAAGCCCAACAAGATCCTTACGGTCATTATTGGGCTCTTTTTAGGGACTTCAGTAGGCTTTGGGCTTGTCTTGTTGGCGGAATTCACAGACCACTCATTCTTAGGCATTGATGAGGCCAAAGAGGCCCTGGATTTGCCGCTCCTTGGTGGTATCTCCAAGATATTGACCGAAGAGGATATTGCCGTAAACCGCGCCAGGAGTAGGTTCCGGCTGGCGGTTTTCACCTTCGCGAGCCTGATTTTGATCGTTATGTCGACCGTTTTCTCATTGATACGCAAATAGCCCGGAGCAAAGGGACCCATGTACGAACAATTCTACGGTTTTAAAGAAAAACCATTCAACAACAACCCGGACCCGCGCTTTTTCTACCCGAGCCCCAAGCATGCCGAGGCCCTCAACCGGCTGCTCTACGCGGTTCAGGAACGCAAAGGCTTTATCGTCGTCACGGGCGAGATCGGTTCCGGCAAGACAACGGTCTGCCGCGCGCTCTTGAAAAAAATAGACGAAGAGGGCTACGAGGTATGCCTGATCACAAACACGCATCTCTCATCCAAAGAACTGATCATCGCCATTCTCGAAGACCTCAGGGTGCCTTATAAATCCGGCACCAAGGTCAAGCTCCTGGCCCAGCTCAATGATTTTCTTCTGCAGAAAATGCAGGAAGGCAAAAATATCATCCTTATTGTTGATGAAGCGCAGAACCTGACTCCTTCGGTGCTCGAAGAAGTCCGCATGCTCTCTAACCTGGAGACCGATACGGAAAAACTCATGCAGATCATCCTCATAGGCCAGCCGCAGCTGAGGGAAAAATTGAAACTCAAGGATCTGGAGCAATTCAGGCAGAGGATCGCGGTCCATTATCACCTATATCCTTTGTCTATGGATGAGATGGTTGGTTATATCAACCACCGCCTGGGCATCGTGTTGCAGAACGGCGATAAAGATATTTTTTCCCCGGAGGCCATGCAACTGGCGTTTGAATTTTCCAAAGGCGTGCCGCGGCTAATCAACTATGCCTGCGACAGCGCGCTCTTGAGTGGCTTTGTCTACGAGAAAAAACAGATCGACCAACTCATTATGCATGAAGCAGTCAATGAATCCCATCTGAAACTCGAAGATGAAAAAGCAACAACCCAGTGCTGCCCGCAGTGTCAGCAGTTTGAGGGATGCCAGACCAGGGAATGCCGTTCCCAGAAGGGCGAGGAGCAACTGTGTTGCCAAACATGCCTAAAATATCATTCGTGTCATTAACCTTGAAATTCAACAGGAGGCCCAATGGGTAAGTTTACGGAAGCAATCAGAAAAGCAGCAGAACGAAGGCTCGAGCGCGTTGAGAAAAAAGAGGAGGTCAAGCCTTACGTCATTCGCACGGTGGCGGATTCCAAAGTTGACCCGCACATCGTGACGTATTTTGATACGACCTCACCGGTCGCCGAACAATACAGGATCCTGCGCACCAACCTGCAGGCCATGGACAAGCCGCAGGCGCCGAGAACCTTAACCATCACCAGCGCCATCCACAGCGAAGGCAAGACTGTGACTGCGATCAACCTGGCCATCACCTTTGCCCGCGACCTGAACAAGAAGTCCATCCTTTTGGTGGACGGCGATTTAAGGCGTGGCACATTGACCAAGAACCTGGGGTTCAATCCCGAAAAAGGCCTGGCAGATGTCTTGAACAACGGTACCAGCGTCGAAGATGTGCTTCTGGGTATTGACATTGAAAACCTGCACATCCTGCCAGCAGGCCACAGACCGCACAACCCCGCGGAATTGCTCGGGTCCCAGAAAATGAAGGCTCTTTTGTCCGAGCTCAAACAGAAATACGATTACGTCTTTTTTGATACTCCGCCTATTATCCCCGTCACGGATGCCGGTCTGTTGGGGGCCCAGTGCGATGGCGTATTGATGGTTTTGCAGGCCGGTAGAACGCAACACGGTGCTGTGATTCACGCCCAGGATCGTTTGAAAAGTGTTAGGGCCAAGGTCCTCGGGTACGTGATGACCAACATCGAATATCATATACCTGAGTACATCTACCGCTACTTGTAAAAGGAGCGATATATGTACAAAAGGACGCTGTTTCAGAGTTTTAAGCTGGCCTGGGGAGGGATTGCGTTTATTTTCAAAACAGAGCGCAACATGAAGGTGCACTGCATCTTCGCGGCCCTGGCCATCCTGTGCGCTTTTCTCTTCAAGATCCATCCCATCGAATTTATTTTCATCATTTTTTCCATCGCGCTTGTCTTTATCGCCGAGGCGGCCAACACGGCTTTTGAGCACCTCCTGGATTTTGTCCACGGCGACACGTACCATCCCAACGTCAAATTGTTGAAAGACATCGCAGCCGGCGGCGTGTTCATCGCGGCGCTCAATGCGTTTCTCGTCGGAAGCATCATTTTCATCCCGAGGTTTTTCGGTATCATTGTTTTATTCTGTAAACTATAGACTATTGCGGAGGAAGTATGAACTTAGTTGAGAAAATCAAACAAAAGAAGATCCGAAGTGCGGTGATCGGCTTAGGCTATGTGGGCCTGCCTTTGGCTGTGGAATTGGCTGAGGCCGGCGTGGAAGTTGTGGGTATTGACCTGGATAAAACCAAGGTGGATGCCATCAATCACAAAAAGTCCTATATCCAGGATATCCCCACAGAGCGTGTCCGGGACCTGGTTTCCAAGGGCATGCTTTCGGCCACGACCACCTACAGCGCCCTTATGAACGTGGATACCATCAACATCTGCGTGCCCACGCCGCTGCGCAAAACCAAAGAACCGGATATTTCCTACATTGTCAAGGCCGCCGAACAGATCACGCGTTATCTCAAAAAAGGCCAACTGATTATTCTGGAAAGCACCACCTATCCCGGCACAACAGAAGAGGTACTTTTGCCGATGTTTGAGTCCAAAGGCCTGAAGGTCTGTAAGGATTTTTATCTGGCGTTTTCCCCGGAGCGAGTGGACCCGGGCAACTCCAAATACAACACCAAAAACATCCCCAAAGTTGTCGGCGGGGTTTCCCCGGCCTGCACCGAAGCCGCCAAGTGCCTGTATGAGCTGGTCATTGACAATGTTCATACCGTTTCATCTACTCGCGTGGCAGAGACGGTCAAGCTTCTTGAGAACACCTTCCGCGCAGTCAACATCAGCCTGGTCAATGAACTCGCACTCATGTGCGACAAGATGAGCATCAATGTCTGGGAAGTGATCGAAGCTGCCAAAACAAAGCCTTTTGGCTTTATGGCGTTTTACCCCGGGCCGGGCCTGGGTGGTCATTGCATTCCCATTGATCCATTGTACTTATCCTGGAAGGCGCGTGCTTACGGCTTTGAGGCAAGGCTGATCGAGCTTGCCGCGCAGATCAACGGCTCCATGCCGGCTTATGTTGTCAACAAGATCGGCGATGCGCTCAATAGCCACGGCAAGAGCATCAAAGACGCGCGCATCCTGATTTTGGGCGTGGCCTACAAAAAGAATGTCAGCGATTTCCGCGAGTCTCCGGCATTTGAAGTGATTCATGAGCTTAAAATCAAAGGCGCCAAAATTGCCTACAACGATCCCTATGTCGCGCAATTCGCCGAAAACAGCCTGAAGATGAAAAGCACAAAACTCACAGCTGAGGTCCTCAAAAAAGCCGACTGTGTTGCGATCATCACAGACCACGACAAATACGACTACGATTTTATCGTCAAGAACGCAAAACTCATCGTGGACACAAGGAATGCGATAAAGACGCGCAGCAACAAAGTAGTAAAGCTATAGCGCGCGCCTGTCCACAGTCCACAGTCGACAGCCCACAGAAAAGAAAAAATGGCTTTTAAGTTTGAAAAATTAGAAGTATGGCAGAAATCAATAAAACTAAGCTCGGATGTTCATGATTTAACAAAGAACTTTCCTAAGGAAGAGCTTTATATTTTAACGTCACAAATAAAGCGTGCAGCGGATTCTGTAGCTCTAAATATTGCTGAAGGATCGACGGGTCAGTCGAATGCAGAATTTAAGCAATTTCTTGGGTATGCAATAAGGTCATCGATTGAAGTTGTTTCTTGGATGAAACAGAATGTCTTGTGCGAATGTTGCAGGCACTCAGAAAATCTTTGCATTAACTGTGGACCGTGGTCTGTGGACCATGGACTGACTAAGGAAGGAGAATCTAGATGAGCAGATTTCTTGTCACAGGCGGAGCAGGTTTTATAGGCTCAAACATTGTTGAAAAGCTCCTCAAAGACGGCCACTTCGTGCGCGTTCTGGATAACTTTTCCAGCGGCAAGCGGGAAAACCTGAGCTTTGCCAAAGAGCGCTTTGACCTTATCGAAGGCGATATCCGCGGTAAAGCTACCTGTGAGAAGGCCTGTGCGACCATGGATTATGTCCTGCATCAGGCAGCCCTGCGTTCCGTGCCCAAATCCATGAAAGACCCGGACAGCTACAATGACGTCAACATCCAGGGCATCCTCAATATGCTCCAGGCTGCTTCCAAAAACAAGGTCAAGCGCTTCGTGTTTGCCTCTTCGAGCTCAGTTTACGGCGACGTGACAAAGTTCCCTGAAAGAGAGGACTTTCTGCCAGAGCTGATTTCACCCTATGCCTTGAGCAAATTGACTGGTGAGTATTACTGCAAGATTTTTGCCGAATTTTTCAATCTGCCGGCAGTGGCCTTGAGGTATTTCAACGTCTTCGGCCCAAGGCAGGCCTTAGACGACGAGTATGCGGTGGTTATCCCTAAGTTCATCCATTGCATCCTGCACGACGAAAATCCGCCCATCTTCGGCACAGGCAAGCAGTCCCGTGATTTCACGTACATTGACAACGTCGTCCAGGCCAACATCCTGGCTGCCACAACAGCCAATATCCCTGCCTCGCCGGCAGGCAGGAAATTCGAAGTCTTCAACGTTGCCAACGGCAAGGACAACACAGTGCTCCAGTTGGTTGATTTCCTGAACAAGATTATCGGTAAGAACATTAAACCACAGCTTCTGTCGGTTCGTGCCGGAGATGTATTCCGCACCTGTGCGGATATCTCCAAAATCAAGAAACACCTCGGCTATGAGCCAACCGTCAACTTCGAGGAAGGCCTGAAAAAGACCGTGGAGTATTTTAAAACAAAGTGAGCAAGGCTTCGCCTTGCTCACTTCAAGGTTTCGCCTTGATCATTTTTAGACGGCAAACAGGCGATTTTAGGGGTGTTCTGCGGGCGTCTGGGATCGTCAAAAAGGGCGTTTTTTAGTGACATGAAGTGACATAAATATGTCACAAAAAGTATATAGTTTTTGTGACAAAGATATTCGTGTCATTCGAGTTAATGATTGCCAAGCCTGTTCGTAAATGTCCACTTGATCGAAATATCCACAGGCCAGAAAGGCCGAGGTTTGGCTTCCGCTAGCCAAAGCCACTAAATAGTGGACATTTAAGTGCTCACGTCCCAATTTATGCACAAATGTTACATTTAATGTAATAAAAATGCTTGACAATAGCGTCTAAAAGTGTATATTTATTACATATAGGGCGAGGGCTATTTTATATGGAAAACACAAAAAAACAAAAACTATTCGAGACAGCTTCTCTACAGCATGGTTATTTTACTGCTAAACAGGCGCTTCGTGCCGGGTTTTCTTACCGAATGCACTCGCATTATAAACAAAGCGGTCAATGGCTTGAGATTGATAGGGGTGTATTTCGCCTTGCACAATTTCCCAACTCGCCAGATGAAGATTATGTTAGGTGGTCACTGTGGAGTAGAGATCGTAAAGGTGAACCGCAAGCTGTCTTTTCGCACGACTCGGCACTTTCTATACATGGGCTCAGTGATATCATGCCGTCAAAAATTCATTTCACCGTTCCCTCGGGGTTCAGAAAGAAAACACCCAAAGGATGCGTTATTCACAAAGATAAGATATCACCGGATGAA
>JAZDLY010000087.1:0-14307 GCA_043801485.1 Candidatus Omnitrophota bacterium | reverse complement strand
ACTCCTTGCTAAGTTGTAAAATTAAAGGATTTCATTGATCAGAATATATTCCTGCAGCCAATTTCTAAAGACAGGATTGATTTCCGAAAATTCCAATCCCGCCTGGTACTGGTCGGAGTAAGAGATGCGATGAGACCAGACAATGTTGCCGATGGCCTCGATGACCTTGTTGACTTCCGGAAAACGCAATTTGATCAAAAACGATGTGCGCGCAGGATAGAATTGATTCATGTTCATTCTCAAGCCGGACATGCTGATATCTTTTGATGTCGTTTCTCCGAATCGCCGGTGATCGCCCAGGTGTTCGTAGACGATGGGGAGATTGACTTTGAGCCGTTTGGATCGCCTTTTTTCCTGATTGGCCATGGCTTGATTTATCCCGTCTCGCAGAAGACCCCGCCAAGAATCGTGGCGGGGATGAATGCGAAAACCGTTTCGACGGGATGTCACTGGATAGCAAGCCCAGCAAAAATATCGGGCGGGATAACCCCGACGAGTATGGCGAAATCCTCTTCGACAATTTCGCCAAATCTTACGAGTCGTGGGTCATCCAGGTACCCCGGGCTTACTTACCCGTGGGTTTCCATTTTGAAACAAGAATATCATACAACCCCAAGGCTGTCAATGATTTTAGCTTTACCCACGTACCCGTCCAACTAAAAGCGGGCCAGGTGCGGGGTTTGCTTCGTATCTGACTTTTGTCAGGGTGATGAGTCGCTGATTTTAGCTTTACTTTTTGCGCGGGGGTGATATAATCGATCCATGAAATTGTCATTGCCGCGTATCGAGATGAACAAGCTGCAGCATTCGCCTCTCATCCTTGTGGTGTGGGTTATTTTTGGGTTCAGCCTGTCGGCATTTGTCTTTTCGCTCGTTGCGCGTTCTTCCTCTTCTTCGTCGAAAAAAGCCCAACCATCTGTCCAAAAAGTCCCTGATGTTGTCGCGGTCGCCGAACCCGATCAAGTCCTGGCCAATGTCCTGGAGTCGCAAGAGCCTGTTTTGTCCGAGCCAGAGCCAGCAATGCCTGCTGAAGTTCCTGCGTTTTCCCTGGAAGGGATTATTTATAGCGAACAGGGCCAAGGCAGTGTCGCGCTCATCAATGGCAAGGTGGTTCCGGAAGGGGGCCTTGTCAAAGGCGCCCGTGTCGAAAAAATCACACCCGAAACGGTTGAGCTGTCCTTTGAGGGCACCCCGATTACGCTGCGGTCGCGGTAACTCTTTCTTAGGCGAGATGTTGTGTTAGAACTTTTCTGATGAGGGCCTGCGGGATAGACTCTAGAATCTTCGTTTTCCCGATTTTTTGAATCAGCACGAAACGATTCCTTCCCTTGAGACATTTCTTGTCGTAGGCCAGCGCCCTGAGGACCGGCGCTTGGCGGATTCCCTTGGCCTTGGTTTTGAGTCCGAAGGCTTCGATCAGGCGGACTATTTTTGCAGCCTCTTTGGGGTTGATCAGGCCACACTTTTCAGAAAGCCGCGTGGCACAAACCATCCCGATGCTCACTCCCTGCCCGTGCGAAATCTTAAAATTCGAGGCTGCTTCCAGAGCATGCCCGAAGGTATGTCCAAAGTTCAGAATGATCCTGATGCCTTTTTGATCAAATTCATCCCTGGCCACGACCTTGGCTTTTATTCCAGCACAGGTCCAGACCACGCGGGCCAGTGTCGCCGTTTTTTTGGCAAGGATGCTGAGTCTGTTTTTTTGCAGAAAGTCAAAAAGCTCAGGATCGCCAATCACCGCATATTTGACGGCCTCAGAGAGTCCGGCCAGAATCTGTTCCTTGGGTAAGGAGCCCAGAAGATTGATATCGCATAGAACAAAACGTGGCTGATAAAAAGCACCGATCAGATTCTTTCCGAAGGCGGTGTCGATGGCGGTTTTCCCTCCGATCGAAGAGTCGATTTGCGCCAGGAGCGTTGTGGGAATTTGTAGATAAGGAATGCCTCTTTTATAGATGGCCGCCATAAACCCCGTCAGGTCGCCGACGACGCCTCCTCCGAAGGCCACCAGAAACAGGCTTTTGTTTTTGTCAAAGGCCATGATCTGTCCGATCAGGCGCAAGGCCAATTGAGCGTTTTTACTTTTTTCAGAATCAGGCACAACAAGCCACAAGACACTGCGGCAAAATTTTTTCAGTGTTTCGTCGAGTTGTTTTCCGTAGAGGGTTCTTACGGCCTGCGTCGTCACCACCACGGCATCGCGGCCGATTTTGGTGCGTCCAACCAGATGCGGCAGGCGGCGCAAAAGGCCTCCCCCGACATAGATATTGTAGGGATTTTTTTTGAGGGATAGACGGATGATTTTATTCATAACATCAGAAGCCGCACGATCTGTGCTGAAACAGGCAGAACAAAATAGTCAATGATTCCTATATACAATAGCGCAAAAAGGATCATAAAACCATAGGGTTCCAAAGATGCATAGCGCATCGCCATCGGGACCGGGAGCAGGCCCATCAGGACCCTGGAGCCGTCTAGCGGCGGTAATGGCAATAGGTTGAAGACGGCCAGGACTACGTTTAAAAGAAGCATCTTAAAAAGAATTTGATTGAAGCCCCCCCATGGAAATAATTCCCACCGGAGGGTGACGGCGATTAGGGTGGCCAGGATGAGATTGGCTGCCGGTCCGGCAAGGCCAACCCAGATCATGTCCTGTTTGGGATTTTTCAGGTTTCGAAAATTGACTGGAACGGGTTTGGCGTAACCAAACAAAACAGGCGAGCGCATGACGATAAGCAACAGCGGCAAAACGATCGTCCCGAAGGGGTCGATGTGAGCCAGAGGGTTCAAGGTTAGCCGCCCCATGCGTTGCGCGGTTTGGTCGCCGCGCCGAAAGGCGACAAAGGCATGGGCAAATTCGTGAATGACAACGGCCAGAAAGAATAGACCCAGAGAAATGATCAAATTCATTTCTTTGGAGCGGCTTTTGCTTTTTGATCAGCAGAGGGTATCGCAGCTGGTGCGGCCGCGCCTTCGAGAGCGCCTTCGGCTTCGGGTTTTTCGGCTGCCTTTTCCTTTTTGATCTTGAGGCGCACAGCTTTAATCTTTGGTAATCCAAAGACCTTGCCATCGTCCTTCCAAAGACCTTTTGTCATCATGTGTTTGATGCGTTCGGTTCTTTTGAGGACCGACTTCTGCTGTTTACCTTTGGCCGCAGATCCCAGAGATGGGTGTATGGACATGTTAGATTTTTTTGATGAAACAGTCGTTGTAGGTTTTTTTGAGTTCTCTCAATTTTGTTTGGGCCTCTTCTCTTTCTGCAAAGTTTCCGGCCAAAACGACGATATAATTTCCTGATTGTTTCGAGAAGGACGGGACTCCCTTTTGGATGAGTGTTTCGACAAGCCTTTTTGCCGACGGTTGTGATTTGACGCTTGCGACCTGGATGACGTAGCCGCCAGCGATTGCTTCTTCTTTGGGTGATGCTGGTGCTGCGTCGAGCGTTGGCTGAATTTCGTTTCCTGACACCGAGGCCACCGCAGTTTTTTTCGCTTCTGCTGCTGGGGCCGCGGCCGGTGTCGGCAGCGCCTGAGTTTCTTGCGTTTTTTGCGCCAAGATGCTATTGCGCCCGACCAGCTTCCCTTTTTCCACACCCAGCGTAAAAGTCGCAACCAGGGATAAGAGCACGCAAATAAGGACTACGATGATGCTCTGCTGTGAAAAAACAACCTGGTAAGACGGCGAAGCATTATTTGCATCTTCTTTGATGGCTGAAAGATACGAATAATTTGGCTTTTCGTCTTTAGGAAAAGTCTCAAATTCAATCTGTTGACTTCTGTTTACGTGCGTCATCGAGAACCATTATAATTTCTAACACATTAATTGCAAGTACTTTTTTAATTTTTTGCCGTGAAAAATCTTGATCAGCGCCTTGACGATGTGAGGATCGAATTGCGTGCCGCTGTGTTTTTTGATTTCTTCCAGAGCCCGTTCGACCGGGATGCGCTCTTTGTAGGGGCGGCCGAACACCATGGCATCAAAGGCATCTGCCACGGCCATGACACGTGCCCCCATGGGGATTTTTTGGGCCTTGAGGCGTGACGGGTAGCCGGTCCCGTCATATTTTTCGTGGTGATAGAGGATGATCGGCATGACTGGTTTTAAAATCTGCAGGTGCTTGATGATTTCTGCGCTTTTGACCGGGTGACGCTTGATGATGTCGTATTCTTCCCCGGTCAGCTGCGACGTTTTTGTCAGGATTTCCGTCGGGACATTGATTTTGCCCGCATCATGGAGGAGACTGGCGTATTTGAGGCTCTCCTGATCCTGGGCGTTGAGGTTGAGTTCTTCTCCGAGGACTTTGACGAGCTTCAGGAAGTTCGGCGTGTGGGTGTAGGCCGGAGGCATTTTGGAGTCTAAGACCGCGATCAGGGATTTGATGGTTCCCATGACCATTTTTTCCTGTTCGGCGTAAAGCTGAATATTTCTGATGGCCATGACGATCTGGACCGCGATGGTCATCAGATTTTCCAGGTCGTAATTGATGTAGACGTTTTCTTTGCGGCATGCCTTTTTGTTTCGGGTGATCATGATAAAACCCATGACGTCTTCGTGGAATAAGGGCGTGGCAATCAGACGATCTTTTTTAATGGCGGATCCGGTCGTCACAAGCCGATGCTCAATTTTGTTTTTGAGCGGATTTTTTTTAGTCGAAAAAAAACGCTTGTTGTTGGCAAAACTGCATCGCAATGTGACAAAGTGTCTGTTCTTGGACGTGGAGATCAAAGCAACGGTGCAGGTGGACGATTTGAAAATTTGCGAAAGAAGTTTGGTCAGCCGGCGAACCAGCTCTTTGACGTCATAGGTGGCGCCGGTCAGCCTGTTGATGGAATGCAAAGCCGACAGCAGGGTTTTATACTTTTTTGTAAGGATTAAATAATTTTTCGTACTCATCTAAGGCAAATCTGTCTGTCATGCTCGCGATGTAATCGCAGACGTTAACTCGGACCGAAGCTGGATCCCTGGGGTTGATTTTTGCCTGAAAAATCTCAGGCAACATGGATGTGTTCTGATAATAGGCTTCAAAGAGTTGCCGGATGAACCGTCGCGCCTTGTCGGACATACGGTTGACCCGGTAATGATGGTAAAGTTCCTTTGTTAAAAACTTTTTCAAGGGCACTCGTTTGGCCTTGAGCCCGTCGCTGAAATCGATCAGGCGGCCAGGGTGTCGTTTGACGTCTTCGTGATTTTTAATTCTGTTTTTTTCAAGCCGGTCCCGGGATTCGTCGATGGCATCGCTGACCAATATTCCGATCAGGCTGCGGATGATCTGATAGCGCTTCAAGGGGTCTTTGAGATTCGGGTGTTTGTGATCCAGGTCAGCCTTGGCGCCCTGCCACAAGGGAATCACTTCGAGTTGTTCGTTTCGAATCATCCCGGAATTCAGACCGTCATCTAAGTCGTGATTATCATAAGCAATTTCGTCGGCAATGTCAACGATTTGTGCTTCCAGGGTCGGCATGGAATTTGGTTCCAGATCTTGGCAAACGAGCGCCGAGTCAAAATCTGTTTTGTGTTTGACGATGCCTTCTCGCGTTTCCCATGTGAGATTGAGCCCGGGGAAATCCGGATAACGTTCTTCAAGCGTGTCGACGATTTTTAAGGTATGGACATTGTGGTTGAAGCCGCCTTCATTTTTCATGAGGTCGTTCAAGACGTCTTCACCGGCATGACCAAAAGGCGTGTGCCCCAGATCGTGCGCCAGGGCCAGGGCTTCGGTCAGGTCTTCGTTAAGCTCCAGAGTTCGGGCGATGGTCCGGGCAATTTGGGATACTTCCAAAGTGTGGGTCAGACGCGTGCGGTAGTCGTCACCTTCGTGATTGACAAACACCTGGGTTTTGTATTCCAGGCGACGGAAAGCAAGGCTGTGGATGACCCGGTCGCGGTCCCGCTGGTAAGCGCTGCGATAGGGGTGTTCCGGCTCTGGCACCTTGCGGCCCCTGGAATGCTTTGATTTCATCGCATAGGGAGCCAGGACCAGGTCTTCTCTCTGGAAAACATTCATGGATAACGTTGGGTTAGTTCTTTATGAAGCTCTGTTAACGATTGCGAAATAATTTTGGTCTTCGCGAGAATCGGCATAAAATTTATGTCGCCCGTCCATCGGGGGACGACATGCACATGGAGGTGTTGATCAAAGCCGGCCCCTCCTGCCCTGCCGATGTTCAAACCGATGTTATAGCCGTCTGGCTTCAAGACGCGGTCCAGGAGTTTTTTGGCACGGTTGACAAGCCCAAACAGGTCCAGGAGTTCTCGATCAGTCAAAAGATCCAGGGATCTTGAATGTTTGGCGGGTGCCACCAAGATGTGGCCGTTGGAATAGGGATAGAGGTTCAAGAGGGCGATGCTGGCAGCCGAGCGGGCGACGATGAGATTGGACTTGTCGTTCTTGGATTTAAAGACGCGGCAGAATAGACACCCTTTGGCTTTTTTGAATGATTTGAGATACCCGATTCTCCAGGGGGCCCAGAGTTGATTCATGTGGATAAGACGATGATTTTTGACTCAATGGTGTCGTTCAACTCTATGATACCATAAGAATTTTTTGCTGCAAAGATTTTATCCGTCGGGCTCCCCGGATTAAAAAAAATGGTCTTGCCGATTGTTTTGCACAAGGCGTTGTGGGTGTGTCCGAAGATGACCAAGTGATATGATTCATCAAAACAGCGATGCACATGTTCTAAGACAACCTCGGGCTTGCCAAAACCGTGCATCAGGCCAATCTTGTATTTCCCGAGGGTAAAGACCTCTCTTTCTTTTAAAGAGGGTTGCAATTCCGGGTTATCCAGGTTGCCGAGAACCGCCTTGATCGGTTTGAGGGCCTGTAATCTTTGAAAAAAATCCAGCGATGTGAAATCGCCGGCGTGGATAAGGAGGTCTGCTTTTTTAATATCTTTGAGGACCGCCGGGGGAATCTCCTCGTAGCGGTCAGGGATATGGGTGTCTGAGATGACGACGAGTCTCACTTGACAATCCGTGGTTTACCGAAAAGATCCAAAAGGACATTGACGTTTCTCGTGTCCCAGGTCGTGATGTGGGAATCTTTGGCCAGGAGCCGTGCATTGCGTTCGATGTCGCCCAACCCGATGATGATTTTGTCGATGGTTTTGTGCTTGAATTTTTTGGCCAATTGGATAAATTCGTTAACATCGTGTTCGTGGATTCCGTCTTCCTTGATGGCCGCCAGTAGAAAGCTGTCGTGTGTTTTTCCCCAGAGGCCGATTTTTAAGTTTGTGTTATCGAAGGTCAGCAATTTTAAATCCCTGTAGGGCGCCAGGCGAAATCGCTTGCGATCGACGTGGATATCATCGCCTTCGAATTGATTGAAAAGCTCCAGCATGCGCTCGGCGATGTTTGTTTTCGAGTGAAGAATAAAATCTTCGATTTCTGTCTGGATCCTGTGTCGAAAATGTCCAGACTGTTCGCGGTAATCCGGGCTCAGGGCGCTGAATTTTTCATAGTGGACAAATTTGAGCCAAAACGACATGACCCGGTCGTTGCAGGAATAAAAAGAACCGTTTTTCGTAACCAGGCCCGCTTCCGCCAGACGGTTGAGTTTGATTGAGAGCTCTTTTTGGGTTTTCTTTAAGAAAGGCGTCAGGTCTTTGATTCTGTTTTTGCCAAGTGCGATGGCATCCAGGCAACACCAGAAATCATGGCGGTGGCGTTCGGAGCTGATCTGGGCCAATTGAGCGCTGAATTTCATGTTCAGCGTTCCCCACTCCTGGAATAGAAGATTTTCCAGCGCATGGATCAAGATCTTCTTATCACAAAATTCTTTTTGGCCCATCTGGCAAAGTTTGTGCAGCTCCTGGCAGATGATATGCAGGTAAAAGGGGTGCCCCCCTGTGAAATGAATCAGGAAATCCGTATATTCTTTGGGGACGAAAATGTCCGCAAGCACCTGCTGAATCAACAAGAGGCTCGTGGCGGCCGAGAAGGCCTGAAGCTCGATGGTTTCGAAATTTCCAAACAAAAGCGATAAATCGTTGACGAGGATTTCTTTGGCTTCGTGGCAGGAGGAGCTTGAGAAAATGAAAAGCGTATTTTTTTGGTACATGATTCGTTTGCCGAGTTCCTGACAGATATTTTTTGCCCCAATTTTTTTCAAATGATGGAATTCATCGAAGATAATGACGCACTGTTTTTGAGTTTCCTGCGCAAAAACATCCAGGGCTGTGAACAATTCCTTGAAAATCGTTTCAGGTTTTTCCCTGTCGCAGCGCAGGGCGATTTGTTCCAGGAGGCACCCTGTTTGCGGGAGGCGTTCTTTGGCCATTTTGAGCAGAAGTTGAAATTCTTCGCGGGAAGAGATCAGCTGCTGGTTTTTGAGAAAGTGATACAGGAGGCTGTTGATGAAGCGTTTGACGAAGAGCGCAAATTCAAACGGGGCGATGTCCACATAAACAGAAATAATCTTATCGTCCTGGAAGCGATCCAGGAATTGCTTCAGGAGTGTTGTTTTGCCGATCAGGCCATCTCCCAAGAGCGCAATATTCTGACGGTATCCGTCTTTGAAATCGCGCACCCGCTTGTCTAAGAGGTCCAGAATGTCTTTTCTCGGCAAAAAAGAAAAATCGTCCATGGTCAGTCGCTCAGGAAAAATAAAGGATTTTGTGATTTGTGATTTTTGCGAATCTGAAAATGCAGGGCTCCGTTTTCACTTCTGGGGGGCCGGCCTGTTTTTGCGATGATTTTTTTCTGCTCGACATCTTCGCCGGTTTTGACAAACACAGAGGTGAGTCCGCCGTAGATGGTTGAGAATCCGTCTTTGTGGTCAATGACAATTGTCGTTCCGTAACCCGTCAGGTCACCGATGAAAACGACTCGGCCTGGCCTTGCGGCGCACACATCCTGCGAAGAGACGGCAGAGATGTCCATGCCTTTGTTTGGGACCCCCCGATTTATTTCGTTAAAATAAACAAGGATCTTTCCGCGCATAGGCCAGGTGAAATCTGACGAAGGTGCTGACGCCGAGGTCCTGCTTTGGGGTTGTGGCGAGTTTGTGGTTGGGATGACGAGGGCCTGACCAATTTTGAGAACGGACGAATCGGAAATGCGGTTGGCCGTCACAACATTTTCTAAATCAACGTGGTACATTTTAGAGATGCGCCATAATGTTTCGCCCTGTTGGACCGTGTGGGTCAGGGTGCCCGGGGTTATTGCGGGAGGTTCGGGCGGCCCAAGCGCAGGAATAACCGTGGCGCATCCTGTCATCAGGGATAAAAAAATAAATAAAGGCAGCCGAAAATACATAGAAAAAATTTTTGAAGCCTAGCGAGCGATGGGAATCGAACCCACATAACCAGCTTGGGAAGCTGGTGTTCTGCCACTGAACTACGCTCGCAGAAAATCTAGAATCAACAATTAATCCTTTTCAAAACAAGCACCTTAATGTTTCGTTTTAGCGAAGTCCTTGTGAGCTTTAGCGAACAAGGAAATATCTCAGGTGTTTATACGTTAGAGTTTCACTCCTGACTCACAAAAATACTCCTCCTGTCGGAGGACAAGTTTCGTCAGGATGTCACTGTATGCCTGCCTGCCGGCAGTGCAGGGCAATCCCTTCTGCAAAGTAGTACGGGCCTGCCAATAGGTTTTCCATTCTACCATCGTGATATATATGAGTCAATATTAGTTTGATTGGGTTGAAATCCTGTTTTGAGTTAAAATCGTTTGCAATGCCCTATGAATGTTTGAGGCAGGAGTCGATGAGCTTGATCGAGCAGAATTCGCCGCACATCGTGCATACGTCTTTGATGCGCGGACGGGAGGTTGCTCGAATCATGCGTGCCTTTTGCGGGTCCAGACATAGTTTGATCTGTTCGGACCAGCGGCGTTTTTTTCGGGCCTGGCTGATTTTTTTGTCGCGGTCAATACTCCCTTTGATTCCCTTGGCAATGTCTGCCGCATGCGCTGCAATTTTCGAAGCAATCAGACCTTCCCGTGTATCCTGTAAGGATGGATGACGGATGTGTTCGGAGGGCGTCAGAAAACATAAGAAATCCGCACCATAATAAGCCGCCAGTGCCCCTCCGATCGCACCCGTTATGTGGTCATAGCCAAGCCCGATATCCGTGACCAAGGGACCCAGGACATAGAACGGAGCCCCTTTGCAGATCTTTTTTTCCAATGCAATATTGTTTTGAATTTGATCCAGTGGCACATGCCCCGGCCCTTCGATCATGACCTGAACACCGGCGCGCCTGGAGCGTTCGGTTAGTTTTCCAAGCTCCTTGAGCTCTGCGATCTGCGCGGCATCGGTTGCATCCAGGACAGACCCCGGGCGCATCCCGTCCCCGAGACTTAAAGTAACTCGATAACGCTTGGCGATATCCAGGACGTCATCAAAATATTCGTAAAGCGGGTTTTCGGCCCCGTGCTTTTTCATCCAATTGACCAGGATGGCCCCACCGCGACTGACAATGTCCAAGAGCCTCCGGTTTTTTAAAAAGATATCAAGGCTGCGTTGGTTGATGCCGCAGTGGACCGTAAAAAAATCAACGCCGCTGGCCCCCTGCTCTTCCAGGACATCCATGATTTCGTCCTTTTCCATTTTTAGAAATGAACCGCCGCGTTTCTGGGCGCGCTGTGCGGCCTCGTAAATGGGCACGGTCCCCACGGGAATCGGGGCATTTCGCAGGATGGCCGCTCGGATTTTCTTGAGAGGGCCGCTGAGACTTAAATCCATGACCGTGTCGGCGCCCAATCCAACGACGCACTCAAGTTTTTTTAACTCATCCGATAGCCGCGGCCGGTCAGGCGATGTCCCGATGTTGACATTGACTTTTGTTTTCAGGCCGCAACCGATGGCGCAGGGCTTGGAGATTTTTCGGTATCTGTTGAGCGGCAGCACACAGCTGCCTTTCTGGATGCCGCGCCGGAGTATGGCAGGCATCAGGCCTTCGCTGGCGGCCACCCGTTTTAAGATGCCTGAAAAGCCTTTTTCGCGGATCAATGCTTCGTACATTTTATTTCGATGAGCCTCTGTTTTAATGCTTTTGTGGTTTTCAATGGGTCTTTACTTCGGCAAATTTCGCGGCAGACCACGGCCCCGACATTCTGCAAACAGGCAAGTTGTTCAATATTCTTTTTATTGATGCCGCCGATCGCAAAAAGTGGTTTGCGAGTCATTGTCATGCATTTTTTGAGTGTCTTGATGCCCCGGGGCTGCAAGTTGGGTTTTAGCGCTGTTGGGAAGACGGGGCCAAACGCAACATAATCGACTTTTTTATTTTGGCTCCGTTTGATTTCTTGCTTATCGTGGCAAGATATCCCGATCAGCTTCGCTGGTCCTAACATGCGCCTGCAGAGTTCAACAGGCAGATCGTCCTGTCCTAAGTGGATGCCTTCGGCACCAGAGGCCATGGCCACATCCAGGCGGTCATTGACAAGCAGGGGTACGTCGAACTTCGTTGTTAGTCGATGAAGTGCCAGCGCGTTTTTGATCATGGATTTTCTCGACGATTTTTTGTCCCGGTATTGCACGATGTCCACCCCTCCCTGCAGGGCTTGCCGCAGGATGAGGCTCAGCGAACGTTTCCCGCAAACACCTTTATCGAGGATCAAGTAAAGCCGGGAATTTTTTAATCGTTTCTTGTTCAAGGGCATAACATTGAAAGCGCAAGTGTTGGATTTTCCGGGTGGCGGTTTTGTCAAAGAGTTTCAGGAATTCCTCCAGGACTCTTAAGGCTTCCTTGGTGCGCTGCATATTGGCCAAAAAGATTTGACAGAACGATGCTTTTTTTTTGCTCAAGCAGGAGATTTTGGCTACATCGCGTCTGATATTACGCTCCTGGATCAAGCCAAGAGGGTCAATGTTTGCGCTTTTGAGGATCGCGGATAGACGATGCCGGATATTTTTGAATTTTTGCGTCAGACGTGCGTGGTTGAGGTGGAACCGCACAATGTCTTCACACACCCGCAGGCCTTCTTTGGCGCGGTTAAAATTTGCGTCGATGAGTCGATAAGAGTCGCAGGCAAGTCCAGGGGTACGCATGGCGGGGATATCAAAAATGACGCTTGGTTTTCTTAAGGATACTTGTTGTTGAACGGCCTTTCAGCAGAGGAATCACCAGGACTTTCCCGCCACAGGATTCGACGAACTCACGGCCGACAATTTTTTTTAAAGGCCAGTCTCCTCCTTTGACCAGAACGGAAGGCTTTAAAGCGGCAATGAGGCGTTCCGGCGTTTCTTGGTCAAAGACGACCACATAGTCCACACAGGCAAGAGCCGCGAGGACTTTTGCTCGATCGGCCTGAGGGTTGATCGGTCTGTTTTTTCCTTTGAGCCTTTGGGTCGAAGCATCTGAATTGAGGCCAACCACGAGAAGGTCTCCCTTTTCTTTTGCCTTTTGGAGATAGCGCACATGACCCGCATGCAAAATATCGAAACAACCGTTGGTGAAGACGAGCCTTTTCTTGCGACGCCTCTTCAATATTTTTTGGAGTCCGTTGAGGCGAACAACTTTGTTGGCTGGTTTATTTTTCATGTGAAGGCATTTTCCACGATTTGGCAAAGAATGTGGATGATCAGGATGTGCAATTCCTGGATGCGTGCGGTGGAAGCCGCAGGGGCTTTGATGCAGTGGTCTGTCGCGCGCGCCAGTTGTCCCCCATCTTTTCCCGTCAAACCGATTGTTGTCAAACCTTTTTGTTTTGCTTTTTTGATTGCCCGAAGAACATTCTTGGCCCGACCGCTTGTGGAAATGGCAAACGCCACATCGCCGCGTCTGGCCAGGGCTTCCACTTGGCGTTCAAACACACAATCAAAAGAATAATCATTGGCCAGGGCCGTCAAGACGGATGAGTCCGTTGAAAGGGCCACGGCCGACAGGCCGCGGCGCTCTTTCTGAAACCGACCGACAAGCTCTGCGGCAAAGTGCTGGCTGTCGGCTGCGCTTCCGCCATTACCAAAAATCAGAACCTTGCCCCCTTTACTCAGGCACTGGATCAGGCATTGCGCGATTGTTTCGATGGCAGTTGTTTTTTTCTCATCAAGCAACAGAAGCGCGTGCGAGGCGATGGCATCTTGAATAATTTTTTTGGCTGTTTTTTTCATGGGATTATCCGAAGAAAACTTTGGCAATATCATAGAGGTCCATGTCGATGGTTTTGAGTTTTTCGACTCCTTTTTCCAAAGGCAGGGCCGTGACCTTGGTGCCCTGGAGACTGACCATTTGCCCGAATTGCTTTTTCTCAATCAATTCAACGGCCTTGACGCCGAAACGCGTGCCCAGGATACGGTCGAAAGCTGTCGGAGAACCGCCGCGCTGGATGTGTCCTAAGATGCTCACGCGGGTTTCATAACCCGTGCGTCTTTCTATTTCTTTGGCCAGGAAGTCGCCGATGCCACCGAGCTTCACGTGTCCGAACTCATCGAGGTTTTGTTCTTTTGTTACGTTTGCGTCTTTCTTCAATTGCGCCCCTTCAGCCACGACCACGATGCTGAATGTTCGGCCGCGGTCGTGTCTCTTTTTTAACAAGGCGCAGGTTTCTTCCAGGTCGATAGGAAGTTCCGGGACCAGAATAATGTCTGCTCCTCCGGCAATGCCCGCAAACGTTGCGATCCAGCCGGCGTGCCGGCCCATGACTTCTACGACCATGATTCGGTGATGGCTTTCAGCTGTTGTGTGCAGACGATCGATGCATTCCATGGCGATGTTGACCGCTGTGTCAAAACCAAAGGTGTAATCCGTGGCCGACAGATCGTTGTCGATGGTTTTGGGAATGCCGATGATGTTTAAGCCTTCTTTGGAAAGTTTATTGGCAACGCCCAGCGTGTCTTCTCCGCCGATCGCAACCAGCGCATCCAGTTTTAATTTCTTGTAATTGTCTTTGACTTTCCCGACATCATCCGGCTTTTTGTATGGGTTGGTCCTGCTGGTGCCTAGAATGGTCCCGCCCTTTGGCAGGATTCCCGAAATAGCATCAAGGTCCAGCGGTGCGGTCTGGCCTTCAATGATTCCCTTCCAACCGTTGGCAAAACCGATGGTTTCGTGTTTGTTGTTGTGGGCTTTGCGGACAACCGCCCGAATCACGGCATTGAGGCCCGGACAATCTCCGCCGCCTGTGAGGACACCGATCTTCATTTTATTCCTCCATCAATGATAAGGAAGATGAACTTCCTCGGTCGTGTGTGTTTGCGTGTTTTGTTTTTTTCTGCATTTGTCTTCGCTTGAAATGATTTTGGCAATGTGCAGCTTGACGGAAATGGGTTCGTCAATTCCGAAGACTTCCTGCACTTTGGTTGAAATCAGCTCCTGAAGTCTGGCCGTAAAGTCAGGAATGTTTGTCTCTGCGCGCAGGATC
>JAZDLY010000045.1:0-2433 GCA_043801485.1 Candidatus Omnitrophota bacterium | reverse complement strand
ACCACAAAAATCCCCACGCATTGACATGCCGAAAATCCTTGCCTTTTTGCCCTATCATTCGGCGGGTGTTTCCAAGATCGGTTAAGTGCGGTTCGAGTTCGGAGACAATAGGAGCTGGATCGCTAGCAGGGGTTGAAGATTTCTCCGGCTCCGATTTTGCGCTGGCTGCCTTCGGTTGATAGATTTCGCTAACTAGTTTCTGTCGCGAAATTAGCAAAAAGGCGCGTATTTACTGGACTCAAAGATCTGTGACAGGGTGATCATAACAGAGAATGTTGGATTCTAGCTTTACAAGATTCGGTGATCACCCTGGACGGGATATTTGCCGTGATAAATGCAAAGGTCTCCCTTGATATATGGTCTGGTTTGATCCGGATGAGCTTAAGCAGCCCGGCGGCGGTGTCGTTTCTGTTTTTCAATAAGCAGACGTGCAATTGTCATAAGATTGTTGGCAAGGACGGCGGCTCCTACGAGGAGTTCAAAATGCTCACGACCCTCGGCAAGACAGCGCTTCATGCCGCGCCCGCGGAAAAGAACGGAGATATGTCCTTCAACACCGGCGCGGAAACGTTGAGCATCTTTGAAGGCCGGGCTTTTTTCATAGGCTTCCTGGGCCGGTTTCTTCTTGCCTCCACGTTGCGGGATGCATACAAGCTCGACACCGGCGTCTTGGCATTGCCTGACGTTATCTGTACTGAAAAATCCTCTATCGGCACTGTAGATGCTGGGTGCATCGCCAAAGGTTTCCTGGTGACGTTCAAGAGACGATGGCACGTGGGCTTCATCCGCGGGATTACCATCGAGCACACGATATTGAGTGATCAAGCCGTGGGCACTTTCGGCAATGAAGACTTTGTGGCCGAATTCTACGGGTTTCAAGATTTTGCCTCGCTTGATCAAGTCGGTATGGGTTTCAAAGATGGAAAAGATCTTTTGTTCGTTTGGGACCTGCTCTCCCTCGATTACTCGCCGGCGCGCTTGGTCGATGACCAGGTCGCCGAGGCCACAGTAGTAAGCGATCTCTTTGCGAAGCGCTTTGATTGCAATCTCGGTTATCAGATCAATGCTATGGACTCGCTCCGTCTTCTCGAGCACTTGGCGTGCGTTTTCAACTACTTGCTCGGTGATCCGGAGGAGTTCGCGATATTTGGGCGTCAGCCGGTGCTGCCGCTGTTTGGGTGTCATTCGTTGAATCTCCTGCATCCGGCGTCGGGCGCTGCGGCTTCGGTTGGTGAATCCCTGGACGCCGTCAGGAAGCAGCTCGTCGAGATTTCTGACCAGCCGAGTAATGACTCGTACGCTATCCCAGAGCAAGGTACTGTCGGTTGGGTGGTGAATGTCGGTTTCGACAACGGTCGTATCGACACGCAGTTTCTTGCCATTTTCCAGGCCCAAAGCAACAGCGGATTTGACAACGATTTCGTTGACTGCTTCAAGGGTAGCTGGAGTCAGTTTGTTAAAAGCACGATTAAAAGCGTCATGTTTGGGAACAGGATTGCTGTAGAAATGAGTGAATCGTCGCAAGGTATAGCCGTCCGCGATCCTTTCACGCAGTTCACGGTAATCCCAGTTTTTGACCCGCATCAGAATAAGCGAACGCAGAACCTGAGACGCGGTCATTCCGTTGCGCCCAATCTTGGGTTTCTTCAAGCCACGCTGAAGATTGCGGCGTACCTTCTCGACCAGGTATCCGTGTTGGTCGATAAAGTCGGAAATCGCTTGCAGTATCGGTTCCAGGCACACGCCTTGGCGGAGAAATTCCAGATCGGCAAAACTGATTTGGGAAATTGCGGCTCGCGTCATTTTTTTACCTTTTGATTTCGGAGATTCCGCTCGTGCTTGAGAGACTTGGCATAACGAAATGCGGTCTGTTGGAGCAGTTCCTGAAGCTTGCGTCCATTGTCAAGACAGCGCTCTACTTCGGGTACGAGTTCGTCGGGAATATAAAGGGAAAAGCGACGGCCCTTGATTCGTCCGCTCAAAACATGACTGGCATGCTGCTCCCCCTTGAGGCATGCTTGGCAATTCTCGCGGATGCATCGCGTACGACGAAGACTAAGCGATCCCAGAGCAGCTGGCCAAAGATTCGCAGCTTGTTTTTGGAACCACTGCGAAACATCTATAGGGAATTCTTTTGGAGTAGACATGAAGTATATATGCCATAGGCCATATATACAGTCAAGAATATTCTTTTATAAGCTTTTGATTCAGTAGGTTACGAATTTCGCGACAGAAACTAATTAGCCCAATTGAACAACTTCAAACTACCGACTGGGACTGGTGACTGGCTACTGACATGATGCATTTTGCAAATCCGAAGCTTTTTTTGTTGCTGCTGGTCATTCCTCTTCTTATCTGGCGCTATATTTGGCGTTTGCGCCAAGGTCAAGGGAGTCTTCGATTTGCTTCCACGCTTGCACTGGAAGGAATCCG
>JAZDLY010000040.1:0-2710 GCA_043801485.1 Candidatus Omnitrophota bacterium | reverse complement strand
TTGGCTCGCCCACTTGTTCACACTCCTGAGCCACACATCATTGGCGTCGATGTTGCCGGCATTGATGCCGTTGGGCACAGGCGTGGCTCCCAGGAGTGGAGTATTTTGATTGAAGCCGGCGTTGGTATTTGCATCAAAGGTGACCGCATGCTTGTTGTCAACAACCAGCTGGAGCTTGTTGTCTGTGCTGCGGGGCACGATGCCGTATTTTCCGGTAGGGTCTCCGAGGCCGTACCCATTCTCGATGCGGATATGGCCGCCGGCCACGTGGAGCCGGGTGCCGTCGGTGTCATTGGGCATGACGGTCCCGAGGCCAACAATGCCGTCGACGACCATGGTGGCGTTGGCAGAGATCGTTGTGCATCCGCCGGCTCCGCCCCAGGCATAGCAGCCAGCACCAAAGGCTTTATAATAACCGCCGACTGCCAGCCTGGCAGTCCGGAGTTCAAAATAAATGCCGTACGGCGCAGGGAAGTAGGTGGAGACGGAAATGACCTCCTGGGCAAAGCAGGGGGGCGTGGAAAGAAGGAGTAGCAGGAGCAAAGACAGGACAAACAAGGAAATGCTTTTCATTTTATTTATATTCATTGATTCCCCCTATTTTGTAAAGCCATTTAATATTGTACATGTTTTATGATATTTTTCAAATAAAAATTTTTGTAAAAAATTTTTAAGCATTCTATTTATTTTCAACAGGTTACATAAAAACAGTTATGCTAACCGATTGAAAAGAAAGCGTTTTCGTGTTAAACTTAATCTAGGTGAGGTGGGTATGGACAACAAAAAGCCCTTGAATTCTCAAGAGACGGACCTGCCATTTGTGTCCAGGCTTCTCTATCAGATGATTGATGAGAAGTACCGGATCTTTCTGGACGAATCCAGCGATCTGATGTGCATCACAGACCGGGACGGCAAGTTTATTTATGTCAACAAGAAGCTTGTCGATTCTCTCGGATTCACCAAAAAAGAAATGCTGGGGCTTCATATGGCCGATATCGTGGCCAGCGAAAGCCGGTCTCTTTTTGCGGAGAAAACCAGGGAATTCTTGAAAAACGGCAAGATGAAAATTGACGGTTTTGTCCTGAAGACCAAATACAAAGGCAGAATCGTTGGAGAGATGAATTCCATCGCATTTTTCGACAACGCGGGCAAATACTGCGGCGCCAAAGCGATTTTCAAAGACCGCACAAGGTATCTGGAGATGGAGCAGCTGGAGAAAAAATATGAGTCGATGATGGAAGACGGCATCGGCTCCCTGGATTACATCGTTCTCATTCTGGACAAGGGGTTGAAAGTCCGTTGGGTCTCTGCGTCCATCCAGAAATATTTTGGCCTGGACAAGCTGGCGATCATCGGCGAAGACATGCGACAAATCTTGGAAAATAAAATCCGGCCTCTGATGCACCAGGAAGAGGTTTTCTTGAGCAAGCTGCTGTCGGCCTACGACGCCAATGAGACGATCGAGAGCTTCGAATGCCAAATCTTGAGCGAAGACGGAGGAGAGAGATACGACATGGAGCACTGGAGCTATCCCATTACGCACGGCGACCTGAACGGTGGGCGGATCGAGATTTACCGCGACATCACGGCCCGTAAGAAATCCGAAGAGACCATGGAGTATTACTACAAAAAGATCCACGCCATCATGGAGCATGCCGTGGAGGGCATTGTGGAGTTAAGGACCGACAACACCATTGAGTTCGTCAATAAAAGTTTCCTGGAGATGCTCGGGTATACCGAGATGGACATGCTCAACAAGGTCTTGTCCGATTTCATCCTTCCCGACGACCGAAGCCGGCTTGTTTCCATCAAGCTCATCCGCAAGGCCCGCGAGGTGGCCTTTTTGAAGAAAGACGGAAGCCTGTTGTATGCGCTGGTGTCGAGCATTCCTTTGGTATTCGGCACTCATCCGCCGCACGCGTTGTGTTTTATTTCCGACATCACGGAGACGAAGATGGCTTCTCAGAAACTGCGCGATGCCAACCTGACCCTGCGGGCCTTGAATGATTCACTCCTGGATCTGTCGCTGCGCGATGTGCGCACGGGCGCCTACAACTACCGCTACCTGAGCGAAAG
Source organism: Candidatus Omnitrophota bacterium (assembly GCA_043801485.1). Lineage (GTDB taxonomy): Bacteria > Omnitrophota > Gorgyraeia > Velamenicoccales > Velamenicoccaceae > JAZDLY01. The sequence continues at coordinate 634 of JAZDLY010000040.1, read as the reverse complement.
GTTGAGTGAAGAAATCAAGAGGGCGCGGCGTTATTTCCGGCCGATTTCGCTGATCATGATGGACATCGATTTTTTCAAGACCATCAACGACTCCTACGGCCACCTCTTCGGGGATGTGATCTTGCGGGAATTCACGGATCTCCTGAAAGGCACGGTGCGCGAAACCGATATCATCGTGCGTTCCGGCGGGGAGGAGTTTGTGGTGTTTTTGTCCGACACCGACACGCTGGGGGCGCTACGGGTGGCGCAGAAAATCGTGCGCACGCTCAAAGAGATTCCGCTCGGCGATGAGAAACGAAAAATCAGCATCACGGTCAGCATCGGCATCGCCTCGTATCCGGAGATCGGTCTTTCGGAACCGGGTGCCCTCCTGGATGCGGCAGACCAGGCGATGTATCAGAGCAAAAATGATGGGCGCAATAAAATCACGGTGTTCAATGCTTCGGTCACAGCCGTAGAGCCGCAGACCGGAATGATTGACGATCTTTCCGTTTTCCAGCATCTGGAAGACAGGCTCAAGAATATCAATCTGCGCAACGAAGCCTCGGTCTTAGAGTCCATGATGCCGATGGTCCGGGAAGTCGATAAACGAGAAGGGTATACCCACGGCCACACCGAGCGCCTTGCCAAAGAG
>JAZDLY010000038.1:0-7614 GCA_043801485.1 Candidatus Omnitrophota bacterium | reverse complement strand
GGAAGCGGTGCGTGTGATGATAAATGCAGGACCCGGGAACTGTTTTCAATCCCCCCAGGAGCTCAGCAATGTTCGATGCCCTCAGACCCGTGAGCTCTGTGAGGTTCAGACGCGTGTAAAACCGGAATGGGTCTTTGGCCTTGATCAAGGTCGGTTTGTCAGCCATGGACAACCTCCAATAGTTGTTTCAAAAACACATAAACCTCGCGGTGGTCCTTGAGATAAAATTTCGCATGCGAGTTTTTCGTTTTCCCAACGCCAATCCCCACTCCCCGCTTGCGCAGGACAGCGAACGCCGCCTCGTCCGTGGTGTCATCCCCCACATAAACACCCAGGCACGGTCCTTTGGATGAAAGAACGTTTTTTTGATTCAGCAGCCAGGCCACGACCGCGCCTTTATCCCAGTTAACGGGCGGCCTGATTTCAAAAACTTTTTTGCCGCGGGTCACCTTGACCTTTTTGGCCGCGACAGGCAACCGGAGAACCTCATCAAATGCCTTTTTGATCTCCGGAATACAGCGCTGTGACGCCAAGCGGTAGTGAAGACTCAGCGTCAAACCTTTATCTTCAACAAACACGCCTTTAAAACGCTCTGTGTTTTCTGTCAACCTTTTGCGCAGTTCCTTTAAAACCTGCCGAAAGCGCCACGGCAGCACACGCAAAGGCCGCAGACCCGCTCCCTCTACCTCCAGGCCATGATTGCCGACATAAATAATACCTTCCAGACGCACCATGCTTTTGATGTTGGCAAGCGACCTGCCGCTGACGATGGCCACGCGGCATCGACGCTGACGGTTCAAGCGCGCCAGCAAACCACGCACCGCCGGCGAAAGCAAAGCCTGGGGCGGTGTTTTGACAATAGGCGTCAGGGTCCCATCGTAATCAAGGAACAGAAATATATTCTTTTTGCCGGCCAGTTTTTTAAGCCGGTCCTTTTCTTGAAAAAAATATTGCACGGACTCTTAGAACCTCCTCAAGCCTCTTTTTCCTGATCGGTGTTGATGGCCCGGATCGGGAACGGAATCACAATGCCCTCTTTGGCGTAGCGCTCGTGCAATCGTTTGACAAATTCATGTTTGACCAGATACTGATCCACAAACTCCTTGGCCCTTAAAATCACCGTAAAGCCGATGCTGGAATCTGCAAAGGTGTGGTAGCGGATAAACGGCGCAAACTCCGGCACGCCGCCAGTCACTTCTTTCATGACCTCCTGGCCCACCTCGCAGGTCACGCGTTCAACTTTTTTTAGATCGCTCTTGTAATGGACGCCAAGGTTGACCAAGACCGCCATTTCCCTGTCCGGCAGATAATAGTTGGTGATGATGGCCTGTGTCAATTTCGAATTCGGCACCAGCACAATATTGTTGGGCAACATCCTGATTTTTGTAGTGCGCCAGTTGATGTCCGTCACATACCCTTCTTCGCCGGACTCGAGTTTAATGTAGTCCCCGACGCGAACCTGCCGGGCCACGGTGATGTGAAACCCTGCAAAGAGGTTAGACAGCGTGTCCTGCAGGGCCAGCGCCACAGCCAAACCGCCCACACCCAATGTCGCCAGAATCGGTGTGATGGAAATGCCAAGGCTGTTGAGGATAACCAAAAATCCGACCACGAACACAACGATGCGGGTGATGTGCTGTGTCAGGCTTGTGACCGGCAAAACCGTTTCAATCCGGCTTGAGTAATGAACAACAAGCTTTGAGGTCACCTGGGCCAGAACCATGGTGGCCGACCCAATCCCGAGCACCAGCAGAATTTTTCCGGCCGTTGCCACAAAATTTTCTCCGAGGGACGTGGCCTGCAATGCCAGGTAAAGCCCCAGCATGGCGCACCAAATCAAAAACGGACCATGGATCATCTCGATGATGACGTCGTCAGCATGACTCTTTGTTTTCTGGACCCATTTGGCCAAACGGCTAAACAAAATTTTCCTGACCAGCATGCCCACAAACAAAACTCCCAAAAAGACAACCACCGCAATCAGGATGGCTGTACCTTTTTCCATCAACCATTCTTGTGTCATGTCAATTCCCTTCCTCTGACAATCACATTTTCTTCAAGGCCGTCAGTTCCGAGATGATGTTGGCGGCCCAACGGTAAACGTTGTTCTCGTTGATCACCTGGCGCATGTTCTCCATGCGCCGCTCCTGTTCTTCGGGGGGCATTTCCACCGCCGCCTTAATGCCGTCGGCAAATTCTTCAATAGAATAAGGATTGATCAAGATCGCGTCCGTCAATTCGCGGGAAGCGCCCGTAAAAGTGCTTAAGACCAAAGCTCCGCCGGCGTTTTTCTTGGCGGCCACATACTCTTTGGACACCAGGTTCATGCCATCGTGCAGGGAGCTAACGATGCAGAAATCCGCCATCCGGTAATACGGTTGAATCTCGTCCTGAGAAAAATACCGCTTGAGATAAATGATCGGCCGCCAGTCGCCGTCGGAATACTTCCAGTTCTTTTTTTCGACCAACTCGTCGATTTCATTGGTGAGATCGTGATAGCGTTTGATGTGCGTGCGGCTGGGCGCGGCCAGCTGGAGAAAAACAACTTTCTTTTGGTATTGCGGATACTTTTCCAGGAAGCGATCGATGGCAAGGACCCGTTCAATCAAACCCTTGGTGTAATCGATGCGGTCCACACCCACGCCGATAATTTTTCCTTCCAGGTCAAACTCACGCTTGATGCGGGCAATCTCTTTCTGCTCGGCCTCTGCCTCTGTGCTTTTTTGCTCTGAGACAATATCGATGCTGATGGGAAAAGACCTCACGAATGTCTCTTTGTTTTTACGCACGACGCTGAATTTTTCCGTATCCACGCGGGACTCAAGCAACCGATTAGCCGTCTCCAGGAAATTATTGCAATGGTTCTGCACGTGGAAACCGATCAAGTCACAGCCCAGCATGCCTTCTAAAATTTCTTTGCGGTACGGACAGATCGAAAAAGATTCCGCCGTCGGCCACGGGATATGCCAGAACAAGGCCACGGTTGCATCGGGCCGCTCGTCTTTAATCAATTTCGGCAATAACGTGAAGTGGTAATCCTGAATAAACACAAACGGACTTTGGGCCGGAAATTCCTCCAGGACGGCTTTGACAAATTTTTGGTTGACCTTCTTGTACATCTCCCAATTATCTTTACGGAAAATAGGACGCGTGTGCGTGTTGTGGCACAAGGGCCACAGCCCTTCGTTGGCAAAACCGTAATAATAACCTTCCTCTTCTTCCTTGGTAAGCCAGACGCGTTTGAGGATATAGCGGTTGTCATTGGGAGGAACGCCGAGTTTGTTTTTGGAATTGACAAACCGGCGATCGGCATTGCCGCTGCCGTGGGCAATCCATGTGCCCCCGCAGGCCCGCATGATGGGGTCAATGGCTGTTACAACACCGCTGGCCGGCCGGATGCACCTGGGCTTACCGCTCACGCCGCCAATATCTTCCATCACGTGCATGTATGGCTCCCTGTTGGAGACAACAAACAGGGCATTGTCTCCGAGCCGCGCGTGGATGAGGGATCTCAATTTGGCCTCGGTCCAGAAATCCTCTTTCTGGATCTGCACATGCGCCTCGTCGGAGATCACCCGGCGGGCAACGCGCAGGCTCAAAGCGACCTGTTCGACCTCGCTGGCCAGCTTTCCCAATTCCCCCTTATCTTTGATAGGGGGCTGATTGTCGATTTCGCCGCGCTGAAAATGCTGAAACCATCGGGTCAGGCGTTGGAGCGGAAGAATAAAAATCTGGCGTTGGATAAAAAGCGCCACGAGAAAAATCGAGACGAGCAACAGAATAAGCGTAACACTGATATTTCTCCAAAGCTCTGCCAGGCGTGAAAACACATAAGAGGTATCGTTGATAACCTCAACAAAACCCAGGAGGCCTCCCTCTTCGTCAAAGATGGGCAAGATGAAGACGTAGACCGAAAGCTCTTTGAATTTTTCGATTTGGCCGATGGGTGTTTTTTGGGCCAGGACCTGGGCCAGATAAGGCTTGTCTTTTTCCTTCCAATCCCTGAATCGGCTGCTCACGGCCAGCATCTGGCCGGCACGGTCGTAAATGGCACACCCTTGCAGACGTTCTCTCCTGCTGAATTTTTCAACCAAGGAATTGGCGCTCTTCAAATCCTCTGTCAGGAGAACATGCCCAACAGACAACTCAATGCTCTCGGCAACTGTTTTCGACTTGCGCTTAAGGTCATCTAAGAGCCGTTCCTCTTCAAGGCGCACCTGGACAACGCCGAAAACGGTAAACCCGATGGCCACAATCAAGAGAATCGGTAATATCAATATGAGGATACGCCGCATGGTTTTCCTTAGCTCAAAGACAAAGAAACCGCCTTATCCTTGCCCCGGATGGCGGCCCGACCACCTTAAACGAATCTTACTACAGGAATACGATTTCTTTAGAAACGTATTCCTAGACCCCCCAATATGTTACAACATAACCACATTCATAGTTGTATTATACCAAAATTCCCTGAAATTGCAAGGGTTTTTGAATCTAAATCCGGACGCCGAGCCACAGGGCAAGGCCAAGACTGAAGAAAATGACAGCCATGGCGATCTTGATCAACCCCATATGCCTGCGGCCAAAGGCTTCAAAATTTCGGGAGGACATGCCGGTCAAGGCCAAAACGAGAACAACCACAAGCGGAATGATGAACATAAAATTATACAGGAAAAGATAGAACATCGCCCGCGCGCGCAAGGCCCCCTCCTTGAGCACAAAAATGATGGTCGGAAGATAGAGCTGACCGGTGCAGACGGCTTCCAGAAGTGAAACCATAAAACCAACCACAAGGGCGCTTGAGGCCAACCCCAGCATAGCGCGGCTCTGGGACAATTTATCCCTGCGGTAATAATTGCCAACAATGGTGTGAATTCTATTCTTAATCGCCCGGGGCATTTGCAGAGACATCTGGTCTGTATTTCCGGTCTTTTTGTAACGCAAATAGTCATTGACGGCCAAACACCCTAAAAACAGGCTTAAGCCGCCGATGACGACATAGATTGTTTTAGAAACTGTGTAAAAATACTGCAGGCCGTAGATGGCCTTGAAAAATCCGAATCCCAGCGCCAGGTATGTCAGAAAAACCGCCAGGATGTAAGCCGCTCCGATCACCGCCATCTCCCGGCGCCTGTATCCCATGAAACTCAAAAACGAAATAAAAAAGACAATCACCGTGAAGGCGCAAGGGTTGATGCCATCCACCAAGCCGGCTCCGGCGACCGTCAAAGGACCGAAAGAACGGAAGTGCTCCATGAGATCCACGCGGCCCAAGGGAACATCCGGCGTCGTGCTGGGCGCGGCAAGCGCCTCCTCAATCGCGCTCTCCAGATTGTCAACCACATCGCTCATGCCAACCAAAACCCGACCACCGACGAGGATCGTCGGTGTTCCGAGCGACGGGCCGTCCTTTCGTTCGATGTGGAGGTAAATCTGGTGATTCTCCGGAAGCTCGATATCATAATACCGCCATCGGACCTGCGAGCCGTACTTTTGGGCAAAGGCGGGAATCACATCTTTATTCACCTTGATGCAGCTCATGCAGTGGGGCGAATGAAAAACCCTGACCGTGATCGAACGCCGCTGGGCCTTCGGTTGCGCCAGCCCTGAGGAACAAAATAAAAAAAGCAACATTCCCAGAAGACCGCAGGTAAAAATTGTCCGCCTCATGTCTTTTGGACCTCCATCAACTTCAAGGTAATGTGTTCCATCAGGTCTTCCATGGTCACGATGCCGACCATCTGGCCTGCCTGAAAAACAGCCGCCATGCTTTCCTTGCTTGGCCTCATCTTGGAAAAAACCTTGTCCAGGTTTTCGCTGCCCTCGACCTGCAGGATGGGCCTGATCAAAACGCTCCAGTCGCCCTGCGGCTGATGATAAAACACATCAAAAACATTGATGATCCCTTTTAAGGCCTGACCTTCGAATACGGGAAAACGGGTAAACCTGTGGATGCGGCACTTGGCCCTGATGTCCTCGACCGATTCCGTCGTGCTGATGCCGATGACGTTTTTCAAGAACACCATGGCATCGGCCGCCTTGGTCACCGTCATGTCAAAAATCTTGTCGATGGCTTGGCGCTCGCGGTCTTCTAAGATCCCTTCCCGGGAAATGTCCTTGATCAGAGACTTGATTTCGTCTTTTGTCAAGAACGGGTTTTTCTTCAATCCTTTGGGATTGACGAGAAAAGCGACCGATTTGGCAAAAAACGTAAAAAAGCTCACCAGCGGCCAGAAAATCTTTTCGCTCCACGCCATGGGCCGCGCCACCAGCATCGCCATGCGGTTGGCCTGGTAACGAAAAACCGCCTTAGGCAAGAGTTGGCAGAAAATAAAGGAAAAAGGCGTCATGACCAGGATCGCCCAGAGCGCGCTGTAGGTTTCGTTCCATCGGGCAAACAAAACGGTGGCGCAGGCCGAAGAGACAACCACGGCGATATTGGTCCCGATCAACGTCGTGGCCAGGAGGCGGTCCGGTTTCTTAACGAGATTGTGCACGGCCATGGCATACTTGTTCTTTTTCTCGATCAAATGCATCATCTTTAGAATGTTGACCGAGATAAACGCCGTCTCCGCCCCGGAAAAAAAGGCTTCCATAAACCACGCCAGGACAATCAAAAAAAAACAAAAGGCTCATGTCTTTTCCCAAAGCACGCTTTTGATACGGCGGCCCATGACCTTCTCAATGGTAAACACGCCGCCGTACTTTTTAATCTGCTCCCCTTCGGCCGGGATGCGGCCAAAAATATCCAACAAAAATCCCGCGATCGTTTCGTATTCCCCCGGAGGGATCTTGATGCCGCAGTCCTCGTTGACCTGATAGATCGGTGTTTTGCCGCTGATGCGGAATTGTTTTTCGCTCAACGCCTCCACCAGGCTCTCTTTGACTTCAAACTCGTCGTAGATTTCACCGAATATCTCTTCTAAAATATCTTCCATCGTCACCAGGCCGCTCGTCCCGCCGTACTCATCAACCACAATGGCCATCTTCAATTTCTGGCGGTAGAATTCTTTGATCAATTCGCTGATCTTCTTAGTGGAGGGAACGAATAAAACCGGCTTCAAGAGCTCTGCTAAACTCTTGCCTTCTTCTAAGAAAAGATCCTTGGATAAAACCATGCCCAGAATGTTGTCGTAGGAGTCTTTGTAGACGGGAAATTTCGAATGTTTGGCCTGATGGGCAAATTCCCGCGCGCGGGTCAGATCCCAATGACTGCCGATCGCTCTTATGTCCATGCGCGGCGCCATCACTTCCAGGGCGGTCGTGGTCGTCAACTCCAAAATGGAGACCACCATTTCTTTTTCGTTCTTTCCCACCACGCCATGGCGATGGCCGACTTCCATGACGGTGCGAAATTCTTCTTCTGTGAGCGTCGGTTCCCACGGAACACTCAGGTGAAAAAAAGCAATGATGGCGTCGCAAATTTTGGTGGCCACCATCAAAAACGGCGCCGCAAGGCGACCAAAAACCAAAAGCGGGCCTGAAAAAAGATAGGCAAGGCGCTCGTTGTTGTGAATGGCAATGGTTTTGGGGGTCACCTCGCCAAACATCAATAGGACGAGCGTCGTCACGCCAATCGAAATTCCGAGACCCCGGCTGCCAAAAATATCGATTAAG
>JAZDLY010000151.1:0-4090 GCA_043801485.1 Candidatus Omnitrophota bacterium | reverse complement strand
GTCAATCTCCTACTTCACCTTTGTGACATGGACGGTATTTCGACCTTAGATTTCTTCAGGCCTGTGTGTTACCTCATTTATCCCAGCTTTGCCTGGAAGCCAGGTGAATGGATTTCCGAAAAACAGGAATTGATTCTGCCGTCGGGTTTGCGGCCCGGCCGCTATGTGCTTCTGATGGGGTTCTATGATTTTCACACAGGAGAGCTCTTCCGGACTAACCCCCAGGATCCCCTGGGTAGGATTTATATCACAGAGATCACGATTCCCTCGTCATGAAAAAAATCAAATGCGATCTGTGCGGTTCGGACAATTACTCGGTCGTCTATAAGACCTATCGCGGCGATTTATCGGCCGGCGCATCGGGCTATAAGATCACGGATCACGATCTTCACGCGCCGATGCGGGTTGTTAAATGCCGCAAATGCGGTCTTGTCTATACCAACCCTCGCATCCACGAACAGGAGCTTGAATGCAATTACAGCGACATGGTGGACGAATCGTATCTGGCAGAAGAGCGCGGCCGTCGGCTTTCCGCCAGAGCTGTTTTGAAGGTCCTCAAGAAATACAGGAAAAGCGGTAACAAGTTGCTCGACATCGGCTGTGCGACAGGGTTGCTTTTGGATGAAGCCAGAAAAGACGGCTGGGAGGTCTACGGTGTTGAGTTGTCCCGATGGGCCGTGGCCTTTGCCAGGGACATGTTGCGCTTAGAGCATATTTTTGAGGGGGCATTGGTCGAAGCGAATTTCCCTGCAAACTTTTTTGATGTCGTAGTGTTGAAAGATACCATTGAGCACCTTCTGAGTCCTCGCGAAACTCTGGTCGCCATCCGTAAGATTCTCAAGCCCTCCGGGATTCTGTGTGTCAATACCCCGAATATCCAGAGTTGGATCAGCCGCATGCTTGGAGCCAAGTGGTGGGGCGTCAAGCAGGCTCACCTGTATTATTACACGCCCAGGACATTGGAAAAGATGTTGCGGTCAACCGGCTTTGTGCCCCTGCGCTTGCGTTCGCACGCGCGCGCCTTTACCCTGAACTATTGGCTGGAAAAACTGGGGCTTTATCACAAGCTGCTCTATAAAATTTTTGCGTTTTTGAAAAAATACAAGGTGAGCCATGCCCTGGTGACGGTTAATCTAGGCGATCAGATGGAGGTTTTTGCGCGCAAAAGCCGCAAGCTTGAATATCTCCAGGAGCTCGAGGCGGCTTGCGAGGCCACAGAGCAAAAGAAAGCCAAGGTTGTTGTTGTTCTGCCGGCCTATAACGCTGCCACAACCCTGCCTAAGACCGTCGAGGATATTCCGAAGGACATGGTGGATGATATTATACTAGTGGATGACCGCAGCCAGGATGAGACGGTTAAGATTGCAAAACAACTGGGCCTGAAAACTGTGGTCCACAAGAAAAATCGCGGCTACGGCGGCAACCAGAAAACCTGTTACACCAAAGCCCTGGAAGAGGGAGCGGATATTGTTGTCATGGTTCATCCGGATTATCAGTATGATCCTAAAGTCATCCCTGAGTTGATCGAGCCCATCCGGCGCGGGCATGCCGATGCGGTTTTTGGTTCGCGCATGATGAAACGGGGAGCCCTGGAAGGGGGGATGCCTCTTTGGAAACACAACGCCAATGTTTTCTTGACCGCGCTGGAAAACGTCGTCCTGGGCACGTATCTGACAGAGTATCATTCCGGTTTTCGCGCCTACAGCGCAAAATACCTCAAGCACGTCAATTTTCTCCTTGATTCCGACGGCTTTATTTTCGATACGGAGATCATCGTTCAGGGGCTCTTGAAACACATGCGTATCGAAGAAGTGCCGATCCGCACGCGGTATTTCGACGAAGCGTCCACGATCAGGCTTTGGCCGTCGATCTGTTATGGTCTGGGGATTTTAAAGACGCTTGCGAAGTTCAAGCTCCATCAGTCCGGCATTTTTCGTTTTAAACAATTCGCGTAAACTTTAATGAAATTATCCCAAGCGAAAATTTCCTATACTTTCGCGGCCAAAAACCGCGGCCTTCAGGCCGCGGATGGGTTTGGCCGCTCAAGCATGTCGCTAAAATGGAAACCCCGGGCTTTAGCCCGTGTGGGGCTCCATTTCCTGGCGTTGTTTGTTTTGGGATATGCCATTTTCATGTTCGGCAATAATGTTATTCCTCTCACCAATCCCGATGAGGTCTTCTATGCGCAGACTGCCAAAGAGATGATTCGGCACAAAACTTGGCTCCTGCCGTATCTTTTTGATCATCCTCAGTTTGAGAAACCTATCCTGACCTACTGGCTGCTGCGTTTGAGCTTTATCTTTTTCGGCACAACAGCCTTTGCCGCGCGTTTTTTTCCAGCCTTATTTGCCATGAGTGGGACTTTTGCCGTTTACGGCCTTGGCCTTGTGGCCTTCGGAGATCAAAAAAAAGCTTTTTTGTCAGCCTGGATTCTCATGAGCTCTGCTTTTTTCATCGGAATGGCCAGGGTGTTGTTCACGGACATGATTTTTTCGGTCTGGATCCTTTTGGCGCTGGCTGTGTTTTGGGCAGGTTATGTCCGGCGATTGCCCAAAGGGGCGTCTTTGGTCTTGTTCTCTGTTTTTAGCGCTGCCGCTGTTTTGACCAAGGGGCCTTTAGGACTTTTGATCCCGCTTTTGACGGTCTTTTTGTTCCTGGCCGTACAAAAAGACCTGCGCTATCTTCGCGACAAAGGCATTGTTTGGGCCTCGTTGGTTTTTTGTGCCGTGGCACTGCCCTGGTATGTGTGGATCATCAATAAATTCGGTGCAGATTTTACCCACGAATTTTTCATCAATGACCACATCCGACGCGTGCTTGAGGCAGAGCATCCGGTCAGCGATAACTGGTATTTTTATCCCGTGACGATGGTGGCAGGGATGTTTCCGTGGAGCATCTTTGTGCTGGGGGCGTTTTTGCGCCTTGGCAGGAGGCTGCGAGAAAGGGATCCTTTTGTTCTTTTTTTGGCCTGTTGGATCCTGTCGTGTCTGTTGATTTTTCAGCCGGCTCATTCCAAATTGACGTCTTACATCTTGCCGCTTTTTCCGGCGTTGAGCCTTTTGGCCGCGGATTTTCTGTTTTGGCTTGAGAAACAGGCAGGGGGTTCTTTTGCGAGGTGGGGCATCGCCAATGGTCTTGGGTTGGTTGCAATCCCTACTGCTTTGATTTTTGCGTTGCGAAAGTATCCTCATTACGTATCTGAGCCGCAGTTCGTCTACGCTTATGCCATCGGGTTCTGCGTTTTGATTGCACTGTTGGTGTCTGGCTTTTTGAGATTCAAGAAGATGACGTTCGTCATCCTGTCTGGTTTTGGGATTCCGGTGCTCCTAACATTGGCTGCCCTGATGCATCGCGACATCGCGCCTTACGTTTCTTCTCGACAAATAACCCATTTTTTGAAAGATCATGATCGCAGCAACACACCGGTGCTTGCGTCAAAAATGTTTGTGCGCGGTGTCAGGTATTATACGGATCGTCCTGTCGCGGCCCTGAATTTGAACGGCAAAGACTTTTTCAGTCCGCACCCCATTGCCTTCATCAATACCGACGAGAAACTCAGGGTCTTTTTGGGATCCAGACCCGTCACATACGGGATTGTCAGGAGCAAGGAAGTTCAGCGGCTCCGGGAACTTTCAGGTGAAGGGTTTTCGATCGCGGCCCTGGAAACAGCGGGTGATGCGGCGCTTTTAAAAATCCAGAGAACAGACACAAATAACGGATAGAAAGACCTCTAAAAACATAGGTGGTTTGCAAGAGCATATTTTCAGGCTTGAAGTTTCGCCTTGATTCGTCGGTATGTCAAATAAACGTTGTGTTTTAAAAGGATAAAATATATAATATTTAAAATCATAGCTGTCCAAATTAGCCAAAAGACAGCTGAAGTTGCAATTGGTTAATAGGTTTATGGCTCTTGTCATGGAACGGCGCATTGAGCCAGTCCCAAAGATTGCGTCTTGAAAAAAGATTTGTCGGCAAAATAGCGCAAAGCGTGTAAAGCGACCAGGAAAATTTTGATTTGAATTTCAAATAAGCCAATAACAGATACGTGATCAAAGCCACCCATAATTAGAACAGCAGGGTATTCTTGGAC
>JAZDLY010000163.1:0-2127 GCA_043801485.1 Candidatus Omnitrophota bacterium | reverse complement strand
TTCTGGTCCAATCCCAGCTACACCCGTATTGTGGTCGACGCTGACGGCGAAGCAACTTATACTCACAAGCTCCTTAAACAAGACCCTTCCATCCAGAAGCCCCAGCGTCTGTATGTTGATCTGGATAAATGCAAGCTGGGGGCGGATCTGGATAAAGTAATTCCGATTAATGACAACCTGCTCAGTGATGTGCGTGCCGGCCAGTATGCACCGGATTCGGTTCGGGTTGTTGTCGATATCAAGTCTTTTGAAACGTACAAGATTTTTTCCCTCAAGAACCCTTTCAGGATTGTCATCGATGTCTGGGGCAAGGAACTCAAGCCGGCCGAGGTGATGGACCAGACCGAACAAAAAGGTGCCAAGCTTCCTCCCAGCGCTTTGGCAAGGCAGCTTGTTCTTGGTGTGAGCCGCATCGTTGTCGATCCGGGTCACGGGGGACGTGATTTTGGGGCGCCCGGTTACGCCAAAGGTGTTCATGAAAAAGATGTTGTTCTTAAAATTGCCAGGCGGCTTGCCAAAAAGATTCAAGAAGAACTGCACTGCGAAGTTTTTCTGACGCGCAACAGCGACAGCAATCTTACCCTGGAAGAGCGCACGGCGATTGCCAATACCAAAAGCGCCGACCTTTTTATATCCATCCATACCAATGCTACCCGGGATCGAAGGGCCTATGGCATCGAGACCTTTTTCCTGAACCTGGCAACGGATGAAGATGCCATTATGGTTGCTGCCCGTGAAAATGCGACGTCTACCAAGAACATCAGCGACTTGCAGACTATTTTAACTGATTTGATGCAAAATGCCAAAATCAATGAATCGAGCCGGCTGGCTGTTCGTGTCCAGGAATCCCTGTATGGCCGCCTGCGGCAACACTACAGCCAGATAAAGGATAAAGGCGTCAAAAAGGCGCCGTTTTATGTCCTGCTGGGAGCCCGGATGCCGTCCATATTGATAGAAACTGCATTTATCAGTAATGCCAGGGAATGTGAGCGGTTAATCGATTCCGAGTATCAGGATCGAATGTGCGAGGCGATTATCGAGGGAATCCGTAAGTACATCCAGGATACAAGCCCTGCGGCATTTTTAGATTCAAATTACGGAGGTTAAGTATGACATACCAAAATATTATCTTTGACGTCGCTGACGGCATTGCCAAGATCACCTTCAACCGGCCGGAAACTTTGAATGCTTTGAATGGGGATCTTTTGCAAGAATTTTCACAGGCGCTCGCTGCAATCAGTGCAAACGAAAATATCAGGGTGTTGATCCTTACCGGAGCCGGCGATAGATCCTTTGTGGCCGGGGCCGATATCAAGGAACTCGCCACGTTTAATGCCCTTGATGCCAAACGTTTTTCCGAGATGGGGCATGCGCTGATGAACAAATTGCAGGCCCTGGTGATACCGGTCATCGCCGCCGTCAACGGTTTTGCCCTTGGCGGCGGCAGCGAAATAGCCTTGGCGTGTGACTTTATTTATGCCTCTGAAAATGCCATGTTCGGTTTGCCGGAAATCAATCTTGGAATTATTCCCGGATTCGGCGGTACCCAGAGGCTGCCGCGATTGGTCGGCAAGAATAGGGCCAAAGAATTGATATTTACCGGAAAAATGATTACGGCCAAAGAAGCCCAGACCATCGGGATAGTGAACACGGTTTGTTCCCAGAAAGAGCTCATGGCTGAAGTCATCAAGACCGCCAGGATCTTGGCTTCAAAAGGGAAAGTCGCTTTGCGAGCCGCAAAGCAGTCCATAAACAATGGTCTGAACGTTGATCTGGCTGCCGGTTGCAGCATCGAGACGGATGCCTTTGCGCTCTGCCTGGCAAGCCCTGACGCCCAGGAGGGCACATCCGCTTTTCTCGAAAAGCGCAAGCCTGATTTCAAAGGAAGTTTGTAAACTTGGATCTTTTTTGTTGAAAAAAAATACAGCGGATGGTTTATGAGCTATAATGCCAGGCAGACGGGCACTAACTAACTGAAAGGAATATTGGAATGATTCTCGACATCGGATTTGAGACCATGCCAAGAGAAGATCTGGAGGCAATCATCTTGCGTCGGCTCAAGGCCACAGTTGATCGGGTTTATTCGAATGTACCCTTTTACCGCAAAAAATTTGAAGAAAACAATAT
>JAZDLY010000109.1:0-4274 GCA_043801485.1 Candidatus Omnitrophota bacterium | reverse complement strand
GACGCAGAACAAAAGCACTAAGCGTTTACTCATTTTTCCTCCTTAAAGGAATATTTTATAATGAACTATATGTGCAACTAGGGTTTCTGTATAACTTACCTAGGATTTCCATCTATAGTTATATCGCCAAGTATTTGACATCTTTCGGCTTTATTGTTCTTCACCTCCTTTTCCTGCCTTGGACTAAAGATGTCTTTGACGGTATAGCCGTTATTTCATTATAAATACCATATTTATCAATAAGATGTCAAGTTTTTTTTGAAAAAAGCCGGAGTAGTTCCCGCCGAAGGCGGGTCCGCCTGCGGCGGAAAATTTGACTAAAAAAATTTGACTATCAACATTTAACAAGCCTCACTGCCTCCTTATAAGCCTTAACGAGGTCTTTGAGGCTAAGGCCTGCCCCAAGCCCAATACTCTTGAAATAAGCCATGCCAGGAATATCCGAAGGAGCATGGGCATCAGAATTGATGCACAATTTTGCGTCGTATTTTAAGGCAAGTCGAGCGACATGGCCATTGCCCAGACAATGCCCCTTTCGGGCACTTAATTCAAGGAAAACGCCCCTTTTGACAGCCAACTTAACATCTGCTTCGCTGATCAAACCGGGATGGGCAAGGATATCCACTCCAGCTTTAATGGCTGCCCGGTTAGTACCTTTGACAACAGGCTCGGCAAGGGTTTCGCCATGGCCGACAATAATCCGAAGGCCTTTCTGCCGGGAAAAACGAACCGCTTGCTCAAATTGTTCAAGCGGCAGATGTGTCAATTCCACTCCCGGCAAAACAGCAATGCGGCCCTTTGGCCAATGCCGGCAAAACTCAACAATGGATTCCGCGACAAATTTTAAATTGGACAGGTCTGCGTGGTCTGTGATGGCGATGGCCTTAAACCCCTTTTCTTCGTAGCGGCGCGCAAGTTCTGACGGCAGCAACTGGCCATCGCTCAATAAAGAATGTGTATGGAGATCAATCATGGATTTCCTATAATTTTTGTCAATTATTAATACCCCGGCAAGGCTCCGCGCTTCGCGCTAGAACTTTCGCTCTCCGCCTACGGCGGATCGCTCTCCATAAGGGCTTCCTTCGACTTTGGTCAGGATGGTGAGCTCAGTCGAACCACTGCCCCTCTGGTGGTCGCTTCGCTCCCTGTCACCCCGAAAGCGTGGGGACAATCTCCCCACACCCCCTCAAGTTCTCGCCTTGCCAAATTTAAATGCCCCCGGCAAGGCTCGAACTTGCCACACCAGGTTTAGGAAACCTGTGCTCTATCCAGATGAGCTACGGGGGCAAACACACCGATTTATGCATTTCATTTAGAATACTCCCTATAGTCATTTGTATCTATACAAGAATCATAAAGATTCCTGTCGATCCTAATCCAATCGGTTTTATTAATGCCTCGCTTATTGCTCGAGGTTGGGCTAAACGGAAAAGCTGAGGCTAATTTTATCCATCGATTCTGTTCTCCAGAAATTACCCTAATTTCCTCAGCAACCTCACTAAGATCCTGATCTTGGCTAAAGATAAGTCCTACATCATACGCCCTTTCGTGCGCAAGACGAATAACATCAATGGCAATACGCACATCGATGCCTTTCTCTCGTCCAACAAGAAAGGTATAACTGCTATTATCCGGAAGTCTTACTGTTTGGTTGCTATAGCGCAGCGGGCGGGAAAAAATCTTCGTTCCTTTTTGCCCCATTACAGCAAGCTTTTTGTTCCAAAAGTTATTCCAAAAGGCGTTGTCTTGGGAGTCCGGAACACCGGTGTAGAAACGAATTTCGGAAATGACCCATCCTTGACCTAGGCATATCTTTTCCGCAAGCAGCTTCACATCATAATTTGGATAAATATAGCCAAAAGCTTCCTTGACAGTATGAAAAAGGTTCTGTCCATCAATAAATACAACTGTTCTTTTTTGGGAAAGTGCCGTGGGAGACGAATTTTTCATAAGGCCCTATAAATAGATAACCCCGCCCGAACCCTTGCGGGAATCAAGCGGGGAGCAAGTGCAAATTTCGTTTTAAGTTTAGCGTAACCGGCTAATTTGTCAAGCTTTTTTTCCCAATTTAATAATACCATATTGCAAGCCATTATTCAACTTCAATTTTTAAAACCTAATATTGAATCAGCGAAAATACCGGATAGCCTTTGAGTTTGTCGCGACCCTTAAGGTCGCAGAGCTCAATCAGGAAAATGATGCCGCAGATTTTGGCTTTGAGTTTTTCGGTGAGCTGACATACGGCAGCCATGGTTCCTCCTGTTGCCAGAAGATCATCCACAATCAAAACCCTTGAATCGGGCTTGAGGGCATCCTTGTGCATATGCAGAGAATCCGCGCCATATTCCAAAGCATATTCTGCAGAAATGGTCTCTGCAGGAAGTTTTCCTTTTTTGCGAACAGGCACAAAACCAGCGCCAAGCTTATAAGCCAGCGGCGCCCCAAAAATAAAACCGCGGGACTCAACGGCAATCACATAATCAACCTTTTGGTCTTTGACGGCTTCGGCCAGGGCATCAACGGATTTTTGAAACGCGTCTTTGTCGTTCAAAAGGGTCGTGATATCGCGAAACAAAATGCCCTGTTTGGGAAAATCGGGGATATTGCGGATGAATTTTTTCAACGCGTCTGACATAAAGCCTCCTTAAGATTTATTTAGCACCAGAGTCGATTCGCGCTTGATGAGCTTTGTGGGCAAGACAACCTTGACAGGCTCCCGCTCTTTGGCCAGAATAATCTGATGTAATTTTTCCAGCGCCAAACGTCCCATTTCGACGATGGGCTGAGAAACAGTGGTCAAGCGCACCTGGCTGTATCCGGCAATGGGATTGTCGTCAAAGCCGACAAGGGAAACATCCCAGGGAATGCGCAGGCCTTCTGCGCGCGCTTCGTCCACCACTTCTAAGGCCATCACGTCGCTGGCGGCAAAAATCGCCGTCGGCCTGTCCGGTAAATTCAAGAGCGTTTTGGCAGCGGCGCGGGCCGGTGTGCGCAAAAAGAAACCTTCCTGAACATAGCTTTTGGGAACATTGAAGCCGTATTTGGCCATCGCCTGTTTATACCCTTCCAGCCTTGCTTCGCCGGCCTGGGTATTCAGGTCACCGGCAATGGTGGCAATCTTGCTGTGGCCGAGCTTGACCAGATACTCCACCACATCCATGGCCGCCCTTCGGTTATCAATCGCGATGCAATTGATATCCTCGCTGAAATAATTATTCATGACAATGTAGGGGATTTTGTGGCGAATGAATTCCTGCAGATGTGTTTTGTCTCCGTCAATATCGGCAAAAATAACTCCTTTGACGAAATCCGACACCAAGGATTCGCTTTGTTCCCAATCACTGTGACCTTTTCGTTCTGTGATGTGAATGAGGATATCAACCTTCAGACGACTGGCGGCTGCAGTGACCCCCTTGATCACCTCCGAGGCAAAAAACGAATGGAACACATCTTCAAAACGTGGAATCACCAGCGTATAAAAGGTCGAATTGGCCATGTTAGGTTATGGTCTCCTTTTCCTGTTCCACCATCATTTTTTTGATTTTTTTCAAAGCCCGTTCTTCGATCTGGCGGACGCGCTCCCGGGAAACGAGCAATTTCTTGGACACCTCTGCCAGTGTGTGGATGTGTCCGTCTTTCAAACCGAACCGCATGGACAAAATTTCCTGTTCGCGCTTGCTGACGTTGCCCAAGAGGCCCTCCAGACGCTCTTTGTTGAAAAACGTATCGATTTCCGAATCCGGCGAAATGGCATTCTTGTCTTCGACCAAATCGATAATCTCGTTGCCGCCTTCTTCATCGATCGGCGCATCCAGCGATGATGTTTTTGTGATGGCGCTGCGGATCTGAATGATTTTGTCAACGCTCTTGCGCATGGACTTGGCCACTTCCTGATCGGTAGGAAGACGCTTAAGCTTGCCCATCAGGCGCTCGGATATCTTTTTATACTTCGTCAGGAGCTCGTTGACATAAACAGGCAGACGAACCGTGCGCGACTGGTCAAAGATCGAACGTGTGATGCTTTGCTTAATCCACCAGGCGGCATAAGTTGAAAACCGAAAACCCTTGTTCGGATTAAATTTTTCAACAGCCTTCATCAACCCCACATTGCCTTCCTCAATCAGATCCATGAGCGGAATCCCAAGATAAACATAACGCTTGGCAATATTGATGACAAGACGCAGGTTTGCCCGGATCATCTGGTCGCGCGATTTAACATCGCCTTTCTTGGCCTTTCTGGCCAGGTCAACCTCTTCCTTGGCCGTCAACAGCGC
>JAZDLY010000094.1:0-11477 GCA_043801485.1 Candidatus Omnitrophota bacterium | reverse complement strand
GGTAAAAGCGGACGTAAAACTTTTCCTCTGGGCGGGTGGCTTGGTGATGTTCGGAGCAGGGCGTGTGCAGGCCGAAGCTTGTCCTGCGATAGCGGGACGGGCCGGTTCGCCATCGGAAAAAAATCGGCGAGAGCGAGGCCGAACCTCGAGCGAAGCCGCGTCCGCTGGGACATGGCGAGCGTCCCTGCGAAGAACAAACCAAGACAATCACTCACCCAGAAAAGTTTTACTCCCAGTTCGTGATATCATCTTCGCCGCCTTCTGCGCCGTCTTTGCCCATGGACGACAGATCATAACCATCCGTGTTGTGCGTGCCCGGATACTTATAGACATAGGCGCGGCTCCAAGGGTCGACCGGCAATTTCTTTTTCTTGAGGTACGGCCCTTTCCAGCCGGTTGCATCCGAAGGCTCGGTAATAAGATCCTGCAGACTGTCCGGGTAGTCGCCGATGTCCACCTCGTACAAATCAATGGCCATGCCCACATTGGATTCAATGTCGGCTTTGGCCACCTGACGCCGGGCTTCGTCCGAGCGGCCGGCGAGCCGTGGCACCACCATGGCCGCCAGAATCCCCAAGATAACAACCACCACCATGATCTCAATCAGCGTAAAACCTTTTTTTGTCCGCATGCGACCCCCCTTTTTCATTGATTGAACGCAAACCCCGAGATTGTCAACGTGATGCTCAAAATTGAGGCGCCTTCGGACTTCGGCGCCAGAACCATTTTTTCAACGCTCAACAACAGGTCTGAATTGTAGAGGTCATGGAGAAAGCTGACCAACTGCGTCATGTCCGCTTCGGCCTTGACCGAAAGCATGTATTGCTTGGCGATTTTATCGCTCTTGATGTCGGCCTGCGGTTTTAAGTCCAGGATGGAAAGCCCGGTCTTTTGGGCAATCTTCTGGAGTTCGTTGAAAATGCTGGCCTTGATTTCTTCGTCGGAAAGCCCCTCAAAAGCAAAATAACTCGCGTAGCGGCCGTACTCCTGAGTGATCTCGTCTGCGTGTTCGATCAAGCTTATTCCTTTTTTCAGCCGTGCCTCTTGCACGGTGATCTCGCTGTTGAGTTTCTCCAGTTTCGCCTGAAAGGGCCCGAAAACAAAACGGACAACCGCCACAACCGCCAGGGTCCCCAGCGGGATATAGGTGAACGCGGCATATTTTTTATTTTTGAAATCCATGGCAAAAACCCGTTATTTTTTCTTGCGCGACTTTTCCTGTTCCTTCGGGCAGATCAGCTCAAACTCGATAAACTCCTTATCTTTGACCTTCTTCTGCCTGGCATAGTTCGTTTGCACATCCTTAAAATAGGGCGAGGCCTCCAGCGTCGTGCGCAATTTCACCACATCGTCGAGCGAATTCGTGCGGCCTTTGACATTGACCCTGTCGTCCTGCTGGAACGAAAGACTGACCACCACCACCCGAGGCGGCAGAAGCTTGGAGATCTCGAAAAGATAATTGATGGCGGCGGATTTCGTGTCGCGCTTGGATTTGATTTTGCGGATGCGCTCGACTTTTTCACTCAAGCCCTCGGCCTGCGTGGCACTTTTCTGATAACGGTCGCGCAGAATCCCCAGAGTCGCCTCTTTATTGCGCAACTTTTCCAAATAAACGCCGCAGGCTGCCAGCATCAGATACATCGCGATCGATCCGAAAAACATGATGTCGCGGCTGCGTTCCTGCAGAGTCTTGCGGATCTGCGCTTCCGGCAAAGTGAAATTGATGCGCTTGCGGCCTGCGTCCAGACCCACGCCCAAAAGGGCGCCCATGGAAACGCTCTCGAGGATATTCGCCGGGAACTTGACGAGATCTTTGGCCACCGGCGCATTGGCCAAGGGGGCCACGACCGTGGCCGGAAGGTTGAATTCAAGCTCAAGCCTCGTCGAAAGACCTTGCAGGTGCTCGACCGCACCCCCGAGAAAAATCCTGACGGGTTTCTGGAGGACTTCTTCGCTTTGAGAAATCACAATCGCCTGTTTCATTTCGCCGATAAATTTGGCCCACCTGCTTTCTTCGTTCAACTGGTCGCGGCCCAGGGTAATGACCCGGCTGAACAGAATGTTTTCGGTGGTCGAGACGATAAAATCCGTAAAAGCGGCATCGACATCAAGGATGATGAACGCCTCTGCGGGCTTGACATCAAAGCCCTTGGTCGCCTTGCCCAACCACGACAAAATTCCGTCCGAGGAAAGCTCGACCGCATCCGTATACAACCCGACTTTTTCTAAGATGCGGAAAATGCGGCGGATGCTCTCCCGGTGAACAATAGCCAGCATCACCTTGGAATACCCCATGGCATCCCGGCCGATCACCCGATAGCCGCTGACGATTTCCTCTTTGGCATAGGGGACCTGCCGGCCGACATGCAGCTTGATCATGTCGTCGATTTCCGCGGGGACCACCGAGGGAATGCGCAGATTACGCAGGGTCACGGCATTCCGGGAAAACGAAACAACGGTGTTTTTTGGCTTTTTGATTTTGAGGTCTTTGAGGAAATCCGTCAAGGCGCGCGCCTGGGCTTCTTCCGAAGGATCGGCGACGGTGACGGCGGAAAGTGCGCGCAGGTGATGAACGTTGAGCGCTGACCGGAAGATGGCCATTTTCAACCAGGGATTGCCGATTTCCAAGACAAGCGTCATATTCATGCGGTCTACTTTTGGATTCTTTCCCCCTACGCCAAAGCCTTCGGGGGATATCCCGCTGGCGCAGGATTTCGCTACATCAAAACCTTAAGGTGCTTGAAATTCGGGCAGATGACTTACGTCACAAACCGACGTAAGTCATGCCCTCATTTAATCAACATATTGATCTGGAAGATCGGCAAAAGCATTGCCAGGACAATGGCGCCGAGAATAACGCCCAAAATCAGGATGATGACAGGCTCCAGGAGCGCCGTGACGACTTTAAGCATCGCATCGGTTTCCTGCGTGTAGGCCTCGGCCACCTCGGTCAGCACCCCCTCGAGCTTCCCGCCTTCTTCTCCGACGGAAACCATCTGGATGAGAAACGGCGGAAAAAACGACACCTTTTTCATGCTGCTGGCCAAAGAAACGCCTTCCATAACCTCTTTGCGCACAACTTCCAGCTCCCTGATAAAACAGGCGTTTTCCAGCGTCGGGATGGCGACCTGCAGGGCCTGGAAGACCGGCAGACCACTGCGGATCAAAAGCGAGAGCGTGCGGCAGAACCTGGAGAGCGATTGTTTGAGCGTCAGTTGTGCTACGATCGGAATGCGCAGCCTGAACCAATCCAGCTTGGCGCGTCCGCCGACGCTGCGGGACATCTGGGTCAAAATCCCCGCCAGGGCCCCAACCCCCAAAACCATCAGCCACCAGTAGGTCTTAAAAACATCGCTGACCTGCAGCATGATCTGAGTCGGCAAAGGCAGTTGATAATCGAAGTCCGCAAAGATCGAGGAAAGCTTCGGGATCACATAGCTGAACAAAATAAAAACAACACACACGCCGACGGCAATCATCAAGGTCGGATAGGCCATGGCGGTCTTGACGTGCATCCGGAATTCCTGGTCTTTGGACAAAAATCCTTCGAGCTCTTCCAAGACGTCATCGAGCTTGCCCGATGCCTCGCCGGATTTGATGAGATTCAAATAGAGGCTGGGAAAGAATTCGCCGTGCTTGGCCAGTGCCTCGGAAAACGTCGTGCCGTTTTTGACGGTCGCATGAAGGTCTAAAATGAGATTCTTTAATTTGCTCTTGTTGGCCTGCGCGTAGAGGATGCCCAGGGATTTGAGCAGATCGACCCTGGCGCGCATCAGGCTTTTGAACTGGCTTGTGAAAACCGCCAGGTCTTTGGGCGTCAGGCCGCGGTTGGATATCGCAACATTCGTGCCGCTGACCTCGCCGGTCTTCTGCTCGGTCGCCAGGGGCTCAACCCGGATCGGCGACAGCCCCATTTCGATGAGCTTGTCGACGGCGCGATCCTGGTTTTCGGCGACGATAATTCCCTCGGCTGTCTCGTTAAGATTTTTCTTGGCTAAATATGTATAGGTTGGCATGATTTTCCCTCGCTGGGCTCATTATCCGATTTCCGTCACGCGCATCACTTCTTCCGGAGTGGTCAGGCCTTCCCTGATCTTGTCCCACCCTTCGCGCATCAACGTCCGCAATCCAAGCTCCACGGCTTTCTTTTTGATCTGGGAGGCCGACGCCTTGTCCAAGACCATTTGTCGGATCTCTTCGTTCATCAAAAGGATTTCGTAAATCGCGATGCGTCCTTTATAACCGGTGAATTTACAGGCTTCGCATCCTTTGCCTTTATAAATGAATGCCGGTCTTTGGATGGTCTCGATCGCATCTTTGGGCTCCTCTTTTTCCGGCAGGACTTCTTTGATGGAAATTTTCTCTTTGCAGTCCGAACAGACGGTCCGCACCAGGCGCTGCGCGATGAAGGCCTGGACGCTGGAGGCCACCAGATACGGCTCCAGTCCCATGTCCAACAGACGCGTGACGCCGGAGGCAGAATCGTTGGTGTGCAGCGTCGAGAAGACCAAGTGGCCCGTCAGGGCGGTGCGGATGGCCAGTTCTGCGGTTTCTAAGTCCCGCACCTCGCCGACCATCATGATGTCCGGGTCGTGACGCAACAGATTGCGCAAAGCGCTGGCAAACGTCAGACCGATTTTGGGATTAACCTGGAGCTGTGTCACGCCGGTCAGGTCATATTCAATCGGATCTTCAACGGTAATGATTTTGACGTTGGACTTGTTGAGCTTGGACAAGAAAGAATAAAGCGTTGTGGTTTTGCCGGACCCTGTGGGGCCCGTAAGAAAGATAATGCCATGGGGCCTCTGGATGAGCTCTCCCAACATCTCCATATCCCTGGCCGGAAGCCCCAACTCTGCGAGGTTGAAAAGCATCTGGGTCGGCAGGATGCGGATGACCATGTTTTCGCCGTAGAGAGTCGGGATCACGGAAATACGCAAATCCACGTCGATCTCGCCCAGCTTGACTTTGGCGCGGCCGTCCTGAGGCAGCCTTCGCTCGACGATGTCCATATTGGCGATGATCTTGATGCGCGAGATGATGGCCAGGTGGAGCTGTTTCATGGTATCCGGCACCGGCACGTCGTAGAGAATGCCGTCAATCCTGTAGCGCACTTTTACGCGGTCGCGGAAAGGCTCGATATGGATGTCGGTCGCCCGCGACTGGATGGCCTCTGCCAAGAGCTGATTGACCAGACGAATGACCGAGGCGTCCTGGGCCATTTTTTCCGGCGAGTCCAAAACAACCACCCCGTCCTCGGTCTTTTTGGCGACCCCTTCTTTTTTATCCAGGATGCCTTCGACAATGGCGGCTCCAACGCCGTAATAAGTCTTGATGGAGGCCATGATTTCGGCCTCGGTCGCCAAAACAACCTCAACATCAAACCCCAAATGGAACTTGATGTCTTCGGTGGGCCACACATCCAGAGGATTGGAAATCGCAATGGTGAGGATATTGCCTTTCAAGGCCAGCGGCACAAACTTGTAATGCCACACGAAACGCGCCGGCACCGCCTTGATGACATCGTCGGGGATTGTCTTGTTTTTCAGGCCCGAGATGTACTGGATGGAGAGCTGTTCGGCCAGCGTCATCAAGAGCTGGTCTTCGGTGATAAAACCCAGACGCACCAAAGCCTTGCCCAGAAGCTCGCCGGTCCGTTCGTGTTCACGCAGGGCCATGTCGAGCTGCGGCTGCGTGATGACGCCTTTGTTGATGAGCAGTTCGCCTAATTTGAGCATGATGTATCCTCGCTTAAAATTCTGTGTCGCACATCAGTTGCTTTGGATTTGTTCCCTGCAGGACCGTTCGATTTTCCCCTGCGAGGAAAATCTTCACTTGAGTTTCGGCCTCGCTCTCCCCGACAGCTTTTCCGATGGGGATCCGTGCCCGCTCGGCCTCCAAACATCCTGCCGTGAACAAATCCAAAGCAACCGCTAATCAATAACCATCCCAAGCCAAATCAAAATTCGCAAGTCCCGCCTGCTACTGTTGCGACGGCAAGGCGCCGAGCATATAAAGGTCCTCGTCGGGCGCGGAGTCCAGCCGGCCCGTAATGATCCGCTCGCAGCCTCCCAATGTGTCTTCCAGGGCAACATATTGGCCTTTTCTGTTGGTGTAAACTTCGGCTGTAAAAAACGGCTGCGTCAAAAAATTATCCAGTTTGCGCGCGCGATGAAAAATAATGCGGTCGTTCTTCGAAAGTTCTTCGATGCCAATGATGGCGACCAGACGCTGCAATTCTTCGTATTTGTGGAACAGGCGAATGACTTCCTGGGCGATCTCGAAGTGCCGTTTGCCCACGATGCGGGTGTTCAGATAGCCCGACGAGGACATCAAAGGATCAATGGCCGGATACAGCCCCCGCTGAACCCTGGCCCTGGACAAGACCAGAATGGAGTCTAAGTGCGAAAAGATACAGACAACCGCCGGATCCGTCAAGTCGTCGGCCGGAACGTAGACCGCCTCGATGGCCGTGATGGAGGCACCTTCACGCGAACGGATGCGCTCATGAAATTCGCCGATCTCACTCGGCAGGGTCGGCTGATAGCCTGTTTCCGACGGAATCCGCCCGAGCAAAGCCGACAGTTCGCTGCCGGCCTGCGCAAAACGGAATACATTGTCCACAAGGAACAAAATACTGTTGCCCTGCTCCTGGAGGGATTCCGCCAGGGCAATGCCTGTGGAGACAACCTCAAACCTCGCCCCCGGAGATTCGTCCATCTGCCCGAACACCAAAACCGCTTTGGAAAGAATTTCGCTGCGCAAAAATTCAAAATAAAGTTCGTTGCCTTCTCGGATACGCTCGCCCGCACCGGCAAAAACGCAGAGCCACTGCTGCTTTTTGATAATGTTGTGAATGATCTCTAACGTCAAAAGACTCTTGCCCAGCGCCGCTCCGCCGAGAATGCCGGTCTTGGTGTTCTTGAGCAGCGGAAACAAAAGATCGATCATTTTGATGCCGGTCTCGATGATCTCAACGCTTTCTTTTTCCCGGCCGATGTGCATCTTGACTTTTTCTTCCTGCGCGGATTTTTTGCGCACGGGATAAAGCGACTCCGTCAGGATCGGACCGTTTTTGTCAATCGGCTCACCCATCACATTGATCACACGGCCGAGAACGGCTTCTCCGTGCGGAACCGCCAACGAGCTGCCCGTGCGTTTAACAGGCGCGCTGCGCATCAGACCATAGGTGGGCGTCAACGAAATGCACCTGGCAATATTGCCACCCTCGTGTTCGCTGACCTCCAAAACCACATCCAACCCGTCGTAGGTTGTGGCCTTTATGATCTCATAAATAAGCGGCAGGTCCTCTTCGCGGCCAAACACAACATCCACGACCGGACCGTGCACCGCCAGAATTTTTCCCTGGGGAAGCTTTTGGACGTCTTTATCCTGAGTCACGCCTGCCTCCCCTCTATTGCTTTAGGCTCGGCGGGCACACGCTGCCAGCGTAAACGACTGGCAAAGATCTCCCGGATGTTTTTATCGCTGCGCGCGTGGAAATGTTTGAAATATTCATAAACAAGTTTTTTGTTTGTGCTCAGGATCTCCTCGTAGCTGCCTTCCAGGTGAATGATGCGGGCCGCGCATTCCGAGAGCTTGCTCTCCCAGAAAATATCATAGAGTTTCTGCATCATCCAGGCCTTGACCAGATAATCGATGACTTTGGCCTCGGTGGGCTCCAGCAGCGTGTCCGGGCGATCAATCCTGGCCCTTCTTTCCTTTGTCCCGAAGATATCTCCGCAGGGCAAAACCCGCACCACATCCACGTGCTGCACCGTCAATGACAAAAACCGCGGGAACGCCACCCACACGCTGCCGATCTTTTTTGCCAGGAATCTGTTGATCAAAAGGTCGCGCACGGACACGGCCCGTTTGTACGTGATGTCATCGCCGATGCCCGGCAAAAACGTAAAATCGCCCCGTTGGTTTTCCGAGACGTACCTTCCCCCACGCTCGCCCATGACCACCAACTCATCCTCGGAGCCGGCCTGCTCCAGGCCTGCATTGACCACCATGGCGTTGAGGCTCCCCATAAAACCCTCGTCGGAAGTAATCATCAACACCGCCTTGGGGAGGCTGGCGCGCTCCCGCAAAAAGGGGTGCACGGGCCGGCGCACAACGAGTGTTGCCAAAAAATCTTCCAGCGTCGCCTTGAACTGCTCGAACCCCTTGCGCCTGTTCTGCAGGCTCCGGAATTGGCTGGCCGTCGCCCCTTTCAAGACCTCAATCATTTCCTGAAGATCCCGGGCAAACTGCAAGTTTTCACGTAATTTCACTAAAGGAATCATACGACCTTTTTCTCCCGGAAGAACTCAATAAACGCGCGATCCAGATCCTCGCGGACCTGTGTCGTAAAAGTTCTCTTTTCCGAAAGTTCTTTCAACACCTGCGGCCACTTCTGCGACAGATACTCCATGATCTGCGCGGAAAAAATCTGCAGCCCTTCCGGAGAAAGGATTTCCAGGATTTTTCTGTGAAACGCATAAAACCCGACGATGATCTCGACTTCGGCCACCGGCCTGTGCGCGTCCTGCTTCAACAATTGGGATAAAGCCTCGCCGCGCCGCAATTTTTCCAAAATTTCCGTCGACAACTTAGCCTTGACGCGCATGAGTCTCAGGAGTTCCTTATACTGGGCGTAATCCAAACGCAGGGATTCGCTGACTTCGCGCATGGCCTGGCTCTGCACCCTGCTGCCGATACGAGAAACAGACAACCCAAGATCAATCGCGGGTTTAAAGCCTTCGTGGAAAAGACTGCTGGAGACATAGACTTGCCCGTCGGTCATGGAAACGAGATTGCTCTGGACATATCCGGTGATGTCCCCTTGGAGCGTCTCAACGATCGGCAGGAACGTCATGGAGCCCGAGCCGAGCTCGGAATTCAGGCGGCCGGCCCGCTCCATGAGTTGCGAATGAAGATAAAAGATATCCCCTGGATAGGCCTCTCGGCCCGGCGAGCGCTCCAAGAGCAGGGACAATTCGCGATAAATCCAGGCATGTTTGGTCAAATCGTCAAAAACAACCAGGGCGTCGCGGCCACGAACCATAAAATACTCTCCCATGGCCGCCGCCACATAGGGTGCTAAGTATTGTTCGCCCGGCGATGCCGATGCCGAGGCCGCCACCACAATCGTGTGATTCATCGCCCCCGTTTCTTCGAGGAGATGAATGATCTTGAGCAGTGATGAATGCGCGCCGCCTACCCAACAATACACGCAGACAACGTTTTTGTCTTGTTGGTTGATGATGGCATCAAGGGCCAGGGCTGTTTTGCCGGTCTGGCGGTCGCCGATGATCAGCTCCCTTTGCCCCTTGCCGATCGGAATAATGGTGTCTAGAATCTTGATGCCGGTGTGCATCTGATGACTGATGGGAATGCGGTCCAGGACGGCCGGCGCCCGCCGGAAGACGGGCATGGAGGCCTTGCTTTCCAAAAGAGACCCGCGGTCATCGAGCGGTTCCGCAACGCTGTTGACGATGCGGCCGATGTAGCCTTCCCCGGCGGGTACGGAAAAAACTTCGTTGCGGCTGGTCACCATGGAGCCTAAGCGGATGTCGCGTTCGTCGCCTAAGATAAACGCCCTGACGTCCCGCTCGTTGAAATCAATCACGAGTCCCTTGCGGTTGATCTCGGCAAATTCGATGAGCTGGCCGTAGATGCACGACGGCAGGCCTTCGACTTTGACAATTCCCCGTTTGACCTCTTTGACGACGCCGACTTCTTTGATCTCAAACGGATCGACTTTGAAAAGGGTCTTGTGCTCCATTATCGTTTCGCAAGATGCAGGGCGTTGACAACCCGCATCAATTTATTCTTGAGGCTTCCGTCAACCACCAACCCGCCGAGCTTGATCACCAGCCCGCTGATCAAGGCAGGATCAACTTTTTCTTCCAAGGTGATCGGCCGCCCAAGCTTTGCCGAAAGAACTTCCGCAAGCCGTCGTTCTTCTTCCGGGGTCAACGCAATGGCGGTCAAGACCTCAACCTTAGACCCCTGGACAGAGAGACGATTTTTATCAACCGCTTTAAAATCCTCGATCAATTCATCGATGAGTTGTGCCTGGAGGGCCCCCCAGCCTTTGTCGGTGAACGTGTGGCGGATCAGCTCCTGAGCCAAATCAACAGCCTTGACGTCCACCGTGGCCAGAATTTCATGCTCCAGCCGTTTGGCTTTTTCTTCAGCCTCGGCAATAATTTTTTTGGCCTCGATCTGAACGCGCTCCGCGGCATCCAGAATCATTTTCTCCGATTTCGCGCGCGCGGTTTCAAGAATCCCCTTGGCCTCTTCCTGGCTGCGGCCAATTTCGCTCTGCGATTGGATCCTGGCGCGCTCTAGCTCCTTATTGATGATCTCTTCTTTCTCCAGACTTTCCTGGTGAAGCATCTGGAGCCGTGAGAGCGCGCTTTTGAGCTGCGTGCCAAACAGAAAACGCAGCGCCACGATGATAATGACAAACGTGATAACCTGCAACAGGACTAACTGAACCATATTTATCCTTTACTTGAAAAGATTGTAGACCATGACCAGCGCAATCACGGCAATCCCCTCGGCGAACAAAAAAGCAAAAACCATCGCCACCATGATCTTGGGGGCGGCGGCAGGATTGCGGCCCAGAGCCTTGATCGCCACATAGCCAACCACCGCAATGATGATCGACGGACCGAGGGTGCTTAAAAACATAATCAACGCAATGGTAAGATTTTTGAGCATGACGTATTGCCCCTATTCCACGAGAACGATCAATTCGTTGTTTTTCATGCGCGCGATCCCCTGGCGGATCATAATGGGCTTAATTTCTTCGGCCTGCGCGTGTCTTCTGGCCCTTTGCCCCACGGATTCCAGACGAATCACCCCTTTGCCCAGGGCCACAAAGACAGGCTCGTGGTTGTCTAAGATGGTCATCTGTCCGTCGGCGGCAGGCAATGTGACTGCGGACACCAGGCCTTCGAAAAGCGTGTGCTGGGCATCAAGGATTGAAGCGCGCATCGGCAACCTCCCATAACCACATTAAGGTAGTCATCCCGATCGCTAAACGCTGCGTCGTGCTTTCCTTTAAAATAGCCTAGGCACTCCTTGCAGCGACGGGATGAAATCGGCCAAACAACTTCGCTTCACTACCTTCGCTAAGTTGTGGCCTCATTCATGCCAAACAAAGCTTGTTTTTTCCCTCCGCCTTGGCCTGATACAAGGCCTTGTCGGCCCTGTCGATCAAGACGTCTTTCTCCGACGCATCCGTCGGAAAATCCGCAATCCCCATGCTGATCGTCGTCGGCAGGCTCAGGCGCACAAGGTTCAAAATGCGCTCGGCGGCCAGAACCGCCCCTTTTTTATTGGTCTCCACCATCAGGATCACAAATTCTTCTCCGCCGTAACGAAACACCATGTCGAGGTTGCGGATCGAACGCACAAACAGACTACTCAAGCTTCTGAGCACTTCATCTCCGGCCAGGTGGCCGTTGGTGTCGTTGTAT
>JAZDLY010000089.1:0-10295 GCA_043801485.1 Candidatus Omnitrophota bacterium | reverse complement strand
GACGTCGGACCAAGGGCGCAGTAATCGATGGCTTCTTCCTTGGTCAGAATCCCTATACCTTTGGTCCGCGCATGAAGGACAGGGTCATCCATGACAGCTTTTTTAAGCATGGTTAGGGTCGGCACAATGTAATCTATTTTTTTGATCACCGACTGAATGTCTTCGGGTTTAATGTCGCGTAGCACGCCGCCGTGCTTATTCATAGCATAATTATTCCTGTTGCCCGATAAAATCTCCATCACGTCTAAAATTTCCTCCCGGAGTTTCCAGGCCCACATATAAACAGTGTTATACCCAAGAAAATGCCCGGCCAGACCCAACCACAAAAGGTGCGAATGGATCCGTTCGCCTTCGGCAATGATGGTCCTGATATACTTGGCCCTGGGCGGCACCTCCACGGGAATAATATCTTCAACGGCCCGCGTGTAGGCAAACGGGTGGCTCGTCGAGCATATGCCGCAGATCCTCTCAATGACAAAGGTCGACTGATCAAATGTCTTCATCTCGGAAAGTTTCTCAATGCCACGGTGGTTATAACCAATCTGGACATCGATGTCGACGACCATCTCCCCTTCCACGGTGAGACTGAAAAATTCCGGCTCTTCCTGTAAAGGGTGATACGGCCCTATAGGAATAATCGTGCGGCTCACTTATACACCCCTGTCTCTAATTGCGTTTTTATCCCATTCTTTGTAATCGCGCCGCAACGGATAGACGCCCTGCGGCCAATCGTCGGGCAAAAGGAGCTTGCGCAAATCTGGGTGCCCTTTAAAGTTAATCCCAAGTATTTCATGAATTTCTCTCTCAATCCAATTCGCCCCTTCAAACACGGGCGCCAGAGAGTCGATTTCTAATTTTGTTTTCTCCAACTTCACCCTCAAGGAAATCAGAAGATTGATATCCTCGAGGGTAAAATGGTAAAGAATTTCCATATGATGGCGTACATCCACACCCGAGGCAATATTGAACCTGGCCCCCAGATCCTTAAAGATGTACGTCGCCATGGCTACGATGGATTCGGGCTTGATATCGATATAGACCCTCTTGGGAGATTTATCAAACACCCCGAGAATGCTTTCCTTAAACCGCTGTTGTAAATCGTCTAAGATCTTTTCTCGTGTCATCGCCTTACCTGCTTTATTTTTTCTTAGTCAATGTTTCGCGCTCGATCTTCCCGATCAATTTGACGACCCCGGCGATAATCGCCTCCGGTTTGGGAGGGCATCCGGGAATATAAACATCAACGGGAATAACCTTGTCAATAGGAACCGGACAATTGTAACTATGAATAAACATGCCTCTGGATAACGAACATTCGCCAATGGCCACGACGAGACATGGTTTCGGGACCTGTTCGTACAATCTTTTAACCCGCTCCATGGATTTTCGGTTGCCGGAGCCGCTGACCAAAAGCACATCCGCATGTCTGATGCTGCCTGCCAATAACATGCCGAATCTCTCGACGTCAAACCTCGGCGTCAAGCAGTCCAGGACTTCGATATCGCAATTATTGCAGCTTCCGGTGGAAAGATGAAAAACCCACGGAGATTTTAAGAGCGCTTTAAGTTTCATACTCATATCATAATCCTCTCATAGCCAGAAAAACCGCCAAAAGGGCCATGGCGGTTAGAGGCCCCCAGAAAAACCGCACAGCCTGGTCGATCCGAACGCGCGGGTTTGTGTTTCTGATCACGGTGATGAGCGCCACAACGCCGACATATTTCAAGACACCGTAGACAAAATGAATACCGTCAAATCTCAAGCCACCCATAAACAGGACCATCAGGAAAAAAGGCAGCGTAAACAAAAGCATATTTTTCATCAGCTTGTACATCGCAAGCCCCGAACCGGAATACTCGATGAGGGCGCCGCCGGTGATCTCTGTCTCTGCTTCAGCCATATCAAAAGGGACCAGGCCTAGTTTCGCCTGAACGCACAATATCGCCACCATCCAAGCCAGAATCCCAGACCAGCTCCCCATGACGACACCATTTTGCGCCTGAAAATTCAGTATGGAGCCTAGCCGGATCGCGTAACCAGCGTGAATAACAGGCACAAACACCACAAGCAAAAACGGCAGTTCATAACCTAAGACGAGCTTCATTTCGCGGGAAGCCCCTAAGCTCGCCAGGGGGTTGCGGGAAACAAAACCGCCCATGATAATACTGATGGAAGGAATGGTCAACAGATACACCACCACAATGAGATCGCCGATAAAACTCTTGCCGGGATTCACGTTGTTGAGCCACAAGAGCGTGGAAACCACCATGACGCTCGCCAGGCCAAACAAAGGCGCGCCCAAAAAAGCCGCCTTGGAAGCGCCGGCCGGAATCAGTGTTTCTTTGCCTAAAAGTTTTATGAGATCGATCAAAGGCTGTAAGACAGGCGGCCCAACGCGGTATTGCACCCTGGCCGTGACTTTCCGATCAATCCAGCTGGCCAAAAGTCCCACCACAGCCGTCAATAAAAATCCGTATAAGAAAAACTCAATAAGAGTAATCATGCTTTGTCAAGCTGCCAATGGGTTGAATGGACTATGATGTTGTCGCCCACCAAAAACATATTCTCAGCCAATGCTTCGTCCGCATTCTTTAAGCTCAAAGCACCGTAAGGACAGCTTTTGATGCACAGGGGTTCGTCTTTATCGCTCCTTCGGTCCAGACAAAAATCACAGGTATGAATCAAGAGCGGCAGGAGTTCGGGATAAATCGTGCCATAAGGGCAGGCATGGGAACAGGATTGACAGCTGATGCAGCGCATATTGTGCCGGACCAGAAGCTTTCCTTTATCCTTCTGCTGTTCGAGCGCCTCGACGGGGCACGAAGGAACACAGTGCGGCGATTCGCACTTCCGGCAGACAAGGGCGTAGGTGGCAAGCTCCGCCACGGAGACAATCCCGTTGTTGTTGGGATGGTAAAAATAGCTGCATTGGATTTCGCACTTTTTGCATTCTCCGGCTGAACAAACATCCAGATCAATAGTAAGGCGCTTATCCTTGCCCTTGGAGGACTGAAGATTCAGTTTGCTTTGATGAATCTGTTCGGCGCTTGTTGCCATACGTCTAATCCCAAATGTTGGAAAAATTCTTTATCTTGGCGTATTGAAAAACCGGGCCGTCTTTGCACGCATAATAAGTGCCTAAACGGCAATGGCCGCACTTGCCAATGCCGCAGGACATGTTCTTTTCCATGGAGAGATAGACATTCTCCTCTTTAAACCCAATCTCGAGCAGTTTCTTTGTTGCAAACTTCATCATGATGGGAGGACCGCAAACAACCGCAATGCCCTTCGGATAGTCCATCTTGACGCTGTCGATGATGACGGTGACGAGGCCGACCCTTCCCTTCCAGGTTTCATCGCCCTTATCAACCGTGAGTTCGATGTTGAGGTCTTTGCGCTTCGTCCACTCTTGGATCTCTTTTCTGAAAAGAAATTCGGAAGGATTTTTGCATCCTCCCCTGAAATAGAGCTTTTTAAACTCGCCGCTCATCTCAAACAGAGAATACATCAGGCTACGCAAGGGGGCGAATCCGCAGCCGCCGCCGAGAACGACAAGCTCTTTTCCTTTAAAGTGATCCAGCGGATATCCGTTGCCAAAAGGGCCCCTCAGGCCAACGACATCGCCTTTTTGGAGTTGATGGATCTTCTCGGTAACCTTGCCGACCCTCATGATGGATACTTCCATAATTTCTTTTTCCGAAGGCCTTGAGGAGGGCGTGAACGGCGCTTCGCCGACGCCAGGCACGGTCAAGGCGATAAACTGACCTGTTTTGAAAACGATGGGTTCTTCGGGCTTGAGCCTTAAGGTCTTGATGGTGGGTGTTTCCGTGATGACGTCAAGCACTTCTGTCTTGATGGACCGGTAAGGATTGGAATTAGGCATTGTTGACTAACCTTTTTAAAACTTTTCGGATATCGATTTTGGCCGGACAGGCGGAAATGCAGCGTCCGCAACCGGTGCAGGCATAGACCTTGGCAACTTTCGGAAAAAAGTCAAATTTTTTCTCGAATCGGTTTCGCAGCCGCATCCACAGTTTTGGCCTTGGGTTAGCGCCTCCGGCCACTCTAGCATAATCCTTGATCATGCAGGAATCCCAGACGCGCAAACGCGCCATCTGCGCCTCATCTTTCTGGTCATACAATAAAAAACAATGGCAGGTCGGACAGATGTTCGTGCACGCCCCGCACTCAACGCAGGTTTTCGCCTCGTCGCTCCAAATAGCGGATTCAAAGTTCCGCTCGATGATGCCGGCAAAAAGGTCCTGATGAGGGACATCGACCCTTTTAATATTCTCCTGAACCTCGGCAGTCACCCGGCTGCGCTGGCTGTCTCTTTCGCTCTCCTGGGCCGACGTTGCCTTTTCGAATAGCCGGCCATGCTGATCCAGGAGGGCCTTTCCCTTTTCGGAACCGGCCTCTAGGAGATAACCGTCGCCAACGTGTGATAGGTTGATATCAAAATCTTCCTGGGGGGAAGGTTTAATCCCTAAGGCAAGACAAAAACAGGTTTCAACCGCGCAGGTGCAATCCGTGCTGATGATCAGATTATTTTCGCGGTTGTTGATATAGAAAGGATCCTGAACATCGTGGTCCTTGAAGACATGGTCTTGGACTTTAAAACCTTTCAGGTCACAGGCTTTGACGCCGACAATAGCGAAGGGCTTTTCTGTCTCGTGGGGAATACGGGGCGAAAAATCTTCAGCCACTTTTTCGCGGGAGCGCGTGAAGAAAACCTTCAGGGGCTCATACGGCCTGACCTCTCCTAATACCACATCATCCGAATATTCGGCGTATCGCTGATAAAACCGCTGCGTTCCTTTTTTGACGGGGACATAAACACGGTAATCGCTTTTTAAAATATCTAAAAAATTTTTAAAATGTGAGCGAGAGGTATACAGCATCTTCGGGTTTTAGTGGATTGTCACGGAATTGAATCGGCAAATAAGATTGCTCTACATTAGCATAAAAAAATAAAAAAACCAAGAAAAAAAACTCTCCTCATTCTTTCCCCACATAAGACTTCTCACCGTGGGATTCCTTCTGGAAATGACTCAGGTTCTGCATGAAATCCCGCACACAAACTCCGACGAGGGGGTCATAATTGCGGTTGTGCATGGCCCGCTGGATGCGGCCGGGCTTGGAATAGAATTCACGGAAAGCCCAGGAACCCAGATCTGCAATCTGAGGAATGGAGAGATATTTTGTCGGCATGATGGGCTGATGAAAATCCCACTGGCGTATCTTTTTATTCAGGTCTTCCATGCACACCAGGCCCTTCTTGGTGGCTTCGTCCCAGATGGGCGAGCCGGGAATGGGCGTCAAAAACTGCAGCGCGATGATGTCCGGATCGATTTCATCGATGGCCGCATAGCGATTCTTGATTTTTTCTTCGTCGTCTTCTTCAAACCCAACCATCCACGTCAAGACCGTCGCAATCCCCGCTTCGCGCAGCTTGGCAACGGTTTCCTTGACCTGCTCGACCGTGATCCCCTTTTTGATCTTACGTAGTTCCGCATCATCGGCCACCTCCAGACCCACCAGACACATAAAGCACCCGGCGCGCCTGAGGTCGCCGAACAAATCGATGTCGCGGATAAAATACGGCGCACGGCCCAATGGCATCCACTTCATTTTGATATCACGCCTGAGACACTCCTCGATGGTCTCCTCGACACGCTTACGGTAAACATTGTACGTGTCGTCCATCATGACAATGACGCGGGTGCCGTGTTTCTCATGGAGGATCTCCATCTCGTCAACGACTTTTTTGGCCGAACGGTAACGATAATTCTTCAAATCCTGATTGCCGCGTGGATCATATTGGCCCCATTCATAACAAAACGTGCAGGCCGCCGGACAACCGCGCGAATTCCATGTCTCGCTGTAATTTTTCCAATAGGTGTGGCCGATGTATTTGTCCATGGGAAACAAATCATAGGCCGGCATCGGCAGGCTGTCCAAGTCCTGGATCAAAGGCCTGTAGGTATTCAGAGCAATCTCCCCGTCAAAGCGATGCGCCAGGCCTTTGATGCCGGATAGATTTGGCCGAACCGCCTGCAATTCTTTGAGAAGCTCACTCAAAGTTTCTTCGCATTCGCCGGCGATACAAAAGTCAATAAGCGGATTTTCTTTCAAGGTGAATTCAGACGCCGAAGCATAAAAAATGCCGCCGACCACAGTTTTGACCGAGGGGTAGCGCTCTTTGACTTTCCGGGCGGTCTCGTTGTAAATAAAAACAACGGCCAGGCCGCCTGTTGTGTGCAAAATATCACCCACATAGACGACATCGGGCTTTATTTCTCCGACGCGCTCGAACATCTGGGCTTCGGTCAAATCCAAAGCCCGACAATCCAAGGCTTCCAGCTTGACGCTCGGATTGTGCTGCCGCAGATATCCGGCCAGCTGCGCGTGGCCGATGTTGATGGCCTTGTGCGTTCCCCATGTCGCCCACGCCCCCAAAGGGGGTTGCAAAAATAAAATCTTCATTCCACACTCCTGATTTTAACGTTTCACGTTGTTAAAAAGCTGCTCTAAGTTTTGCCCCAGGATTTTCGTTTTATCCTCGGCGGTCAAAGGACATTTATCCAAAAACTCGATGGAGCCCCTGATGTCCTTTTTGGCCGGATAGTCGCTTCCCCAGACGATGTGCTCCGGGCCAAACAATTCCATGGAAGAAATGTAATTGGCCAGGGTCCGGTCGCCGCTGGTATCCACCATAATTCGCTTCAGGTAGGCCGACGGCACGTCTTTGAGGTCTTTGACAAAGTTGATGCCCCGCAGCATCGTGTAGGTGGCGTCATAACGGTGCGCGATGAACGGCGTCACGCCGCCGAAATACGCGAAAATAAAATTCAAGTCGCCGAACCGCTCGAAGACCTCTGCCATCAAAAGTTTGCCCACACACATCGTGGTTTCAAAAATATATTCGATGACCGGCGTCAATAGAGGATCCTCCACCTGCGCGGAACCGATGGGCTTGATGATCTGAGGATGCACAAAAATCGGCACCCGCTGCAACGCGGCCTTTTCGTACAAAGGAAAATAACGTTCGTCGTCTAAGAAAATACCGTCAAAACTCGTTGCCAGAGAAATGGCGCTAAATCCCAGGTGTTTGATGGCCCGGTCAAATTCCTGCACCATGGCCTTTGCGTCATCCGCCGGAAGAATGGCTGCGCCGATAAAACGGCCGGACCAGCGCCTCAAAATTGACCCCACGCGCTCATTGTAGATCTCAACGATCTTCTCCAAGCCCCCCATGCGCAGATGTGCATCGGAGGTCGGATAACTCAAAACCGCCTTATCCACCCCGGCCTGATCCATGGCCTCCACCTGGGCCTCAATGTTCCCCCAGGCCCTTGAAAAGAAGTGGGCATTGTCGATAATGTCCTGCGGCAACCAATGGCTATGCGCGTCAATGATCATGGTCAATTGAGGGGTTCTAACTGCACTTCGTCGATATTGGCCGTTCCCTTGGCAATGGCGATAAATTCAAACTGAAAGCTCTTCACCGGAAAGTCCAGGATGGCGTTTTTCTCGGCATTGTCCGGCTGCCAATCGCCTCTGGCAAAAAATTCGTCAAACGGACAAAGCATCTGCTTCCACTCCTGGGTGTCATCGGTCACCATAAACCGGAACATCTCACCCCCGCTGTCTTTGATGTCAAAGGCCACGCGGGCGTTGGATCCCGTGCCTTTAAAATAAAAACTGATGGCGCCG
The DNA here is from genome assembly GCA_043801485.1 of Candidatus Omnitrophota bacterium. Classification (GTDB taxonomy): domain Bacteria; phylum Omnitrophota; class Gorgyraeia; order Velamenicoccales; family Velamenicoccaceae; genus JAZDLY01. The sequence goes on along the minus strand of JAZDLY010000089.1, from coordinate 2,579 downwards.
TACTTTGTCCAATCGATTTTGTCCGGCTCAACCAACCATTGGGCAGCGCCCTTGACGTCTAAGCCGTAGCCACGGGCAACCCACATATAACCGCCTGCGACGGCATCGTAGTCGAGCTTAAGCGACTGGCTGCCGCTCTGTTTGACATCCGCATCGGCGCTGACAACAAGAGAAGAACCATTGCCTGTGCCGGCATCAATGGTTTGAGCCTGGATAATCTCCCCTTCAAAATCATCCACCAGAAGGGCCTTCTTGACCCCTTGAGCTTGACACGCTACGCTAATAAAGCAAACCGCAAACAATAAGCTGAATAGAAAAACTGTGCGCTTCATATCGTCCTCCGTTATCTCTCCGGATGTTTCTGTTGAATAGGGTTCACCGGCTTTGTCCAAGGTGTCTGCTGATTGATAACCGAGATCTCCAATGGACACACATTCACCGGAACGGTCAAAGCGAATTTCACGGCATTCTCAATGGCCTCGGTTGTCATGAGCCTGGAGCGGTCCTGGGAAATCTCTTGGAGTTTGCCCGTGAGCTCTGTATCGGTTACGCCCGGCATAATAGACGTGACCTTAATCCCCAAATCGCGCATCTCCCAAAAGAGCCCCTTGCCGAATTTCCGCAGCGCCCATTTCAGCGACGTGTAAACAATGAAATTCCTCGGCGGCGGATCGACCATGGTCGAGCCGGAAACCATATTGATGACCGCCCCGCCCTTGTTGGCCACAAAATGATTGATCAAAAGCCGTGTCAGCATGACATAGCCGAAGAAATTGGTGTACATCAGTTTTTCGATATCCTCCGGCGGCTGCTCGTGGAACGGATGCTGGCTGGACACGCCGGCGTTGTTAACCAAAGCATCGATTTTCTCGAATGTTTTCAAAGAAACATCGACAAGATTTTCCAGGTCGGCCTTCTTGGCAACATCGCAAGGCACACCCACAACTTTGACATTGTATTTTTTTGCGATTGACAACGCCGCTTCGTCCAGGGCTTCTTTGCCGCGGGCAGCAATCACCAGATTCACCCCTTCTTTGGCAAGCGATTCGGCAATAGCCCGGCCAATGCCGCGGCTGGCCCCGGTAATGATGACAACTTTTCCTTTGAGTTCAGACATGACGTGGCTCCTCCTTCGATAGAATCTTTTCTGCTCCTAAAAACATCAACAACAAAAGCATGGCGTAGACGCCAAACCCAAGCATGAAACTTTTCTGCATGAGCCAGCCGCCCAGAACAACGCCGAGGCCACCGGCAAAAAACCGCACAGAACTGTTGAGGCTGGAGATCTCTTTCATGAATTCGCTATGGAGGTCTGTCAGGAAAGTCGACAAACCGGCATGATTCACCGTCCAGCCAAATCCCCACAAAAGCATCAAAACCGGCAACAAGGCCAGAGAACGCACCACCATGAGCAACGCCACGGAAATCGCCATGAATAAAACGCCGAGTTTGAGCGTTTTGACGCGGCCGTTTTTGTCCGCCAGAATACCGCCGAAGACCTCGCCGAAAATTCCGGCAAGGCTGCCCACCGTGAGCGTCAACGAAACAAAAAACTGCTTCATGTTCAATTCCTGGGTGAAATAAACACCCAACCACTGCCGCACGCCGTGATAAAAAAGGCTGATCAGAAAAATATAAACAAAAACCCTGAAGATCGCCGGCTGACGTAAGGCCTCCAGATACCGGCTACTGGTCGCGCCCTGGCGGACCAATGTGTGCGGAAAAGACCGCATGGTTAAGACGACCGTCACCAACCCCAACCCCGCCGGGATAAAAAACATCACGCGCCACGGAAGGATGCCGCTTAAAAATATGCCCAAAAGGTCTGCCACAAAGGTCGCGCTGAAAAATAAGCCGACGAAACGGCCGCGGTTTGAGACCTGAGCATGTTTGGCAATGTAGATCAAGGACAACGGCGTGATGGCCGCGGCAAACATCCCGACCAGAAATCTCATTCCAAAGAGCATGTGGTAACTGTTGGTCACCCCCGACAAAAAACTAAAAACGCTGAACGCCAGAAGGCTGACGATGGCAATATGTTTGTTGTCAAAACGGCGCGTCAAAGGGCCGTAGACCAACGCCAGAAGCCCGTAGGGCAACATGTAGGCCCAGTTGATGCGGCCGATGATGAAATCCGAAATCCGGAAATCCTGGGCGATCTGCGGCACAATCGCCGAAATCGATCCCACGTTGAAGGCAATGCAAAACCCCTGAAGTGCCAGAATAAAAAAATCAATGCGCTTGATCGAGAACCTCTCAAAATCTTAACTTTAGCATTGGTATTATCGTTTGCCTTGGCTTCGTTTTTCGCAGGGACGCTCGATTTGTCCCAGAAAGGGACATACCAGCCACTCCAATATGGCTGGGTATAGTCCCAGCGGGCAAATCTCGCTCGGTTTCCGGCCTCGCTCTCGCCAAAGTTTAATCCGATGGCGAACCGGCCCGCTCGGCCTCCAAACACCCTGCTCAAAACAAATCCAAGTCAACCGCTGATACAAATACCAAATTCAAACAGTAGGCCTCAAAATATATTAATGTTTCCCTACTGCTTTTTCTATGACATCCTTAAAGATCTTCAG
>JAZDLY010000046.1:0-2724 GCA_043801485.1 Candidatus Omnitrophota bacterium | reverse complement strand
GCAACGGCCTGTTCTAAAAAAACGTTAAAAGTGACGCGAATATCGAGGCTGGCGGTAATTGCCATGTCTATGGCTCGCAGGGCCGCTAATTGGTCGAATTGCCGTTTGAGCCTTTCGTCCGCGAGCTTGCGCTCGGTGATGTCTTCAACAACTTCATTAAATCCCTTTACCGTGCCATCCGGATAAAAGAGCGGGAATGCGTGAGCCAGTACCGAAAAACGACTACCGTCATCTCGAACGCCTTGGGTCTCTACTTGATGAGGCTGGCCGGTATCCATTGCCTTCGCTCCGGGGCAATGCTGACAGACTGCTTGGCGTTTCTCGAATTCTCTAAAACAGCTTTTACCTACAAATTCACGTATAGGTTTATTAAACCATTTGCTTAATACGTGGTTTGTCATTAATATATTGTAGTCCTTGTCGATCATAGTGACTCCAAAATCAATATTTTCTACCAGAGATCTATATAGTTCTTCACTTTCCAGCAGCGCTTCTTCCGACCGCTTGCGCTTGGTGATGTCTCGTGCGACGGAAACCGCGGCCTCAACCTGACCGTCGCGGATTAAAGGAACGCTGCTGAATTCCATATATTTTATCGTTCCATCCCTGGCAATGAGTTCATAGGCCATTAAATATACATTCTCGCCGGCAAAGACTCGCATTCCATCGGAGAATGACTTTTCAAGGTACTCGGGTGATAGAATATTCAGCTCTGCAAAAGGCTTGCCGATGAACTCTTCGGGCTTGTATCCCAAAACTCGTTCCAAGGAGGGTGATATGCTGAGAATCCTGAACTCCCGATTGAATGAGAAAACAACATCAGATACGTTTTCAAAGTGGATGCGATATTTTTCTTCGCTCACCCGAAGCGCATCTTCTGCCAGCTTGCGCTCCTCCTCGTGACGCTGAAGCGACCCGGCCATTTGGTCAAAATTTAAAGCCAATAAACCAAGCTCACCCGTGTCAGTGGATCGGCCCGTGCGGACGGTCAGGTCTCCCCCGGCCAATTGCTTTGTCACGTCTATCAGACGGTTCACCGGAGATATAAACAATATTTTCCCGAATAACCAGACTCCCAAAAGCGCCAGCACCGACACCAACCCCAACAAGGTAAGGTTGATAATCATACGCCGTTTAAGATCTGCATATGCGACCTGTTTTGGGATGCTGACGCTTATGTGGATGGCCTCAATACCACTGCCAACCGTTGTGTATCCAAAAAGGCGGGGCACCCCATCCAGGCCATCTTGCTCCATCACTCCCTCTTTTTTGGTTAACATGGCCTTGACTATGGATTTATCAGACATTTTTTTGCCGACAAACTTCTCCGGATCGGGAAAGCGGAGTAAGATCGTGCCGTTGCTGTCGATAACGTTCAGGTTCGCTCCGTCGGGCAGATTAATCTTAAGAAGCGTTCGTTGCAGGTTCTCCAAGTCAAGTCCAGCAACAAAGGCAGCGATTAGTTGTCCTGTATGGTCAAGGACAGGATAGCCCAAAACAACGGTAGGTTTGCCGCTGAGACGGCCAATTAAATATTCTCCGATTACAAAACCGCGGGTTTGCACAAGACGTTGGAACCATGGACGGTCGGCAAAACTGACCGGTTTTGTAAGGGAGGGTGCCGAGGCAAATACCTCTCCATTCGGTTTGGTGGCGGAAAAACCACTGTAGTTTTGGGTTTGTTTTAACAGATTGGCAAAGATCTTTGAACATGCGGCCGAATCTTGCTGACGGAATTGAGGCATTTGCGAAAGGGTGAAAAGAATCTGGCGTGTCTCCATAATCGTATGTTCATATAAGGTGGATGCGTTCCGCGCCAGCCTCCTTGCTTTATCTAAGGCTTCAAGGCGGTCTTCGTTTCTATCTTCGATGCCAGCATAGACGATCAACCCCAGCATCGGAACAATAACCGCAAGGACGAGAAGCATTAATCGTGCACGTAAGCTGGTAAATGAAATATTTTTCATATGCTTTTTCGTGACTCAATTTCGCCTTACCTTACTATCCGCAGTATCCGTCACGGATGACCACCGACCCGGCAGGACTGCCACCGCGGGGAAGCTCGGCAGGTTACGCGATGGCCGTGCAGAATGAGTGAGCTCTTATAATGCACGCAGCACAGCAGACAGGATAAAACCGGTCACACGATCGCGTTCCTGCTTTGTCCGGGATTCTTTATGCATTGCCGCTGCTCATTCCGGAAGCCAAGGATGTCTCGATCCGGGCGAGACGTTCTTCGAGCCTGTCCATCGCCTCCGGCAGGGCCTGCTGCCTCTTGGCCCCGGAACAGAAAGCGGGGTTGTTCACCCACCAGTCCATGCCCATCTCCTTGGCCTTATCCACGGAGCAGATGACGAGACGGATCTGGATCGTCAAGAGCTCGACGTCGACTAAGTTGATCCGGATATCGCCGGCGATCACAATCCCCTTGTCCAGGATCCTTTCGAGAAGATCCGCAAGATTCGTACTTTCCAGTGAGTGTCGAGCGCGTTGTTGGACTGCCATTTTCCTGCCTCCTGCTACAACAATTTTCCCAAAGGTCCCAAATCCAGATTCAAATCATCGCTTTCGAGACCAAATTCGCGGGCGATTCTCGCGATCTCCTCGGACTGACGCATCAACGTAAAACCGAGCCGCTCAATCTCTTCATCCGTAAGGCCGCCCCCGTCAATCCTGCGGATCGCCTGTTTCTCCAGGAGTTCATGGAGGAGCTTGACGACGGTC
>JAZDLY010000057.1:0-3151 GCA_043801485.1 Candidatus Omnitrophota bacterium | reverse complement strand
AAAACAGAAGAAGCGGCTTTATGAAGAACAAAAAAAAGATCATGGCAGTCGCCGGCGGCAGTGGGGGCCATATTTTCCCTGCGGCGGCCTTTTGCCTGGATATCCAGAGAAATTATCAGAATCGCGCAGAGTGTATCTTGGTGACGAATATAGGCTCCAAGAGCAACGCGACAAGCTCGCTTATTCCCGATTCGTTAACCTGTGTTGATCTTAAGGCATCGAAAACCCCCTCCGGAATATGGGCTTTGGCAATAAGGAGTCTTTCGGTATTCTTGCGGTTTTCTCCGGATGTCATCGTCGGGTTCGGCGGTTTTTGTACAGTACCCTTGATCCTCTTGGCCAGGCTTTGCGGCCGCAAGGCCTTTATCCACGAGCAGAATGTTATGCCCGGTCGCGCCAACAGGTTTTTGAGCGCTTTTGCGCATAAAATCTTTATTTCATTTTCAGGCACACAGCCTTATGTCCAGCGATTCATACGCAAAGTTACGCTTGTGTCTTTTCCCTTGAGGTCTTCCATGGTAAAAATGGACAAGGCCACGGCGTTGCATTTTTTCGGCCTGAACGAAAATTTTTTTACGGTGTTGATCATAGGTGGAAGCCAAGGGTCACACGTGTTGAACGAAAAGATTTCGGAGGCGGTCAAACAGAGTCCGCAGGCAGATCGCTTTCAGTTGATCCATATCTGTGGTCCGAGTGATGAGGAAACGCTCAAAGGTGCCTACCGGCAGGCGGGTGTCCGGAGCAAAGTGTTTGCTTTCTTGAACGAGATGCATTATGCTTATTCTGCGGCGGATCTGGTGATCAGTCGCGCCGGGGCGGGCGCGGTCATGGAAATTACGCGGCTGGGCCTTCCGGCGATTCTTGTTCCTTATCCTTACGCCGGGGGTCATCAGAAAGAGAATGCCAAATTTCTGGCCCAGAAAGGTGCGGCGCTGCTCTTGGAAGAAAGTCAGTTGACGCCGGTTTTGCTCAACGGCCTTCTGGCTATTTTTATCGACGATGCGATGCGCCGAAAGACCATGTCGAGCTTGGCGGTAGCTCTTTTTGAAACCATGGGGAAAACATCATTGAGCGAGGCGGTCCTGTCATGAAAAAAATCCTTTTGTTGTTTCTCGTTCTGGAGTGCTTGGCTAGCACGGTCAGGGCGGAGGCCTCTTTTAGGAAAAAAGACAATTTTATCGAAAAAAAAGGGACGCATTTTATCATTTATTACACCACGGACGTTTCGGAAGATTTTGTCGACAGCATCCTGGAGTATGCGGAGCGTTACTATGATGATTTAACAGACAAGCTCGGCTTCAGGCGGTTCGATTACTGGACGTGGGAAAACCGCGCAAAAATCACTATTTACCCTGATCAGGAAACTTTTGTCCGGGAGACCAAGCAACCTGAGTGGTCGGGGGGTGCTGCGATCTACGAATTGAAATCCATCTGGACTTTTCCGCGCGCCGTTGGATTTTTTGATTCTCTTCTTCCGCACGAAATTGGTCATATTGTGTTTCGGGAGGTCATCGGCGGAAAATCTGTGCCGCTGTGGCTGGAGGAGGGGGTGGCTTCCTATCTGGAGCAGGCCAAGAGATTCGGCGCGGAAAAAGCTGTGCTCAAGGCCATGGAAAATAACACTTTTATTCCGCTTTCTGAATTGTCAAAAATTGACTCGGATGAGTTGAGAATGATCTCGGATGTCGAACTTTTTTACGCAGAGGCCGTCAGCATCGTTAGTTATCTTATCGAGAAGTTTGGGTCTCCTCCTTTCAATGAATTTTGCCGCAAGATCAAAGACGGCAGGTCCTTTGACGATGCCTTGAGCTACGCCTATTTCGATATCCGCAATGCTTCTCAACTTGCTGAATTTTGGGAAAATTATTTAAGAAATAAACTGAAAGCAAAAAGCACAACTATCTTATGAAGCGGCATATCCATTTTATCGGGATCGGAGGCATCGGCGTCAGCGGCCTGGCCCAATTGGCTCTGAAAAGGGGTGAAAAAGTTTCCGGTTCCGATGTGAAAGTATCGCCCCTGACGCAGAGGCTATTGGAGCTCGGCGTTCAGGTTTATGTCGGTCATCGCCCGGAGCAGATTCAAGGCTCAGATTTGGTTGTCTATTCATCGGCCATCCGGCCGGATAATCCGGAACTAACAGCTGCCCGCGCTCAGGGGATCCCGGTCGAGCGGCGAGCCGAATTCTTAAGCGAGCTCATGGCGGATAAAACCGTCATCACCGTCACCGGCGCTCACGGCAAAACCACGACATCTTCTCTGGCGGCCAAGATGTTGATATCTGCCGGCTTGCATCCTAGCGTGGCGGTTGGGGGGATCTTAAGGGAAGACGGTGATAACGCCAAATGGGGAGAGAGCCGCTATTTTGTGGCAGAGGCCGATGAGAGCGATGGCAGCTTTTTGTGTTACCATCCCACGTATTCGGTCATTACCAATATCGACGAAGAGCACCTTGATTATTATCACACATACGCACGGTTGACCGAGGCATTCGGAACTTTTATCGCCCAGACAAAACCGCAGGGCTGTGTTTTTTACTGCCGGGAAGACGAAGTCTTGACGACGCTTGTTGAATCCGCGGCGGTACGCCGCGTGAGTTTTGGATTTTCGCCTGCCGCCGATTTTTATGCGCAGGATATCCGGGTTGCGCAAGGGGCATTGTCTTTTGTCTGCCTCAAGAAACAGGGTTGCTTGGGCGAACTGACGCTTTCTTTGACCGGTCGTCATCATGTTTTGAATGCTCTGGCCGTGATGGCGCTGGGGTTAGAGATGGGACTTTCTTTTGATGGCATTCGCCAGGCCTTGAGGGATTTTCAAGGCGTGGAGCGTCGTTTTCAGGTCAAGCGCGCCGATCAAGATATTTTTATCGTGGATGATTATGCGCATCATCCGACGGAAATCCGGGTCACCATCGAAGCGGCCAAGGCCTGCCCCTGCGGGCGCGTGGTGGCGGTTTTTCAGCCACACCGTTACACGCGCACGCAACTCCTGATGGATAAGTTTGCCGAGTGTTTCCGGCAAAGCGATTGTGTGATCGTCACAGACATTTATCCGGCGGGTGAAGACCCGATCGAAGGCGTGACCGGAGAGCGCCTCATGGAACGCATCCGGCAGAAAGTTTCAGGCCGCGTTGAATATATCCAAAAAGAAA
>JAZDLY010000160.1:0-11994 GCA_043801485.1 Candidatus Omnitrophota bacterium | reverse complement strand
CTTGACTTTGACAATGCCGTCGTCGCTGACGTCGACCAATTCCACGTCGCCGCCGTCTGCCTGAAGCATTTTTCTTGCGTCTACCAGGGCTGTTTCGACTTTTTCTTTAAGGGTCATGGAAACTCCTCTCTGTGTTAATCCTATTTACCTTACATGAGCGACCGGATGCTCCGGTGTCCTAAATAGTGCTCGATGTCCTTCTTCAATCCGTGCCACAAGGCTTTGATCCGACATTTTTCGCCCTGCTTGCATTTCTTACGGTCGCCATTTTTCTTCCGCTCGCAAATCACTTCAAACACATGGCCCTCAACAGCCTCAATGACTTCTTTGACGCTGATGCGCTCCGGGCCTTTCTTCAATAAATAGCCGCCTCGCGCTCCGCGCAGGCTCTTGATCAGGCCGTGGCGCCTGAGCTTCATCAAAAGCTGCTCGACATAATCCAAGGGCAAGTCCTCCTCTTGGACAATGCGGCTGATCGCCACCGGGCTGTCAGGACCATTTTTGGCGATATTCAAGATACATCGTAGGGCGTATTCGCCCTGGGTCGTTATGCGCATGACATCATGATATTATACTTGATAACTTCTGTCAACTATATTCTTAATGATACAAATGGGTCTGTCCCTTTTGTATCATTAAGGCAAAAAAACGGCGCCCCGCTTTCATGCGAGACGCCGCTTTACCTTAGAAAACTAGAGCCCTTACGGTTATTTGCCGGTCTGGGGTATTTCTGCCGCTTCTTCTTGCGAAGGAACTTCCCCTGCCTCTTCTCCTTCCAGTTCTTCGTTGATCTTGGAGATATACTTCGCAGGATCTTTCAAGAATTCTTCTTTGCACTCAGCGCCGCTAAGATTATAGATCTTGCCTTCGTACTCAACGGTATATTTGCCCATATCCCCTTCCGCAATGGCCATATCCGTCACAGGACAAACCTTATTGCCGACATTAACCGCTGCTTCGACCATCGGCGTAGCTTCTGTTGTTGCCATTGCCTTCTCTGTCTTGACGGCCTCTTCCTGTGCCATGGCAAAACTCACCACAAGTGCCAGCGCAAAAAACGCGCATGCCACAATTCCAATTTTCTTAACCATACTATCCTCCGTTTTAAGCGTTAGAGTGTATTTATTGGTTACGAGACTTAAAATAAATAAAAGCGGATAATGCCGTCCATGCCTTTTCTCCTACATCTGGCGTTATCCCTCCTTTCAATGACCCCTCCCGCTCGAGGAATCTTCACTTGCTCCAAATAACCCACACAAACAGATAAGCCGCTGCCACGGCCACAAGCGTAAACGGCAGGCCTATTTTGGCGAAATCCCTGAAACTTACGGGATGGCCCTCTTTCTTCAACAGCCCGCAGGCCACGATATTGGCCGATGCGCCAATAGGGGTAATATTACCACCAAGGCTGGCCCCAATCAAGAGGCCAAATAAAAACAGGGTTGGGGGCATCTGCAGCCTGGTAGACATGGACAGGGCCACCGGAAGCATGGCTGCCAGGAGTGGGACATTATCCACAAACGCCGAAACCACCATGGCAACGACCACCAGCAGGGTATAGCCCAAGAAAATATTCCTACCCACGATCCCCGAGAGGCCCCGTGCCACCTGTTCGATCCAACCCGTCAGCGTGATGCTGCCCACCAGCACAAAAACGCCCATCAGGAAAAAGGTTGTCTCCCAATCCAGGGCTTTGACCCCCTTACGGATGGAGCCTTTGTTGACAAATTTTTCCCAGAACAGACAGATAAACCCGAAAATCATACACAGGATGCCGGCCATGTAAGAAAAACCCGTGTCAAAAAAAGACGATAGAGCCAACAGAACAATCAGCCCCGCCAGGAGGCCTGTTGGCACCCAGGATTTTGTTTTTTCAACCGCCACAAGCTGCACTTTTTGGCGATGGTGCCTGAAAATAAAATACAGGACCACAAACGAAGCCAGGGCGCCGAGCTCTACGGAAAAAAACATGCTGGGACGACCATGATAAACAAAAAAATCTGCAAAGGTCATTTTGGCAAACCCACCCAACAGCATGCTCGGCGGATCGCCGATAAGCGTTGCCGCTCCCTGCAGGTTGCTTGAGACGGCGACTGCAATAATCATATTCTTGGGATTGATGTTTAATTTTCGCGCCAGGGACAGCGCGATGGGTGCCACAATCAACACCGTGGCCACATTCTCCACAAATGCCGAAATAAAACCGGTCAAGGCACAAATCCAAAGAATCGCCCAGGCCGTGTTTTTGGAACCGTTGACGATCCGCTCTGCGATAAACGCCGGAACGCGACTCTGCATAAAGACATCTGCTACGACCAGCGTGCCGACGAAAATGCCCATCACGTTCCAGTTGATGGCCCAGAAGGCTTCCCTCGGAGAAACCACCCGCAACACAACCAGCAATAAACCGGCCAAAACAGCAACGTAGGTCCTTTTGTTCGGCAGAAAAATAAACAAAAGGTAGGACAGAATGAATAAAATTCCGCAAATCAGTTTAGGATCCATTTCTTTTTAGTTCCTTTTCTTTCAGCCAGCAGTATAAGACAGGCACTAGAAGAAGATTGGATAAAGTTGCTGTCATCAGGCCACCGACTGTTGGGGAGGCCATTGGTTTCATGATCTCAGATCCTGTTCCAGCCGCAAGCATCACGGGGATAAGAGCAATGATGGTCGTGGTGGTCGTCATCATAATGGGCCTGATCCTGATAAGACATCCTTCGATCACAGTCCCACGGATTTCATGGATGGTCTTAGGGACCTTTTGTTTGAACAAATCATTGAGGCAGGCCACGAGAACCACCGCATTATCTGTTGCCACGCCGAAGAGCGCGATAAAGCCGACCCAAACGGCGGTTGAGAATTTATAGCCCAAAATAAATAAAAGAATAATACCACCCATGAGCGAAATGGGCAGACCGGTCGAGACCACGGCTACAGAACTGAAAGAATTGTTAAACGCGATATAAAGAAGCAACAAAATAACGGCTAAACATATGGCCAAAGACGGAATCAATTTTCGGCGCGATTCCATCTCCGACTCAAATTGGCCGGACCAGCCGATATAATACCCGGACGGAAGATTGATTGTGCCGCTTTTGATAGCCTCGTTGACAGCCTTCTGTGCCAATTTGACAAAATCAACAAGACCGATCGTCTCCTGGTTGACATTGATGAAGATGCGCGCATAAGGAAGCGTATTTTCAGACTGGATCATCGACGGTCCCGTGACCTTTTTCAATGTCGCCACCTGGCTCAAAGGCACCTGCTGGCCCATCATGCTGGAAACAAATATCCTTTCCAGGGCTTCGGGCTCGTCCCTGAATTCCCGCATGTAGCGGACCCTGACAGGATAGCGCTCCCGGCCTTCGACCGTGGTGGTCAGATTCTCTCCGCCGATAGCGCTGGTGATGATATCCTGGATATCGTCAATCCTCAAACCGTAGCGGGCAGCCTCTTTTCTGTTGATCTCAATTTCAAAATAAGGCAAGCTGCCGAACCGTTCGGCAAACGGGGACACAGCACCCTTAACGCCGCGGATAATCTTTTCCAATGTGATGGCTATTTCTTCTATCTTTTTCAAATCAGAACCAAAGACCTTGATGCCGACGGGTGTCTGGATGCCCGTGGCCAGCATGTCGATCCTGTTCCTGATCGGCTGCGTCATGATAGGGCTGACTCCCGGGATGCGGGTCTTGTCCTGGATCTCCTGGATCAATTTTTCCCGCGTCATGCCGCGGCGCCACTGTTGCCTGGGCTTGAGATGGACGATCGTCTCAATCATGGTGATCGGCGCCGGGTCCGTTGCCGTCTCCGCACGGCCCAATTTTCCCACCACCCATTCCACCTCGCGGGGAAATTCATTCTTGATGATGATGTCCTGTTTTTTCAAAACCTCCTGCACCTGTGTCAACGACGCGCCGGGCAGAAGAACCGGCATAAACAATAAATCCCCTTCGTTCAAGGGCGGCATGAATTCCTGTTTCATCAGGACAGCGCATGTGCTGCCGACGAGCAAAAACCCGATGCAAATGAAAACAATTATTTTCTTATGGTCCAAGGCCCAGGTGACGGCGGGCTTGTATATCCGAAAGAGAAGGCGTGACGTGGCGTTATCTTCTGCAAGCCTCAGCCGGCCTTTGAGCAAATAGTAGGCCAGCGTTGGCATGAGCGTCAACGCAATGATCGCCGCGCCGATCATGGCAAAGGTCTTTGTGAACGCCAGCGGCCTGAATAATTTTCCGGCTTGGCCTGTCAATACAAACACGGGGATGAATCCGACAATGGTCGTTAAGAGGGCAAACAAGACCGGCCTGCCTACTTCCTGAGCGGAATTGATGCAGACCTCCAGGCGCTCCTCGTCAGGCAATTTTTCTAACTGCCGTTCCTTGCGGCGCTCGGCAATGCGGCGATACATGTTCTCAATCAAAACACAGCCGGAGTCCACCATGACGCCGATGGCAATGGCAATGCCGCCCAAAGACATGATGTTGGCATCCACAGCCATTATGCGCATAAGGATAAACGCGATCAGCACGCCGATGGGCAGCACAATGGATATAATCACACTGCCCCAGAAATGCAGGAGAAACACGCCGATCACAAATACGGTGATTATAATTTCCTGAACAAGCGCGCCTCTTAACGTGGCGATAGACCTTTGGATAAGACCGGTGCGGTCGTAGAACGGAACAACCCTTGCCCCCGGCGGCAACCCTACTTTCAGGGTTTCGATTTTCTTTTTGATGTCGTTGGTGACCTCCAGCGGATTTTCGCCGTAGCGCATCAGGACCACGCCGCCGGTGACTTCCCGGCCTTCCCGGTCCAAAGCGCCTCTTCGGAACTCCGGCCCCAGCGTCACGATCCCGATGTTTTTTATGTAAACAGGCGTGCCCCCATGGCTGGCAATGACGATATATTCAAGATCCTCGATCTTTTTGACAAAACCAATACCGCGGACAATATACTCCACCTGGCCTTCTTCAAAAACCTTGGCGCCGACGTCAATGTTGGAGCGCTGGACAGCTGTCAGCACATCCATCAATTTTATACCATAGGACAATAATTTATTGGGATCCACGTCGATCTGGTACTGTTTGACATAACCGCCGACAGAAGCCACCTCCGAAACCCCGGGCACGGAATTCAATTGGTAGCGAACGTACCAATCCTGCAAGGAACGCAGCCGGGATAAATCGTATTTGGAGACAACAAGCGGTTTTTGATCTAAGGGGCAGTCGCCGGGCTTATCGTAAGATTCTTGCGGATGGTCAGGACAATAATAACCGTTTTCCAGCGTATACCAAAAAATCTGGCCTAAGGCCGTTGCATCAGGGCCTAAAGAGACCATCGCGCCTTTTGGCATGTCGTTGGTCGCAAAATTCAATCTTTCAAGAACACGTGTCCTGGCCCAATAATAATCAACGCCTTCCTGGAAAATAAGATAGACCATCCCGATGCCGAAACCGGAAGAAGAACGGACGACTTTAACGCCCGGTGTTCCCAAGAGACGTGTTGTGAGAGGATAGACGACCTGATCTTCCACATCTTTGGGACTTCGACCGGGCCAGTCCGCGAAAACAATCACCTGCAGTTCGCCGATATCGGGAATCGCATCAACCGGCGTATTTTTTATTGAAAAACCGCCCCATAGAATAATGAAGATAAACGCCGAGATGACCAAAAAACGATTTTTCAGGCAGTCTGCGATGATCTTGTCTATCATTCTTTTGTCCTATCCCGGATCATTCAATGTTGATGAAGCGGCGGTTTTGGCGCTTCCTCGCCTGTCAGGGTGCCGCCATAAGCAGCGCTGGCGCCTCCGGTCAGCTGACTTTGCGAATCGATCAGGAAATTTGATTGCGTGACCACCTGATCTCCTTCTTTCAAGCCACCGATGACAGGGTAAAACTTTTGTTCCTGGCCGTTGGCATCAGCGCTGGCCTCAGGCCCCAGCTGAACCTCCTTGCCAATAAAGACGCCTTCGCCGGTATCCACATAGACCAGCTTGCGCGCACCTGTGTCCAGAACCGCGTCCTTGGGCACAGACAACACCTCCTGTGTCCCGCTGCTGTCGACGTACATGCTTTCGATCGTCACGTCGGCATACATTTCCGGTTTGAGCAGCTGATCCTTATTATCCGCTTCGATCCGGGCCTTGGCCGAACGCGTCATGGGGTCAAGCACAGGACTGATGGACTTGATGACGCCGTCAAATTTTTTGTCGGCATAGGCGGTCGTTGTGATTAAAACATTCTGCCCGGCCTTGACCCAGCTGAGTTCATATTCATAGATGTCCGCATAGACCCATGCCTTGTCTTGCGGTAAAACTAAATTCATCTGGGCAACACCCTCTGCCTCCAGGGTTTTGATTTCATCGGCGCCCATGCCCAACAGCATCAGCTTATACTTGGATTTCTCAATCAGGTCGTCCGCCCTTTTGATAACGTCAGGGTCTGAACTCTGGCCGACTTTTTGTCTTGTTTCGAGTGCCGTCAAAAATTCTTCCTGGGACACGGCGAGTTCTGGGTCAAAGGCTACTTTGCCGACGGTGCGTATGCGTTTATACAAGTGGCGTTTTGTCACGGCTTCTGTCTTAACGCCTGCCAGGGCTATTTGTTCGGCGTTGAGCTTGACTCTGGAGATCACGTCTTCGCCTGGGGCCCCTTCTGTTTCTCCTTCATAAACAGGGATGAAATCCATGCCCATAGGATCTTTCGCAGGCGTTGGAGAAGTTATTTGCGGATTCATAGGATTGCGGTAAAAAAGAATTTTACGGCTTGCTTTGACTTGGGCCATTTGTTTCGGCAAGTCTCGCGCTGCGATTTTCTCTAAAGGCTTCTTGCAGACAGGACAGGTTTTCACCGCCTGCCCTTTTTCCACAAACGAATGTCCTCCGCAGATGCACTTGGCATCTTTAATGCCCAGGTCGCAATGCGGGCAATGCCCTTCCTCTGTAACCCCGCAGCCGTAATAGTCATCTCCTTCTTTAGACTCGGCGGCCTCTTGCGTGTTCCTTCCGGCCTTGCCGTTTCCTGCCTTAGGCGGAGCAAAAGTCAATGCCAAAACAAGCGTTACCCCAAAGGCTATCAAAAAAACCAAACGAATATTTTTTTTCATTTTATTGACCCCCCATCTAACGGCTTGCCGATCCGCAGCTCCAGATCTGCCGATGTCACTTCATAATCAATAAGCACCTTGTAATAATCGAGTTTAAAATCAAGGAGCATGCGCTGGCTGTCCAGCACATTCAAAAAATCCACTTCGTTGGCTTCATAACCGGTCAAGGACGCCTTGAGCGTCTGTTCTGCCTGGGGCAAATAAGAGGTTTTGTAAAGCTCCAGCAATTTCTTATACGCCTGCAACTGGGCATAATCCTCCTTCACCTCAAGAAGGACCTGGTTTTCTTCATTTTTGTAAGAGGCTTCCATAGCCTTCAAATCGGATTTCATTTCTTTGACATTGAAATTCTGTTTCTGCCAGAACCACACGGGAAGTGTGACGCCGACCATCCCCGCCAATTCTTTCAAGTGGCCGGCGCGCTCCATCCTTTCATACCTGATCATGAAATCAGGCAGATACTCCTGTCTGGCCAGCGCCACCATTTTTTTGGCGCGTTGGACCGCCAGCCGAAAACTCAGGAGTTCCTGACGGTGCTCTTTGGCTGTTTTGTTCAACTCCTGCAATTCCGGAAAGCTCGTCGGTTCTTCGCTGATTTTGATTTCGCCCAACTCGGTGCTCGGGTCCTGGCTTAACAGAGTGTTCAATTTGGCCTGCGCCACCTGACGCCTGGCTTCCAGAAGGACCAGTTCGTTGTCCATCCTGGCGATTTCAACCTGGACTTTCAAAACATCCTGCTGGCTTGCTCGATTCAAAGAAAACCTTGACGAAACTGCTTGATGCAATTGCTCCAAAAGAACCTTGTTTTCTTTAATGATCTCTATGGATTTATAAAGAAAAGAAAGTTCGGCAAACAAGGATTTGACCATGGAAATAATTTCGTTTTCTTTTTCCTTATAATCGGCATAGGTCATCTGGGATTCTTTGGCAGCGATCTGTGCCTTCAGGAGCAATTTTGTTGGAAACGGGATTTCCTGACTGACGCCGAAGACCCGCGTTGCGCCGGGGTCATCGCTCTCCATTGCGACCATGCGGGGAACCATGGTGTCGTATTTGAAATCAAAACGAGGATCGGCAAGACTGGAAGCCTGGGGAATTTTTGCCTTGGCGACTTCATAGCGCGCCTGCGCCATGTGAATCTGCGGATTATTTTTTAAAGCCGAATCAATTAATTCGCGAAGGGTTCTTTCGCCGGCCGATGCCGATGACACCTCGCACAGAAAAAAAGAAAGGACCAAAAAGAATACGCGCTTGCTCATCGTCTCTCCTTGCCTAAAACTTCGTCAAGCAGTCCTTGGCGAGCTTGCACCAGTAGATGCAGGAGTCTTTTTCCGTGTACTGAACGTCTTTCTTACACTTGGGGCACTTGCGCTTGGCTTCATCGGAAAAAAACTCCACCTCTTCGCCGCAGTGGGGACATTTCACATACCGGACTTTCAGGCCTTTGTCCCGACCAGGGCATTGGGTAAACATAGCACTTATACCATATACTGCTTTGCTTCTTCGTCTGTAAACGGCTGGACTTCCAGCGTCTCTTTGTTGCCTTTATAGGATACCTCGACGCGGGATGTACAGCAACTATTCTTCTTATCAAAATACCTAGAGACGATCCTGGCTGCCAGCTCCAGAGTTTTGCGGTCGCCAAAATCTCCCCGGCCGAGACCTGAGGCGCCGGACACAGCCTCTTCGGGTTCCAAAAACACATCTTCAGGCCCGCGCAAAGACTGGAGCAATTCGTCGTCTTTAAAATTCTTGCCGACAACAAGTCTGGCGCGCTCGGTCAGCCTGAACTGCCGGCCGGCTTTCAAAAGCTTGACATCGGCCTCTGTCAGCGCCTCGTGATCCCGCAGGTCTTTGACCCTGCGCGAAAAAGACGGATCTGTCAAAAGGCAACCGCCTGCCGCATTGGGATATTCTTTGATGCCGAACTCCGCGGCCAGATCCATTTGCTCCCGACGAGTCCGGCCGGTGATGCCATAAAGTTTGTCGCGGTCCACCCACCCTTTTTCTTCGGCCTCTGTCGGCTCCAGCACCTTGGCCGACAATGGCCGCAACACTAATCTTTCAACGCCGGCCTCTTTGTCGATCATCCTCAAGGTATTTCGGCCCTGAGACATGGGCCGCTGACCCACCACTTCCCCTGTCACGATAAACGAAGCGCCCAGAGAGGCCATCATCTCTTTGGCCCTGATGAGCATGGTTGTGTGACAATCAATGCATGGGTTGATGTTGCTGCCAAATCCGTGCCGCGGAGATTTTAAAATACGCAGGATGTCGTCTGTTATGTCTACGGGTTTTAAGGTGATTCCGAGTCGGCCGGCAAGTGTTTCGGCATTAAACCCGCGACGCTCGGGCCTGTCGTAGCCAAACACAGGGCTCGTAAAACGGATGCCAATGACATCCATACCCTGGTTCTGCATCAATTTTGCAGCCAGCAGACTATCCAGACCGCCTGAAATCAGTACAATGACCTTCATAGACCCAACCCCCTAGAAACAGTTTCCGATTTTATAAGAGCAGGTTTAGGATGCCGCCAACAAGCAATGTCGCGAATATCATGATGGCTGTGGCAGCTAGAAGATATTTTAGCCCAAGTTCTTTGAGGAAAATGATGAATGTAGCAACACAAGGAAACGACATCGCCAGGACCACGCAGGCAATGATGAGCTGCTTGAGCGTCAGGCCAAGAGGAATCAAAAGGCCTGCGGCAATGTCTTTTCTCAAAAAACCGACGATGAGCGCAAAAGCCGCTTCCTGAGGCAGTCCCAACAGGCGATGCACGACGGGCTCAAAAATACCACTGACGACACGCAAGAGTTGAAAATACTGCAATAAATTAACCGCCAGAACACCCAGCATCACAAAAGGGAAAGCGTCGACGATGAATTCAACCACGCGCAATTTAAGCTTGGTAAAAACAATCCCCAAAGGCGGAAAACGGTATGGAGGAATCTCTATCACAAGTTCCGGGCTGTAGCCTTTCAAAACTTTATTTAGAATGAAACCAATGACTACCCAGCTCAAAAACAAAGCACCGAAAACCACGACAAACGGCGCAAACCCGCCGGGGCCAAGCAATTTAATCATCATGGCCTGAAGCGAAGCGCACGGGATGGCAATCGAGATCAACGTTGCGGCGATAAAGCGTTCGCGCTTGCTTTCTAAAACGCGCGTGGCAAGAATACCTGGAACATTGCAGCCAAACCCCAAAAGCATCGGGATAATCGCAAAACCATGCAGTCCAATTTTATGCATGACCGTGTCGAGCAGCAACGCAAAGCGCGGCAGGTATCCAATGTCCTCCAAAAGCCCCAGCACGAAATAAAAGGCAATGATGTAGGGCAAAACCATCGCAAATTCCACATACGGGGCTGTGGTCAGAAGCCCTATGGAATTTTTGAAATCTATTTTTCCGTTGGTCAAGTCTCCGAGCAGAACATGATGGCCGAACGTCTGGGGCCCCAATGCTGAGCTGAATTTCAAAAGCACCGGAGCATAGACATTGTGGAAAAAAGGATCCAAAATGTACTGGATGAGCCCCTCGGCAATCCAGCGCACCAACTTAAACGTCGAATAAATCACTCCCAGGCCCATCAAAAAACCGCTGAACGGCTTGATGGACAAATCTTCCAGCATCTCGCGCCAGGTGTGATGGCGATGTGTCAGACGCTGCGCCTGACTGACAACGACGCCCACCGCCTTCCACAGGTCCTCGTGAGAGCGCGGCTGGATCTTTTTGGCATCGGCCTCGTGCAATCGTTCTCTGAGCGCCTTAATACCAAGCCCTGTGACCGCGCAGGTTGCAATCACGGGAACTCCAAGCAGATCTTCGAGTATTTTGGTATCGATCTCTATGCCGCGGTGTTTGATGTCGTCGCACATGTTCAGGACAACGATCACCGGATAACCACGATCAATCAAATCCAGGGTCAAATGCAGGTTGCGCTCTAGGTTTGTGGCATCGATAATATTGATGACAATGCAATCTTTTTCAACCTGGCAGGTCTCTTTCAAAAATTGGCAGGCGACTTCTTCGGCCTTGGAGGTCGGCTCAAGACTATAGGTCCCAGGCAAATCAATCACCTCAGCACGCTCTTGCCCCGCGGTCATGAAACCCTTGCGAAACTCGACGGTCGTGCCGGGATAATTGGACGTGATGACCTGAATACCGGTCAGGCGGGCAAAAACGACACTTTTACCGACGTTGGGATTTCCGATCAAAAGGATTTTGTTCATGGGGAATGGTAACTGCCTAAAACTAGGCGTGAAATTCAACAATCACTTTTTCAGCCATACCGTGGCCAAGAGCTATGGTAGTGGAACCGGCCTTAACTGTGACCGGCCCGCGAAGCGCAAAAGAGCTGATTTTCGTGATATGCCTGCCGAGCCGCAAGCCCAGCGAGGAAAGCCGATGACTCCCCTGCCTTCCGGCGTTGAGCTCGACAATCGTCGCTTTCTTTCCTTTACCCAGTTTTGTCAGAGGCATGCGGGACATCTCTTACGATTATAGGGGGGCTGGTCTAAAAATCAAGATATTCCTCGTTCGCTTCGCTCACAAGGACTTCGCTAAATGTGCCTACGGCACAAACCAAAGTGCTTGAAACAAAAGACCCCCGGTATAGCACGCGGGGGCCTTTGAACTGACTGTCAGACTGATTACATTTATTTGTCCTCGACGCCTACCTTAAAAATATTCAGAGGAAAGCGTCAAGGATAAATTTGGCCTTATAACTTATGTCGGCTTATGCCTCCATAAGTTATGGCCTCATTTAAATAGCGTATATGTGATCACGAACGACGCAAACACAATCGAGACCATGGACATCAATTTGATCAGGATGTTCAACGACGGGCCGGAGGTGTCCTTGAACGGATCCC
>JAZDLY010000029.1:0-2711 GCA_043801485.1 Candidatus Omnitrophota bacterium | reverse complement strand
CCTGAACCAGGTGATCTCCGCTAAGGAAAAAGTTTTTATCGCAACGGATTTTGATGTCGATGGCGTGACGTCGTGCGCTCTCCTGGAGACGGTCTTGAAGCGCTTCGGCGTGCCTGTCCGGCATTACATGCCTCACCGTGTCAAGAATGGCTATGGCTTAAACGCCGAGGCCGTGGCCTTTGCCAAAGAGTTTAAAGCCAGCCTGTTCGTCAGCCTTGATTGCGGCGTCACGGCGTTTGAGGAAATGAAAGCTTTGAAAGAGGCGAAGATCGACGCGGTCATCATCGATCACCACGAGCCCAAAGATCACCTGCCGCCGGCTTTAGCGATCCTTGACCCGAAACAGAAAACATGCCCTTATCCATTTAAGGATCTGGCCACGGTCGGTCTCGTGTATAAACTCATTCAGGCTTTGGAAGTGGAAGGGGCGCTGGAATATCTGGATCTGGTGGCGCTGGGGACTGTGGCGGATGTGGCGTCCCTGACAGACGAAAACAGGATTTTCGTCAAACACGGCCTGGACACGCTCAACTCCACCAAGCGAAAAGGCCTTTGTTCTTTGATGGATGTCGCCGGCATCCGAGAGAAAAAAATCTCAACGCATTCCATCAGCTTTATTCTGGCGCCACGCATCAATGCCAGCGGCCGGATGGATTCGGCAGACATGTCTCTGGATTTGTTGTTGACGCAGTGCGAAAAAGAATCCGAGCGGCTGGCCAAAACACTTCATGAGCACAACCGCCAGCGGCAGCGCGTTGAAGAAAAAGTGATGACGGAGGCTTTGGATTTGATTGAACGCGAGATCAATTTCAAAGACGATTTTGTTATAGTGCTGAGCAAAGAAGATTGGCATCCGGGGGTTTTGGGGATTGTCGCATCCAAAATCGCAGATCGTTTTTACAGGCCGGCGGTCGTTATTTCTCTGAAGGATGACATCGGTAAAGGCTCGGCGCGTTCGGTCCACAATTTTCATATTTACGAGGCCTTGGTGCGCTGCGATCATTTTTTGAAAGAATTCGGCGGCCATCAGTACGCCGCGGGCCTGACGATCGAGCGCAAGAACTTGAAAGAGTTCAGGAGTCTTTTGAACGAGGTGGCCCGGACAAACATGCAACGGCAAGAGCTTTCGCCGGTCTTAGAGATTGATGCGCAGATTCCGTTTGCCCTCATCAATGAGGAATTACTTTCTTCCATCGACCGCCTCAGTCCGTTCGGAGAAGAAAACCCCCGACCTGTTTTTATGACCAGAAATCTCTCGGTCAGATCTAAACCATCGGTCGTCGGAAGGAATTCATTAAAATTCTGGGTTAGCGATGGCGAGGCAACCTTTGAGGCCATCGGGTTTGGCTTAGGGGATTTCTTCGGCATGGTCGCCGACTCAAAATACATCGATCTGGCGTATGTCCTGGGGTGGGACCAATGGGATTCCAACAATCTTGTTCAGCTGGAGGTCAAAGACATCAAGATCTCCGGGCAGGCCTGAAAAACTTTAAGCCTTGCGGACCTTGCCGGCTTTGAGACATTTGGTGCAAACATAGGCCGAAACTGTCTGGTTATGCTTGTTGAGGATGCGGATTTTTTGCAAGTTAGGTTTGAAGGTGCGTTTGGAGCGGCCCGTAATTTTACGACCGGCGCCACCCTTGGCCCTGGCCATACCGCGGCGGGCCACGTGCCTGCCGACCACCGTTGTTTTATCACAGATAATGCAGATTTTTGACATGAGAGTCTCCTTAAAAGTGAATTGACTTGAGATAAAATTATACAGAAGCAGGGTTTTTTGTCAAGGCAAAAGACAGGAATATCCAGCCATGAGCCGGAATCTCAAAGACGTCAAATTCGAATATTATAAGGCCAGCGGGCCGGGCGGTCAGCACAAGAACAAACGCTTCACAGCCGTGCGTGTCACGCATTTGCCTTCGGGGATAAGCGTTGTTTGCGCGGACCAGCGGTCGCAGGCAGCCAATAAAAAGATCGCGCTCGCCAGGCTCATGCGCAAATGGGCCAGGCTTCATAAGCCCCGGAAAGCCAGGATCTCTGTCAAGATGCCGCGGCACGTGAAAGAAAAGATCCTTGCGTGGAAGAAAAAACATTCGTTAAAAAAGAAGGCTCGCCGGAGAACAGGAGATTTTGAAGAATAGGGGGGTGTCATGAGGAAAAAGATCAACTTCACGCTTTTTGGTTTTGTTTTAGGTTTTGTGGTCGCAAACGCTTTGTTCATCCCGGAGCTTTTGGCTCAGTATGGCCGTTGGTCCGGGGCCAGTTTTACGGAAATGGAGATGCAGCCTCTGCTGCCAGCCCGTTTCGGCAATCTCGTGGCGGTCACCGGCAGCGGCCGGAGGATGTTTTTCCAGGCCAGCGACGGCACGGTGTATATGGTGACGCAGCGCACAGACACAGAAATTGACAAATCCGTATATGTCATCAAACGCAGCGAATAGGAAAGGGTCAGACAAATGGCGGATGCAAGGATCGAGAGACTGGCGGATATTTTAGTCAATTATTCGGTCAAGGTGCGCAAGAACGATGTGGTCCTCATCGATTTCAGCGGCATGCGGCCTTTGCCCTTGGTCGAGGCGCTCTACAAACGGTGTTTGAAAAAAGGGGCGGCATCCGTAGAGTATCACTTTTCATCCGATGAGCTGACGCGACTTTTTTTTGAGTTGGCCGGAGATGCCCAGCTCAATTATTTTCCCAGGCATCGCCTGGAGGCC
>JAZDLY010000014.1:0-4004 GCA_043801485.1 Candidatus Omnitrophota bacterium | reverse complement strand
GATATATCGCGGTTTATATCGACGAACTAATCCGCAACTTTTATCCTGTTGAAAATGTCGTGCTGGTTGGTTCCCAGATTGAAGGCGCAGCGGCAGAATTGATGCGCCAGGAAGCCTGTCAGCTTCTCCGCGAGTCCTATGCGCGGCCTTATATTCATATATCGACTTTTTCTGGCGACACTATTAAGACAAAGGGAGCAGGTTTGGTTGGGATGGCTTATCGCGTGGTCGATCAACTTGTTTTTGGAGAGCCACAGCCGCCCAAAGCTATTGCAACAAATGAGGCGCTGCTTATGTTCATGACCGATGTCGCAGAGTCCCTGGGCAAGAAAAGCGACGGCTATGCATTTTTGTTCAAATTACTTAACGAGACGTCTTTTCTCGACAATCTTATGGAAGACTCTAGAATGGTCCGTCGCGAAAGAGAGCGGCGATGGGCAGAAGAAAAAAAACAGCGTCGCAATACACCAGCTTCTCTGTATCGCGATGCCATCCTCAGCAGCAAAGATACCTACGGCCGTTTTTCAGCGATCGAGGAGCTGCGCCTTAAGGCCGGCGCTGAGGCTGTTAACGTCTTGCTTGAGTTTGTTGCACACGAAGATCAAATATTGGCAATGGAGGCCGTTAATGCGGTTTTTGATATTGTTTACGAGCAGAAGGAAGGATGGCAAGAGGCTCTTGAAGGGCTTTTGACAAATCTTGACATCAAGCACGAAAATACGCTTATCACAACCATGACATGTTTAAGATTTCTTGTTGTTGATAAGAAGGCTGTCCATGCGAGAGAGCATCTGGAATCGATCTTGAAGGAACGCGATCCTTCTGAGTCTGTCTATTACAGAGCTCAAGTAGTGCTTAAAGACAGAAAAAGCCCCAGCTCTCCGGCGCGTTTCGAATACCAGATCTCCGAGGTTGTTGTCCTCGACAATTATTCCGGCAGGCAGATGATGGTGAAGCTTCCTGTTGTGCGCGCTTCAAGCTTGCGGCCTGCGCAGCAGCGGCAAGCAGCGGAATCTCTGGAGCGGTGGCTGGCCTATGAAGGGGCCTTCCAGGTTGTGCACAGTCAGCTCATTAGGGAATACAAAAATTACCTTTTTGGCAAGATCCGCGAGGTAGGGGAGCTTTATTTGGTTGTTTCGCTTAAACCTTTTGATGTTGAGGGGCTTTGCGATTTGAAGGTGAAATTAAATGGCTACAACAGCAATGCGGATTTTGAATACGCCATGATGGAAATAGCGCCATGGAACAGGGTTATGCCCTTTGAGCAAAGGCGTTATTTGGGCGTAGGCCACGAACTGCGTGTTTTTGCCATCAAAAAGCTTCTTGAGATTTCTCCAGATCTCAAAAACGAAACGGTCCGCGATAAGATCCGCACTCTGGGAAACAGAGATGAAGATGCGGATATATTTGAAGATGGCGTGACTCCATGGAGCGTTGCCGAATACCTGGAAACCCAGCAAAAGAAGCGCAATACCTATATTCAGGAATACGGTCTTGAAAATAGTCCTGGAGACGAGGAAGGCGGTGAGGTTTCTTCGCCCAGTCGCCAGAAGGACGAAAATCCAAACGCGTCCTATCACAATGCACTGGCAGCGGAATTCAGGAAAGTTTTATCCGGCAAGGTTGCTCTTGAGCAATCCAGGCTTCAGAATAAAAAGTGGTATACGATTCAGGCCGGAAAGCTCGTTTTTCCGGTTAAGGCGCTTTATTGCGATTTGGGCAATCTCTGGATCCATGAATTGGACATGGTTCAGAAAGGCGATTTTGCTTCTTTCAAAGCCGCGCGCGCCAAAATCGCAAAGAATCGCCAAACTTACCAGGAAATCATCAGAGAGCTGATTCACGGAACGAGCCCTAAACACGGAGAACCTGTCGTTATTGAGCTTGGAGAATTCAAATTCAATCCAGACGATTTGATCAGGCTTTGGGAAATAGGATTGGATTACGACTGGACCAATGTCTATGGGCTTACTGAATTCAATAAAAAATTCGCCGGGATCGCCTTGCGCGTTGACTCCCGGCTTATGTGCGCGAAATGCTATTTGAAATTGAGCGAGCACTGCGAAGAAACCCTCGCCCAGGCGCAAAAAAAAGCGATTTCCTCGCCAGCGGATGCGGATATGTTTGAAAAGATTTCGAAGATTCTGGGCGTTAGCGATACCCAGGGCTTGTATGAAATACGGGAGATGTTCCAGAAGTATTCTTTGAAAGAGCCAAGCGTTTTGTTTTATCCGGGTTTTGGCAGCGATGTGGTGACACCGCTATGTCTTTTCGGGCCGGAGCTTATTTTGGCTGTGGATAAGCACCCGTTCGGCTATGGAGCAGAGATTGTTTCTCCCGGAATGACAGCTTTGAAGAAGGGGTACTTTGAAGATAAGAAAAAACGAGGATTTTCCAATGCCGGCAAGATGAAAAAAATTGGCCTGATGGGCGCTCCGATTTTGTGGGAACTGGAAATGCTGGGGGTCGATGCCAAAGACATTGATGTGCAGCATCGAGACGAAGGGACAGCTGCTGTTTATTTCGCTTGGCCGCCGCAATCAAATTCAGTCAAGACCATATATTTCTTTGGCGGGGTCGAAGTCAATCACGTGGATTGGTATCCTGCGGCGCTCAAGGCTCGTCTGCGTCAGGCAGATGGCTTATTGCACAAGGCTCTTTATCCAGACAAAATCAACAAAGACGCTCTGGGGACGCTCCTGGATACGATAAGGCCTGGTAGTCTGGTTGTCTCTGACAGGCTTCTGCCTTTAGAAGACCGCAGTTACGCGTTAATCCGCAATTCCAAGACTTCTTTTGGGCACTTTGATCCCAACGACAACGACACCAAAGGCGTGTTCCTTTATTTATTGGACCAAAATAACGGCGGGCGGGCACCTGCAAAATTATCAAGCCCGGCAAAAAATGGCGGACCTGTTCATTGGACTGATTTTTCGAATCCGAGAGCTTTTAAAGAAGGTCAGCGAATCCTTGTGCCCAGAAGCGGAAAACACATAATCCCGAAGCGTTTTTATAAACTGGAGAGATTCCTAAATTCCGATAAAAATACATGGCTTGTCCGCGCAGAAGGTTCCGATGAACGAGCAATCTTGAAGATTGTCCCCGCATTGGGCGCCCAGGGCTTTAAGAGTCGATCTTTGGAAGAGATTAAGAAAATTATGGATGTTTTAGATGAGGTGCGTGATCAATTGCCAGGCGTTGCCAGAGGATATTATGTCAAGGACACGAAAGGCAATCTTGTTATTCTTTCAGAGGTTATAGAAGGGTCGGATATGGTTGAGTTCATTGATTCGTTTGCCGGTTCATGCGCTGAGATCGGCGTGTTCATCAATGATGTCTTAGCGCCATTACGAAGGCAGCTTGTCCAGATTTATCAAACGATCAGCGCGCTTTATAAGTTGATTCTTCATCTCAAAGGTCTTGATGTCAATGCGAAAAATATCCTTCTGGCGAAGGGAGGGCCCATTTTGACTTTGGACGTTTTCCTTTCAGCTGATTTCAGCGAAAGAAAATCCACCCCACAACTTGACCTGAGTTTTTTGATAGACCAGCTGATCGATGCGATCTATATCCAGTCAAGGCCGTCTATGGGCAACATTGCATTGGATTCCTTCAGGCAGGCATTAGCAGATTTATTATCCCCCTGGCAAAAAAGCTCGCCAGCGACGCAGCAACCTTTTATCGTCCAAAAAGAAGCCGAGCGGTTGACGCGCCTGGCGGGTTTTGTCAATCAGGATTCCGATGCCAAGAAGGTCAATGCCTTGATTGGGGAAATGAAGGCATTCCTCAGGCGCCCTGAGGCCCAGAACAAGCCCGATTATATCGAGATGGTCCTGGACGCCATGATCAGGATTGTCCTTTTCGAGAAATACCACGTTTTGCGCGAGCACATTGCAAATTTCCTCATCAAATACAGTGGAGAAATTCAATACAAGCAGCCGCGGATAAACAGCAAGAATGCTCAGGTAGTCCTGGGTTCGCTGCTTGGGTTTATTTATCGCCTC
>JAZDLY010000006.1:0-2879 GCA_043801485.1 Candidatus Omnitrophota bacterium | reverse complement strand
CACGCTGCTGGCGCACAAAATCGTTCCCATCATCAATGAAAACGATGCTGTTTCGGTCGAAGAGATAAAATTCGGCGATAACGATACGTTGTCGGCGCGCGTTGCGGCGGTTGTGGAAGCCGAGGGACTTTTGATCTTAACCGATGTCGAGGGATTGTTTGAAAAATTTGACCCAGAAACTCAAAAAGGAAAGCTCATCAAGTGTGTTGATAAAATTACGCCTGAGATTGAAAAAATGGCCTGTGGCACAGATAAAGATTCTTGTGTCGGGGGCATGTCGTCAAAGATTCAGGCAGCTCGGATTGCCACGAATATGGGGATTCCTGTGGTCAGCGCCAGTCCTCTGGAGATCCAAGCCTCCTGTGTCGATTTTCAGGGCTTGGTGTCTAGTCCACCGCATTACACTGGTTGTGGCACGGGATTTGCGGCCGCCAAAAGCATTGGTGCGAAAAAGCACTGGATTGGCTTTGAAGCGAAAATTTGCGGAAAAATCTCTGTTGACGAGGGAGCAAAGAAAGCCTTGGTTGGCAATAATAAAAGCCTGCTTGCTCCTGGAATCGCCAGCGTCGAAGAGAATTTTAAAGCCGGCGACATTGTAGAAATTGTCGGCTCGGGGGGAGAAGTTTTTGCCAAAGGCAAGGTCAATTTTTCTTCCAATGAGCTTCAGGACGCCAAAGGCAAAAAGATCAAGAAAGAAGTGGTCCACAGGGACAATCTTGTGATTTTGTGATAACGATATGAAGAAACAACGCAAAGATAATTTAGGAACACGTTTGGAAAAGATGGCCCAAGAAGCCAGAGGGGCAGCGCGTTGCCTGGCGGGTGCCAGCGCTGGAGAGAAGAACGAAGTGCTTCGTCATATGGCCGTTGGTCTTCTCAAAGAAAAGAATGTGATTTTAGAGGCCAATGAAAAAGATGTCCTTGCCGGCCGAAAAAAGGGCTTGTCTTTGGCATTGCTTGATCGTTTGACGCTGGATGAGAAGCGCCTTGACGATATGGCGGCATCTTTAAGGGATATTGCCAATCTCGATGATCCTGTTGGGCAGACGATCAAGTCCTGGACCAGACCCAATGGCCTCCAGATTGCCAAGGTGCGTGTTCCCATCGGTGTTATTCTCATTATTTATGAGGCGCGGCCGAATGTCACATCGGATTGTCTGGGACTTTGTTTTAAATCCGGAAATGCGGTCATTTTGCGCGGCGGCAGCGATGCTCTTGGCTCCAATCTGGCTATTTTTCAGGTGTTGCAAAAGGTTTTGCGTGATGCCGGCATGCCGAAGGCTGTGGCCCAGCTTGTTGCGGTCGGTGACCGAAAGGCGGTTGATGTTTTGCTCAAGCTGGATCAAGACATCGATCTGGTTATGCCCAGAGGCGGAGAGTCGCTCATTAAAGAAGTACGGGACAAATCCAGGATTCCGGTTATCAAGCACACCAAGGGTGTTTGCCACGTCTATGTGGACGATTCTGCTGATTTTGCCATGGCCCAGCGGATTGTGCTCAATGCCAAAGTCCAGAGGCCTGGCGTGTGCAACGCGGTCGAGACACTCTTGGTTCATGAGGCGGTTGCCAAAGATTTTCTACCCACGATGATCGAGGCGTTGCAGGACGCGGGCGTGGAAGTCCGCGGCTGCGCCAGGACAAAAGCCATCGTCAAAGGGGTAAAGCGCGCCAGCGAACAGGATTGGTTTAGAGAGTACCTGGCACTTATTCTATCGGTTAAAGTCGTCAAGAATATCGATGAGGCGATCGCACACATCAATCGTTACGGATCCAACCATTCTGATTCGATTGTGACATCGGAAAGCGAACAGGCGGAGAAATTCCTTAAAAAGGTGGATTCGGCCTGTGTCTATGCCAATGCTTCGACGCGGTTTACCGACGGTTATCAATTCGGTTTTGGCGCAGAGATCGGCATCTCAACAGATAAGCTTCATGCCCGCGGCCCGATGGGCTTAGAGGAGTTGACCACTTATAAGTACGTGATACGTGGGAGCGGACAGATTCGGGAATAATAACCGTCCACAGTCGACGGTCCACGGTCGACGGATAAAAAGTTTTTTCTGTGGACTGTGGTCTGTGGACCATGGACGGAATCATGAAGATTGGAATCCTCGGCGGAACGTTTGATCCTATCCATTATGGTCACCTGATTTTGGGTGAGCAGGTGTTGTGTCAATTGAGATTGGATAAGGTGATCTTGGTGCCGGCGTTTAAGTCGCCGAATAAACAAAGGGCTAGAAATTGCTCGGCAACACATCGTTTCAATATGGCCAAGCTCGCGGTCGCCGACAATCCTCATTTTGCGGTCTCAGACATCGAGATCAAGCGCAGCGGTACGTCCTATACGGTCGATACCGTTCGTCAGATCAAGGCCCTGTGTCCGGCCGCGCGGTTGTTTTTGCTCGGTGGTTCTGATTTGGTGAGCGAATTGCCGTCCTGGAAAAAGATCGACGAAATCTTAAAAATGGCCAAGTTTGTCCTGGCCAAGCGTCCGGGCTACGGCAAGCGCTTGAGCGGAAAGAATTTTTTAAAGATCAACGTGGCCCAGGTGGATATTTCATCTTCTTTGATCAGGGATTTGGTCCGGCATGGCAGGTCGATCCGTTACCTGACGCCGGCGGCAGTTGTCAAATATATTGAAAAGAATAAATTGTACAGATAGGAGTAATTAATGAATAATTTCAATGTTCAGGTTGCGCTCTATTTTATTGTTTTAATAAGCTTAAGCATTTTCGCTGTAAGCAGGAGCTTAAAAACAAAAAAATTGAATTTTCTTCCATTGCCCTACTTGACTCTTCTGGTTTTCGGCATAATGAGGATCACTTCTGTTGAGCAGATTTTGGAGTTGTTTATCGGAACCTTTGGGCTTTTGATTTTCA
>JAZDLY010000170.1:0-10797 GCA_043801485.1 Candidatus Omnitrophota bacterium | reverse complement strand
GAGGCGCTCTACAAACGGTGTTTGAAAAAAGGGGCGGCATCCGTAGAGTATCACTTTTCATCCGATGAGCTGACGCGACTTTTTTTTGAGTTGGCCGGAGATGCCCAGCTCAATTATTTTCCCAGGCATCGCCTGGAGGCCATGAAGAGGGCAACGGTCTACATCGGCATCAGTGGGACAGAGAATACGCGGATTTTTGCCCAGACGCCGGTGGCGCGCATGGTTCAGCGCCAGAAGGTGTTGCGTCCCATCACGAACAGGCGCGTTGAACACACGCGCTGGGTTGTGACGCGCTATCCGACCAAGGGGTTGGCCAAGGATGCCGGAATGAGCCTGGCGCAATTCGAAGATTTTTATTTCAAGGCCTGCAATGTCGATTGGCCCTCATTTGCAGGAAAAATCACGCGGCTCTGGCAGATGGTCCAGCGTGCCAAAACCGTTCGCATCAAGGCCAGCGACACGGACCTGCGGTTTTCCATTCGCGGGATTCCGGCGGTCAAAAGTGAAGGCTTGCACAATATGCCGGACGGCGAGGTTTTTACGGCGCCGGTCAAGGATTCCGTCGAGGGGTTCATCACCTACAACACCCCGAGTTTTTATCATGGCAAAAAATTCAACGGCGTGCGATTTGAGTTCAAGAAAGGCAAGATCGTCAAGGCCGGGGTTCGGGCAGGGTCGCTGCGGGATTTGAACAGAATTCTTGATGCGGACAAAGGCGGGCGCTATATCGGGGAATTTGCTTTTGGCCTGAATAAGAATATTTGCCGGCCGACAAAAAATATCCTTTTTGACGAAAAAATTGCAGGTTCCATCCATTTTACGCCCGGTCAGGCTTACAAGGTTGCCGACAACGGCAATCGGTCTTCGGTCCACTGGGATCTGGTTAAGATTTTAAAGGGGGACGGCGAAATCACGCTCGATGGCCGCCTGATCCAGAAAAACGGCAGGTTTGTTGTGCCGGCCCTCAAGGGCCTTGACTGAACTTATTTGGAGGGATTTCCCCTTGACGAATACGGCAGTTCAAGGTATACTAGGCACCTAAATTAAACAACGACATTGCTTAAGGACTCTAAAACCGACATCCTTGGGCTGACAACAGGAGGGCTAAGTTGACGTTAGAGAAAGACAAAAAACAAGGCATCATCAAATCTTTTAAAATGCACGAGAAGGGCACGGGGTCTGCATTTGTGCAGATTGCGCTTTTGACCGAGCGGATCAACCAGCTGTCCAAACATTTTGAACAACATAAAAAAGACCACCATTCCCGCCAAGGGCTGCTGAAAATGGTCAGCACGCGTCGTCGGCTTTTATCGTATCTAAAAAATAACGATACGAAAAAGTACGAGGAAATCCTTTCCAAGTTGGGATTGCGTAAATAATCATGGGGAAAACGATGTTAAATGCAAAGATGGAAGTTCCTTTTGGGAACGATCGGATGATTTTAGAAACAGGAAAAATGGCCAAACAGGCCGACGGTTCGGTTACGGTCCAGATGGGCGGCTCGGTTGTTTTGGTGACCGCCTGCGTCTCGCGAGACGTCAGAGTGGGGATAGATTATTTTCCTCTGTCCGTCGAATATCAGGAAAAAACCTATGCTGCCGGCAGAATTCCCGGCGGATTCTTCAAACGAGAAGGAAGGCCGTCGGAAAGCGAAATTCTTGTCTCGCGGCTCATCGACCGGCCTGTCCGTCCTTTATTTCCGAAAGGTTTTAAGAACGACGTTCAGGTGATGGCGATTGTCCTTTCCAGCGATGGAGAGAACGATCCGGATGTCCTGGCTGTGATCGGCGCTTCCGCAGCCCTGGGGATTTCTCCTATTCTGTTTCAAGGACCTATCGGGGCATGTCGCGTGGCCAGAGTCAAGGGTGAATTGGTGTTGAATCCGACTTATGCCCAGCGCCAGGAAAGCGAACTGGATCTTGTGGTGGTCGGCACGCGCCAAAAGGTGCTTATGATTGAAGGCGAAGCCAAAGGCCTGGAGGAATCCTTGGTTCTCCAAGCGCTGCAGTTCGGACATAAGTCTCTTCAGGCTTCGATTGATATCCAAGAGGAGTTGATTAAGAAAGCCGATCCCGACAAGATGTCCTTTGAGGATAAGAGCGTCAGCGCAGATTTATTGACGGCTATCAAAACCGCTTATCTGGACCGCATCAAGGAGATTTGCAAGATTAGCCAGAAGGAGCAGCGCGAAGAAGCCATGCATTTGCTTTTTAAGGAAGCTTGCGAAAAACTTTGCGTTGAAAAAGAAGAAGAAAAGATTTCTGATAAGGATATCAAGGCCGCCTTGGAGGAAATAGAAAAGACAGAGGTGCGGCGTGTCATTTTAAAAGAGCGAAAGCGCGTCGACGGACGGGCCCTTGATGAAATCAGGACCATCACCTGTGAAGTCGGCGTTTTGCCCCGGACTCACGGTTCAGGTTTGTTCACCCGCGGCCAGACGCAGAGCCTGGCGGTGACGACACTCGGCACAGCTGCCGATGAACAGATGATTGAAGCTTTGGAAGGCAAGAGTTATAAGAAGTTTATGTTGCATTACACTTTTCCTCCGTTTTCCGTTGGCGAGGTCAAGCCTGTGCGCGGTCCAGGACGGCGTGAAATCGGTCATGGCGCCCTGGCGGAAAAGTCGCTCAAGTGCGTCATGCCGACGGCCGACGCATTCCCATATACGGTCCGCATTGTGTCGGAAATTTTGGAATCCAACGGGTCTTCGAGCATGGCCACGGTTTGCGCTTCGTCGTTGTCGCTCATGGATGCGGGCGTGCCGATCAAAGAGCCGGTGGCCGGTGTGGCTTTAGGTTTAGTGAAAGAAGATTCCGAGCATGTTGTTTTGTCGGATATCTCCGGCCTGGAAGACCATTACGGAGATATGGATTTTAAGATCGCTGGCATTCGCAGTGGCATCACGGCAATCCAGCTGGATCTGAAAATTGACGGCATCGGTTTTGATATCATTGAAGAAGTCCTGTCGCGTTCCCAAAAGGCGCGCCATTTTGTTCTGGATAAAATCAAGGCGGTGATCGCCAAGCCGAAAGACGAAATTTCCGAATATGCGCCGCGGATCATCTCTTTGCAGATCAATCAGGAGCGTATCGGCGACCTGATCGGTCCTGGCGGGAAAAATATCCGTAAGATCATCGAGGAAACCGGTGTGGCCATCGATGTGGAAGATGACGGCAAGGTCCTTGTGGCCTCCACGGACAGTGCGGCCACCCAGCGGGCTGTGGAGATGATCAAGGGCCTGACGGAAGATGTCGAGGTCGGCAAAATCTATAGAGGCAAGGTCAAGCGCATCATGAATTTTGGCGCTTTTTGTGAAGTGTTGCCCAACAAAGAAGGCCTGTGCCACATCTCAGAATTGGCGGACAAATACGTCAAAAATGTCGAGGATGTCGTAAAAATCGGCGATGAGATCATGGTGAAAGTCGTCAATATTGATGAGCTCGGTCGCATCAACTTAAGCAAGAAACAGGCTGAGTCCAAGAGCTCTTCTGCTTAAGGCCGTTGTTATGAAAAGGGAACATCAGCTTGAAATCATCGGCATTCTTGTTTTTGCCCTGACGGCCCTGATCGCCCTGAGTCTTGTTTCTTACCATCCCGGCGATCTGGCCTTTTATACCTCCAGTCCTAACACTCCCCCGAAAAATCTGATCAATGTGTTTGGCGCTTATTTGTCCGGCGTCCTATTTTTTTCCCTGGGCTTGGCGTCTTATGCCGTGCCCGTATTTTTGTTTTTATGGGGTTTGAAATTCGTCCGCGGCGAGAACATCCGGACCAACATCATGAAGCTTTTGGGGATTCTTATCCTTTCGGTGGCTTTGAGTTCGTTCTTGGCCATGTTTTTGATCCAGGATCCGGTTCCGCGATTCAGGCGCGGCGGCATCGTGGGACTCGTTTTTTCGGATTTTCTTATTCACTATTTCGGCCGGTCCGGCGCCTACGTGATTTTGGTCATGCTGGGTCTCTTGTCATTGCCGCTCATCGGCGAAATTCTGATTTTTCCTTTTATCACCCGATTCATTGCAGATGTTAAAACTCGATGGTTCCGGGGAATGCCGGGCCAGAGCAAACCTCGCCTGGCGTTAAAGCCGCAAGGTTGTGGATTGTTGAGGGCTGTTGCGAAAAAGGCAGCGTTGGGCATGACTGCGGATAAAAAAGAAGAAGCAGAGCCCTTGGAGGTAAGACTTCAAAAAAGCCTTGAGCCGAACCCTGTCACTATCAAGATCGACAAGTCGAAGGTCGAAGAAAAGCAAAAAGAGAAAAAATCGGAGGCTGTCCGCGAGGTTGCCGATGAGGATTATGTCTTGCCATCTTTGGACCTTTTGGATTCGCCGCCGCCGGTGTCGATGCGTCAGATCAAGGATGACCTGACGGAAAACGCCAAAATTTTGGAAGACACGCTTGCGGATTTTGACATCAGCGCCCGCGTGGCGGATATTGAGCGTGGACCGGTCATCACGCGCTATGAATTGGAACCCGCCCCCGGTGTAAAAATCCAGAGAATTGTCAGCCTTTCCGATGATATTTCGCTGTCCATGAAGGCCACCTCGGTCAGGATTGTGGCACCTATCCCCGGGAAAAACAGGGTTGGCGTCGAAGTGCCCAACAACCAGTCGAGCGTGGTGTATTTGAAAGAAGTTTTTTCCACCGATGAATTCAGGAATTGTGATTCGAAGTTGACGCTGGCCATCGGCAAAGATATCGCGGGCAAGCCCATTGTCGCGGATCTGAGGGAAATGCCTCACCTTCTTATCGCTGGGACCACGGGCTCGGGAAAAACCGTCTGTGTCAACGGTATTATTTTATCTATCCTTTTTAATGCCACGCCCAGCGATGTTAAATTTCTGATGGTGGATCCCAAAATGGTGGAATTGGCTCCTTACAATGGCCTGCCTCATTTGATTAGCCCCGTGGTCACAGACCCCAAGAAAGTGGCCATGGCCTTGACATGGGTGACAATGGAGATGGACCAGCGTTATCAGCTTTTGGCCCAGGAGGGCGTGCGCAACATCGAGGCCTACAATCAGAAGAAACAAAAGCTTCCCTATATCATCGTGGTGATCGACGAATTGGCTGATTTGATGATGATGGTCCGGGATCAGGTGGAAAGTGCGATTGCGCGTCTGGCACAATTGTCGCGGGCCGTGGGTATTCATCTGGTTTTGGCGACCCAGCGGCCGTCGGTGGACGTCATCACGGGGGTCATTAAGGCCAATTTCCCGGCCAGGATTTCTTTTAAGGTTGCCTCCAAGGTGGATTCGCGCACGGTGTTGGACATGAACGGCGCTGAAAAATTACTCGGCCGTGGGGATCTTTTGTTTCTGCAGCCGGGTCAGGCCAAGCCGATCCGCGCCCAGAGCTGTTTCATGGAAGACGGCGAGATTGAGAATATCTTGAATTTCATCAAAAAACAGGCTGAGCCGGTGTATGATGAGTCGATTTTAAAACAACAAGAACAGGGGCTCATCGGCGGCCTGGGTGAGAAGGACGAACTTTACGATACGGCGTCAAAGCTGATCATTGAGACAGGTCAGGCTTCGGTTTCCATTTTGCAGCGTCGTCTGCGACTTGGTTACACACGGGCCGCGCGCTTGATTGACATGATGCAGGAAGAAGGGCTGGTCGGTCCTTACCGCGGCTCTAAGCCTCGGGAAATTCTTGTGGATCGGGAGCAGTGGTTGAAAGATCAGATGAAGAAGGAGGCGGCATAGACCATGAATCCACAACACCAAGAAGAGAAAAGCGTCGGTCGCATTCTCAAGGAAGCACGCACGGTTAAGAACATCAGTCTTGAAACAGCCAGCAAGGGCACGCGCATCCACGTCAATATTTTGAAGGCCATGGAGAGCGACGCGACAAAGTCCCTTGGTCCTGTTTACACAAAAGGTTTTTTAAAGCTTTACGCCGAGTATCTGGATTTGAATAAAGAGGAGATTTTGAAACGCTATCAGGCGGCCCTGGATTCCGGAGAACTCAGTCGAGCCCGACGCATTAGATTTCCTGGAGAGCAGCCTTTGATCAAAACGTTTGCGTTTGGTGCGGTTTTGGCAAAGGCTTTGAGAAAAATTTTTCGAAAGAATAATTACAAAATTTTAGCCGGTCTGCTGGTTTTTCTTGTGGTGATTGGGCTCCTGCAGTTAGGTCGTCATCACCGCAAAACGGTTAGCCGTCGTGCCGGGGCGACCACTGCCAAAACAGCTCAGACGGCGAAAACCTCTAAAGAAGACCGCTTGAAGCCGACACCTTCGCCTGTTGTCAAAAAGGAGGCTGCGCCGACGGTTTCCGCTTCTGCCGCGCCTGCGCAGAAAAGCCAAGAAAAAATCAATTTGGTTCTGCGCGCCAAGGAAAAAACTTGGCTTCAGGTAAAAGTGGACGGCAAAGTTGTGTTTCAGGGGATTTTGGCCCGAGGGGCCACGGAAAGTTGGCAGGCGTCCGATAAGATTGGATTGTGGCTTGGCAATGCTGGAGCGGTCGAGCTTGAGCTTAATGGCAAACTCTTAAAGAAGATCGGGCGGCCCGGCAAGCCCCTTAAAAACGTTCTTATCACTAGATCCGGACTTTCCATCAATGGATAGTTCTCGCCGCATCGGCTTGATCAGCCTGGGTTGTAGTCGCAACCTTGTGGATTCCGAAAAAATCTTAAGCGACATTCGCCGTCAAGGCGGTCGGGTTGTTCCTGTCGAAGAAGCCTCCACGGTGATTGTCAATACCTGCGCGTTCACGCAAGAGGCTAAAGAGGAGTCTATCGGTGTCATTTGTGACCTTCTTGATCTAAAGAAGAAAGGCAAGATAAAAAAAGTTTTAGTCCGTGGGTGTCTCAGCCAGCGCTATTCGCGGGAATTGCGGCAGAGCCTGCCTGAGGTCGACGGGTTTGAGGGCGTTGTTGGTTTTAAGGATCGTTTCGACCGGGCGGTCCGGCTGACGCCGGCTCACTTGGCCTACATGAAGATTTCTGAAGGTTGTGCCCACAGGTGCAGCTATTGCGCTATTCCTTTCATCAAAGGCCCCTTGAGGAGCCGCGCTGTCGATTTGATCCTCAAAGAAGCAGCATTTCTGGAGCGCCAGGGTGTCCGGGAGCTGGATATCATCGGCCAGGATACGACATCCTATGGGCTGGATCGTTGTGCCGGTCGCCGTGGTTGGAAAAAGTCCTTGCCGCTTGTCGTCCTGCTTAAGAAGATCCTGTCTTCGACAACGATTCCCTGGATTCGGCTTCTTTATCTGCACCCCCTGCATGTGACGCGAGAGCTTATGGAGTTGGTGGCCGCCCAGCCCAGAATTTGTCCTTATATTGATTTGCCCCTGCAGCACATCAATGACCGGATCTTGGAATGTATGAATCGGCCGCTTGGCAGAGAAAAGATCGTGCGTCTGGTCAGGGACCTGCGACGTTTGATTCCCGGTGTCTGCCTGCGAACGACATTGATCGTTGGTTTTCCGTCAGAGACAAGAAAAGAGTTTCAGGAACTTCTGGATTTTGTCCAGACAATGCAATTTGACAGACTTGGGGCTTTTGTCTATTCGCGTGAAGAAGGGACTCCGGCGTATGCGTTCGGTTCCCAGGTGAGTGCCAAAGAAAAAGAACGCAGGTTCAGGCGCTTGTTGTCCTTGCAGAAAAAAATTTCTGCCAAGATCCAGGAATCAAAAATCGGGCGCTGTCTGGATATTTTGATCGATGAAGAAGACGCCGGGCAGGGCGTTTATCTCGGTCGCACGCAACACGATGCCCCCGAGGTGGACGGCGTGGTGTATGTGAAATCTTCCCGACCCCTGAAACCGGGGGCCATGGTGCGCGCTCAGGTGAGAGATGCCTACGAGTATGATTTGGTTGCCGAGGTGAGAGATGAATCTGGCCAATAAGCTGACGATGGCGCGCATCGGCATGACCTTCCTTTTGATGTGGTTTCTTTTTATGGAAGGCATGATTGCCAAAGTGATCGCCTTGGTTATTTTTCTTGCGGCCTGCGGTACGGATTTTTTGGACGGCTGGGTGGCCCGTCGAAGAAAAGAAACTTCTGATTTCGGGAAGCTCATGGACCCGATCGCCGACAAAATACTAGTCATTGGCATTTTTTTGGCGTTTGTAGAGCTTAGGCTTGTTCCGGCCTGGATGGTGATTGTTATTATCGCCAGGGAATTTCTCATCACGGGCCTGAGGTTGTTTGCCATAAGAAAAGGCGTTGTGCTTGCGGCCGAGAGAGCCGGCAAGCATAAAACCGTTTCCCAGATGCTCACCATTTTTGTCATTCTTCTTTTTGTTATTTTTAAGGAATCGTTCTCCGGTAGCGGCCAGGCCCGCCAGGCGTTTGAAAACGGAACGCGGACAGCCATTTTGCTGCTTATGAGCGGGACGGTGTTTTTAACACTGGCTTCGGGCTTTAGTTATCTGTGGCAGAATAGAAAATTGATCAAAGGTTTTTGATGAAGATTTTGACTAGACTCTTGGCGACATTTTTCTATGTTGGCTATGTCCCTGTGGCACCTGGGACAGCGGCCACGGTCGCAGCACTTTTGTTATACATCATCGTTTGTCAAAATTTTGCGCTGTTGGTCGTAACAAGTCTTCTCGTGGGGCTAGCAGGATTTCTGACAGCCGGCCGCTTCGAGCGCATGGTAGGACAAAAAGATCCTCAGGAAGTCGTTATCGATGAAGTCTTTGGTTTTTTCGTTGCCTTTATCCTTGTTCCGGTCGCCTCAATCGACGGCGTGATGCTTCTTGTCGGTTTTTTGGTCTTTAGATTATTAGACATCTTTAAGCCCTTTCCGGTGCGCAGGGTCGAACGACTTGCCGGCAGTTGGGGGATTATGTTGGATGACGTCGTCTGCGGTTTTTACACGAGCGGGCTTCTGTGGATTTTTTTGGTTTTGACGCACCGCGGTTCTTTTTAAGTTTATCTTGACCGCAATGGGGCATTGCAGATAGAATTAAATGAGGGCATGACTTACGTAGGTTTGTGACGTAAGTTATGTGCTCATTAAAAGGAGACAATCATGGTTGAACGCCGCACGGATATTCGGCAAGAAACGTTGGATATGATTTACAGTTTTATCCGCAGGGCCATCAAGGAGCGGGCCACGGATATCCATTGGGAACCCTGCAGGGAATTTGGTCATGAAGAAGAATTAACGATACGCTTCAGGATCGACGGG
Organism: Candidatus Omnitrophota bacterium; assembly: GCA_043801485.1. GTDB lineage: Bacteria > Omnitrophota > Gorgyraeia > Velamenicoccales > Velamenicoccaceae > JAZDLY01. The sequence continues at coordinate 1,650 of JAZDLY010000170.1, read as the reverse complement.
ATCTTGAGAGACATCGAACGGTTTTCAGATCAGCACACGAACCTGACATCGCTGGTCAATGCCATCAAGCTGATGGCGAGTTTGGACCCTACGGAAAGACGCCACCAGCAAGATGGCCGTTTTACATTTTTGCACGAAAACATCGATTATGACATCCGGGTGGCCTCCATGCCTACAATTGGCGGAGAGCGCATTGTGATGAGGTTGATGGATTCCAGTCGTTATTGCATGAATCTGGTGGATTTGGGCATGAGCAAAGACATCATGGCGGCCCTGGACATCCTGGTATATAAACCCGAAGGATTTGTCGTGATTGCAGGACCGACGGGTTCGGGCAAAACGACAACGTTGTATTCCATCTTAAAACACATTTATTCCAGGGAAAAGAATATTTGCACCATTGAAGATCCGGTCGAGGTGAAATTTACGGGCATCAACCAGATTCAGGTCAACCATGATTTTGGCATGACGTTTGTCACGGGTCTGCGCGCGATCTTGCGGCAAGACCCCAATGTGATTGCGGTCGGTGAAATTCGCGATGTGGAAACTGTTCGCATCGCCCTCCAGGCAGCCCTGACAGGCGCTCTTGTTTTTTCGACGCTGCACGCCAAAGATACGGTCAACACAGTCATTCGACTGCTCGACATGGGCGTTGAGCCATTTTTTATTTCAACGGCTCTGACCGGCGTTGTTTCCCAGCGTCTGGTGCGCCTGAGTTGCAAGATCTGCAAGGGGCAGGGTTGTGTTCATTGCAATCATTCTGGCTATAAGCGACGCACGGGAGTATTTGAAATTTTGAAGATTACTGATATAATAAGGGAGCTCATTTTGAAGAAGGCCAGCGGTGAAGAATTGAAAGCGAATGCCATCAAGCACGGCATGATCCCGTTTTCTAAATCGCTGGAACCTTTGTTGAAGGAAGGCTTGACGACGCGCGAAGAAGTCGAGCGCGTTCTGGCCCAAGCATAGGAAGGCAAAGAACACATGCCCCGTATCCCCAGAAAACTTGGCGAGTTACTTGTTGAGAATGGCATTTTGACCGAGAGTCAGCTTTTGGAGGCCCTGGAGGCCCAAAAGCAGAAAAAGAAAATTCTCGGCGAGGTAATCGTCCAGCTCGGTTTTACTACTCAAGAAAAGCTCGACACCGCCCTGGCCCGCCAGTTTGGTTCTAAGTTAGGGGAAATCCTGATCAGCATGGGCCTGATCACATTTGAGCATCTTCAGAGAGCCATAGGCGATCAGCGAAACTCAAACAAATCTCTCGGTGAGATTTTGATCGATAGAGGCTATGTCAATGAGATCGACCTCATGCAGGGGCTTTCCAAACAATACAATATTCCTTACATCAAACTCTCCAACTATAATATCAATCCCGAGGCCGTGTCCAAGGTTCCTCTGGATGCCCTGAAGAAATATTGCGTTTTCCCCATTGATATCAAAGACAACATGCTGGTGGTGGCAACGTCGAACCCCGAAGATTTCATCGCGGAGTCCGATCTGAAATTCCTCTCTGGTCTCTACGTTCAGTTCGTCCTCGCTTCAAAGTCCGAGCTCTACATGTTCCTCGAGTAAGTCTTCTTCACTGTCTAAAGTATGACCCCGCAAGTTCCCTATTCCGCAGACTGAATTTTTAGAATAATCCATCTTGGT